>JBOHRQ010000019.1:0-39262 GCA_050732875.1 Gemmatimonadota bacterium | reverse complement strand
CAGACACCGAAGGACGCGGCGCCGATCTGCGCCACCGGCACCTCGACCACGATCGCCAGGGCGTTGGAACCGGCGAACGTGTCGATGCCGGGGTCGCGGAACGCCGTCGCCATCCCCATCACGATCTCGTTGAAGCGCGCGAGATCGAAGAAGAAGGGGTCGTCCCTGAGGCCGGCGAAAACGGTGAGCCCCTCGCCGGTCGCGGTGATCGCGTCGGCGGCGGCCGAGATCTGGACGGTGGCGTCGTCCTCTCCGGGCAGAAGCCGGTTGACGGCCCCGGTCGTCACCGGCTCCGCCGGGCCGCGGAAGTGAACCGTCTGTGTAGGCCCCGAGCCGGTCGCGAACACCTGGATCACGCGATCCTCCACGGCGTCGCCGTTCGTATCGATCTTGAACTGGTAAAGCGCGTCGGTATCGAAGCTGCGCGTCTCCGACGGCGGGACGAGCCCGGGGACCGTCATCGCGAGGACGACGTTCGACGGGTTGGCGGGACTGCGGAAGGTGTAGACGTCCGCGATGTCGACCGCCTGGTCGTTGGTCAGGGTCATGCTGTCGCGGTGGTCTGCGGCCGGCAGCCAGCGCTCGGCTGCGAAGGCGGCGATCCCGAGCGTCGCGACAGCGACGATCACAGCGTACCGTATCCGCATGGTCGGCTCCTTGGTTGGGATTCGATGACTTCTTCGCGTTCACCCTCCAGTACGGACGCCCCGGTCCTCCGGATTGCTCTCGCTCCGGCGCCGTGGATAGGTTCCCGAGCATCCATTCGCCATGCCGGCCCGTACTGGAATAGAGGTGCGGGCGCGACCGGAATGTCCGGAGACCGGACCCGTGCCACGGAACGACATCGGGGGGCTCCTCCAGCGCGTCGCCGTAGGCGAGCGGGGCGCGTTCGTCGAGCTCTACGACCAGACGAGCCCCTACGTCTTCGGCATCCTGGTCCGCATGCTGGCTAGCCGTGAGGTGGCCGAGGAGGTGGCCCAGGAGCTGTACGTGCAGGCCTGGCGCCAGGCCGGGTCCTTCGATGCCAGCCGCGGATCGGGGTGGACGTGGCTCGCGATGATGACCCGGAGCCGGGCGCTCGACCGGATCCGGGCCGACCGCTCGTACGGCAGAGCGCTCGATCGTCTGGAGGAGGAACCGGCCGCCGACCTCGCCACGAACCCGCGCGGCCTCGAGCCCGACCGGGAAACGATCCTGGTCGAGCGTGGAGCGCGGATCCGGCGGGCGCTCGAAGGGCTGCCCTCCGAGCAGGCCGGCGCGCTACGCCTCGCCTTCTTCGGCGGGCTCAGCCATCGTGAGATCGCCGAGCGGACCGGGATCCCGCTCGGGACGGTCAAGACCCGCATCCGCACGGGGCTGATCAAGCTGAGGGACGCTCTCGCATGAACGACGAACGCTTCCACGAGCTGCTCTTCGATTCGTTCCTGGGCGAGCTGTCCCGGGAAGATCAGGTCGCGCTCGCGGTCGAGATCGAGCGCCGGGGAGAAGCGGGCGAACGGGCTCGCCGGGACATGGAGGAGATCCTGGGTGCCATCGCGCTCGACGCCTCGCCGGAGGCGCCGCCGGTCCGGCTCCGTGAGCGCGTGCTGGCCGGGGCGGATGGTGAAGCGGCGAGCCGGAAAGCCGAGCCGCCGGTTGTGCCTCTCCATCGCGAGGACCGTTCGTGGCTGCCCTGGATCGCGGCCGGTATCGCGGCCGTCCTGGTCCTCTTCCTGGGGATCTCGAACCTGCAGCTCCGGAGCCGGAACGATCGGCTTCGCTCCGACCTGGAGGCCGCCCGCGAGCGGATCGCCGAGGCCGACACCGCGGCCACGCGGCTCGCCGAGCTGCGATCGGACCTCGAGCTCCTCGCCGAGCCGGGCTCGAGCGTCCACGCGCTCGCCGGCACGGGACCGACCCCCGAAGCGCGCGCACGGGTGTTCGTCGATCCGGCCACCGGGCGGGCCATCCTGTTCGCCTACGACCTGCCGATCCTCCAGCCCGACGACGTCTACGAGCTATGGGCGATCAGCGACGGGACGCCCCGCGCGGCCGGCACGTTCCGGCCCGGACCCGAAGGGCGGGCGCGCCTGGAGATCACCGATCGCGCCCTGCTCGAGGGGATGGACGCGCTCGCGGTGACGGTCGAGCCGGCCCCGGGGACGGAGGAGCCGACGGGCGACATGGTCCTCATCTCGTCCTCATAAGCGTCTGAAGATGCGCCGCCTCGCAGCTTGTCCCGATCGAAGCTTCGCGTTGTGATGCGCGCGGTGAGGTTCCACCGGACAGGTGGGCCGGAGGTGCTCCAGGTCGACGAGATCCCGGTCCCGGAGCCCGGATCCGGAGAGGCGCGGGTCAGGGTCGAGCTGGCCGGGGTGAACTTCATCGACACCTATCTGCGGTCCGGCTTCTATGACGCGGGACCGCTGCCGGCCATTGCAGGCAAGGAGGGCGTTGGCCGGGTGGAGCGGATCGGCCCGGACGTCGAAAGCGTGGCCGAGGGGGACCGGGTGGCCTTCTTTGACGCGCCGGGCTCGTATGCCCAGCACGTCGTGCACGCCGCCGGGCGGCTGCTTCCGTTACCGGCCGACCTCGATCCCCGGCTCGCCGCGGCGCTCCCCCTGCAGGGGATGACGGCCCATTACCTCACCCGCACGATCCGGCCGCTCGAGCCCGGCGACACCGTCCTCGTCCACGCCGCCGCCGGGGGCGTGGGTCACCTCGCCGTGCAGATGGCGATGCTGTCGGGGGCGACCGTCTTCGCGACCTGCGGCGCCCCCGGGAAGGCCGAGAGGCTTCGCGCGCTCGGGATCGAGCACGTGATCCGCTACGACGAGGAGGACTTCGTGGAGCGCGTGCTGGAGGAGACCGGCGGGCGTGGCGTGGACCTCGCGCTCGATGGCGTCGGACGCGCCACCTTCGCAGGCACGGTTCGGGCGACCCGGATTCGCGGCCACGTCGTCCTTTTCGGACAGGCGAGCGGGCCGGTCGAGCCCTTCCAGCCGCGCGAGGTCCTCAGGAGCCGGACGCTCACAACGGCTTCCCTGTTCGACTACGCACGGGATCGGAGCGAGATGCTCGATCGCGCCGGCGACGTCTTTCGCTGGGCCGCGGAAGAGAAGCTCGCGGTGTGGATCGATCGCGTCCTGCCGCTCGAGGAGGCGGCGGAAGGGCACCGCCTCCTCGAAAACCGGCAGACGAGCGGGAAGCTCCTGCTCAGGCCTTGAGCCTGCTCAGGCCTTGAGGCCGATCAGGCCTCGTCCAGGGCGTCCTCTTCGGTGCCGACCCGGAGCCCCGAGCAGCCCAGGGCGCTGTCGCGGGATCCACCGGTGGTGAAGATCTGCAGCACGTAGCTGCCGTTCGCCGTGAGGTTGTCGTTGATCACGGCCGTGAACGAGCCCATCGAGTTCTCGTCCGGCTCGATGACGGGATAGTCGCTCTCGCTACCCATCAGACGCCCCGGAGCCTCGCACGAGCCCTCGTAGACGCCCCACGCGTACGTGCCCGAGGGGAGCAGCCCCGGCAGGGTGACCGACGCCCGCGTGCGCTCGTCGTTGAGACGAGTCATGCTGGTGTGGGCGATCGACTTCTGCCCGGCCTCCTTGCCTCCTTCGGCGCGGTAGACCTTCGTGTGCCAGTGGGTCGCGCCGGCCAGCTCGGAGCCGGAGCCGGCCGCCTGCTCGCTCGTGGAGCTGCACGCTCCCACGATGGACAAAGTGACAAGAACTGCAGCCAACCTGGTAACCACGTTCATCCTCCTCGTCGAATCGGTGTGGGCGGGTTTGCCCTTGACAATATACCACATGACCGGTTCGCGCCCTAGTGGCCGCTGGAACTCACCCATCCAGCGCGGAAGCACCGCCCCAGGGGTCGTTGCCCGCTCGGCGTCGCCGAAGGCCTTCGGCGACGTCCCCCAGGCGCCAGACGGAAGCCTCCAGGTCCTCGCGGGTCGTGCGCGGGTTGATGGGACAGAGCCGGATCACCGGCTCTTCCCGCAGCGTCGTCGAGCTGACGAGCGTGAATCCGTCCGCCTGGGTCGCCTCGACGAGACCGAGCGTGATGCGCCTCGCCTCCTCGGCCGACAGGTCCGGGGGGGCATAGCGAAACGTGACCACCCCCAGCCGGGCCGGCGTCACGATCTCCCACACGCCGGTCTCGCGGAGGAGCGCTTCGGCGAACTCGGCGTTCTCGATCCCGCGCTCGACGGCGCGCCGAAACTCCGCCAGCCCGAACACCTGGATCGACAGCCAGAGCTTGAGGGCTCGGAAGCCGCGCGTGAGCTGGACGCCGTAGTCGGCGAAGTTGACCTCGCCGCGCCGCGCCTCCACGTCGCGCAGGTAGTCGGGCAGGACATGGAAGGTCTGCGGCAGCCAGTCCCGCTCGCGAACGAGGACGCAACCGATCTCGAACGGCTGGAACAACCACTTGTGCGGGTCGAGGGCCAGCGAATCGGCGCGCTCCAGGCCAGCGAGCGCCCGCCGTCCGCGCTCGGACAGGACGGCCGGGCCGCCGTAGGCCGCGTCGGCATGGAGCCAGAGCCCAAGGCCGGCGCAGAGATCGGCCAGCTCCGGCAACGGGTCCACCGCGCCGGTATTGGTCGTCCCGGCGTTCGCGACCACGCAGAAGGGCCGCCGCCCCGCATCCCGATCCCGGGCGACGCTTCTCTCGAGCGCTGCGACCGGCAGTCGGAACTCGGTGTCGACCGGCAGGCGCCGCAGCTGTTCCGGAGCGAAGCCCAGCACCGCGAAGGCGCGGTCGACGGCAGAGTGGGTCTGATCCGAGAAGTAGGCGACGGCGCCCTCGACGCGGTCCTCCAGCACGATCCTGCGGGCGACGGCGAGGGCGGTCAGGTTCGCCATCGAGCCTCCGCTCACGAACGCGCCCCCGGCCGACTCCGGCAGCCCGCACCACTCCCTCAGCCAGTCGATCGTGACCAGCTCCAGCATGGCCGGACCTGACGACTCGAACCAGGTCCCGGCGAAGACGTTGGTCCCGGTGGCGAGCAGGTCGCCGAGCACGCCGATCCAGTTGCTGGGGCCCGGGACGAAGGCGTAGAAGCGCGGGTGATCGACCCGACCCATGTTTCCGAGCACGTCGGCGGCGACGCGGGCGAGGACCGCCTCGGCGTCGCGCCCCCGCTCGGGGGGCGGCTCGCGGAGAAGCTCCTCGAGGGCCTCCCGGTCGGCCCGGCTCCCGGCCGGCTGATCGCGAAGCGTGGCCCAGTGATCGACGAGTAGGTCGATCACCTGATGGCCGAGATCCCGCATCCGCTCGGGGTCGAGCTCGAGGCGACCTGACGGGTCGGGGAGGTCGGTCAGCGGATGACCGGAACGTACGGCAGGACGGCCAGCGGCCGCATCGGCGCCTCGCGCAGCGCGGCGGCGAGACCGGTCACGACGTCCGCCATCCTCCCCAGGGCCGCCAGCGCCATCGCCTGCTCCACCCCGGCCGCAGCCCCGGGGGCCGCGCCCTCACCGAGCGAGCGCAGCGCGAACGCGTCCCGCAACCGCTCGACCAGACCCTCGCGGGCAGGGTAGATGCGCAGCTCGAGCGGGGCGTCGGGAGCGATTCCCGCCTCCTCCCTGGCCGCGGCCAGCGCGGCATCCAGACCGCCCACGGCATCGACCAGGCCTTGACCGAGCGCTTGCGTGCCGGTCCAGACCCTTCCCTGGGCGACGCGGTCGACTTCCGCGACGGACATGTCCCGCCCGGCGGCCACCCGCTGGACGAAGCTGCGGTAGATGTCGCCGATCACCGACCGGAACGTCTGCCGCTCGGCCTCGTTGAGAGGACGGATCATGGTCGGGAAGTCCGCCGCGGGGTTCGTCCTCACGGTGTCCCACGAGACCCCGAGCTTGTCCCACGTTTCCTGGGCATTGAAGATGACCCCGAACACCCCGATCGACCCGGTGATCGTCGAGGGCGACGCGACGATCCGATCGCCGGCCGCGGCGATGTAGTAGCCCCCGGAAGCGGCCACGTCACCCATCGAAACCACGACCGGTTGCTGTTCCGCGAGCCTCTCGATCGCCGCCCAGATCTGCTCGCTCGCGATGGCGTCACCGCCCGGGCTGTCGATCCTGAGCACGACCGCGTCCAGCCCCTCGTCGGCACCCACGTCGCGCAGCAATTCGACCACGGTCTCGGCTCCCATAACGCGGCCGAACACGGGATCGTAGCGGCTCTCGCCGCCGGTGATCGCGCCGACCAGGTAGACCAGCCCGACCGATCCCTCGGCCCGACCCCGCCGATCGGGAAGGTCGTCGGCGTAGAGGCCGACGTCGACGATGCGCCGCTCCAGCTCGCCGTCCCGAACCTCGTCCGGCTCCACGCCGCGGCCTTCGGCGATCGCCAGTCGACGGACCTCGTCCACGTATCGCTCCCCGTCCACCAGCCCGAGCTCGACGAGCTCGCGCGCCAGGTAGACGCCCTGGTCGAACGCCTCCCGGAAGCGGGCACGGTCCACGCCGCGGCTCTCCACCACGGCGTCCACGAAGCGCCCGTAATGCTCGTCGAGGATGCCGGTCGTGACCTCGCGGTGCTCGTCGCTCATGTTGCTCCGCCGGAACATGTCGGCGGCGCTCTTGTAAACGCCGATCGCCTCGACCTGCGGGTCCAGCCCGAGCTTGTCCAGGGTGCCGCTGATGAACGGGGTCTCCGCGCGAAAGCCGTTCAGCTCGATCAGGCCGTCCGGGAGCAGGAAGACCGAATCCGCGGCCAGCGCGACGTAGTAGCCGAGCTCGTTGGTGGGGGAGACGAAGGCGTAAACGAACTTGCCGGACTCGCGGAAGCGCTCGAGACGGGAGCGCATCTCCTCGGCCTTCGCCCACCCGTATCCGGGCGCGCCCACCTCGAGGAGCACCCCCGCGATCCGCTCGTCCTCGGCCGCCCGCTCGAGGGAGAGCGCGACGTCGACCAGCTCGAGCTTGGCGCCCTCGAACTGGGCGCTCAGGAGATCGGGGGGCGAGCGCTCGACCACGAGCCCGTCGAGCTCGATGGAGATGATCGCCGGCGCGTCGAAATCGGCACCGGGTCGCGTCTCCAGGAGGGGCCGGAGCAGGAGGAACCCCACCACGAGCACGAGGGTGATCGCCGCGGCGATCGAGAACAGGATCAGGAACAGGCGCCTCACGACGGCAAGCTTCGCTCCGACAGTGCAGGAACGTCAAGCGGACAAGACGAAGGGCCGACGGCCCATCGGTCGCCGGCCCCTGGTTCCGGGCAGATCCCGCTCGCGAGCTTAGTTCTCCTGCAGCTCTCCGCAGGCGATGATGGTATCCAGCTCGGACGGCGACTTGTGGATGTTGATGTGGTAGTCGACGTCGGAGTCCGGATCGAGGGTCTCGTCGATGGTAGCATCGGCTGTCGCCTCGCCATCGGCGTTCACGGCGAGAGGCGGGTAGGCTGCGGGGTCCCCGACGATGTCGCCGCCGGTCACGCAGTCACCGCGGTGCAGATGCCAGGGGAGGGTCGTGCCCTCCTCGGCCGCGCGAATCTCCACTGCGATGCGGGTCCGGCCCTCGGTGAGATCGCGCACGCTAGCCTCGCCCGCCAGGTCGAAGCCCGGGTCGGCCACGATGGCCGCTTCCCAGGCGAGGAGCGGCCGCGCGTCCTCGTACGGCCCCACGCGCTCACCGACGGTTCCCATCTCGGTGGTCGTGGCGACCTGGCTGTCCGTGCGGGCCCCGCACGCAGTCAACACGAGAGCGGTAGCGATCGTGATCGTCGACAGCTTCTTCATGGTACCTCCTTCTTGTAACCTTCCGGCGCGTCCGTTGGCGTGCCGCGCGGAATCCGTGATATCGGAGCCCGCATTTCACTATCTTCACGTCGATCCACTCGACGATCGCATTCGTTGCCTCCCACCACAAGTGGATATCTGACAGGTGGCGGAGTGGTTCATCCAGCTCGATCCCATCCGCCAGGCCGATATCGCCGGCGGCGTCGCCGCCCGGTCGTGAACCCATGATTCGCGGCATCCTCGGCCGGAAGCACGTCCTCTCGCGCGGCGAGCAGGAGCTGCGCGCCCGCGAGCGCGAGCTCCTGGAGCGGCTCGGCGAGGCGCTCGAGCGCTTCCAGCCCGACGTGGCCGAGGAGGATCTGCAGCGCTTCGGCGAGGCGGTCGACCAGCTCGAGGGCTTCTTCCTGCTCGTCGTGGTGGGCGAGTTCAACTCCGGGAAGTCGACGTTCATCAACGCGCTCCTGGGGGAATCGGTGCTGCCCGAGGGTGTCACCCCGACCACCGACCGGATCAATCTCCTCCGTCACGGCGAGCGAGGAGAGCGCCCGCTCGAACCCTTCCTCGTCGAGCGCACCCACCCCCTCGAGCTGCTTCGCGAGATCCACATCGTGGACACCCCCGGCACGAACGCGGTGATCCGCCGCCACGAGGAACTCACGCGCGAATTCATCCCGCGCTGCGACCTGGTGCTGTTCGTGACCTCGGCCGACCGGCCGTTCACAGAGAGCGAGCGGGCCTTCCTGGAGCACGTCCGTGAGTGGGGGAAGAAGATCGTCTTCGTGGTGAACCGGATCGACATCCTGTCGAGCGAAGCCGAACGACGGCAGGTCGTCGGCTACGTGGGGGAACAGGCGGGTCGCCTGCTGGATCTCGCGCCCGAGATCTTTGCCGTCTCGTCGCGGCGGGCCCTCGAGGCGCGGGCAGCGTCGGACGAGGACGTGTGGCGGGAGAGCGGCTTCGGGGCGGTCGAGCACTATCTGCGAGAGACCCTCGACCAGGAGGAGCGTGTCCGTCTCAAGCTCCTGAATCCGCTGAACGTCGGGCTCCGCCTCGCGGCGCGCTACAAGGAGGTCGCCTTCGAGCGGCTCAAGGCGCTGGGCGAGGACCTGCAGACGATCGAGCGGATCGACGGCCGGGTCACGCAGTTCCACGACCGCATGCTGCGCGACCTGGAGCCGCGTCTCGCTCGTCTCGACGTCCAGCTCCACGACATGGAGCATCGGGGGATGGCATTCTTCGACGAGACGGTGCGGATCGGGCGGATCAAGAGCCTGCTCGACAGCGACGCGGTCCGCCGCGATTTCGAGCATGCCGTGATCGGCGAGACCCCCAAGCGGATCGAGGCCGAGGTCCAGGAGGTCGTGGACTGGATCGTGGAGCGTGACCTCGATCTCTGGCAGGACATCCAGGCGGCGGTCGAAGGCGCCCGCGAACGGCCGGGGATGGCCGCGCTCGGGCGGAGGTTCGACTACAACCGCCAGGCGCTGCTGGGCTCGGTCGGGCAGCTCGCCCGCGATGCGCTCCGGAGCTACGACCGGGAGGCCGAGTCGCGGGCCATCGCCAACGAGGTCCAGGGGACCTTCGCCACCACCGCGCTCGCCGAGGCCGGCGCGGTCGGGGTGGGAGCGCTGGTCGCCACCGCGTTCGCTGGAGCGGCGGCCGACGTCACCGGCATCCTGCTCGGCACGCTGCTCGCCTTCGGCGGCTTCTACCTGATCCCCCGCCGACGCCGGGAAGCCAAGCGCCGGTTCCACGAGCGGGTGGAGGAGGTCCGGGCGCGGCTCCGGGGGTCGCTCACGCGGCAGGTCCACCAGGAGATCGAGAGCGCGGCCGCGCGGGTGGACGAGGCGATCGAGCCCTACCGCAGCTTCGTCGCCAGCCAGCAGGAGCGGCTCCATCAGGCGCGCGGCGAGCTGGTGGCGGTCGAGGACGCGCTGCAGCTTCTGAAGTCGGAGATCGAGGGCCGGTGATCGAGATCCGGTGAGGCCGCGAAAGCGGAACCGCTGGCCTCGACTCCCGCCCTCCGGGCCGGCTCACCATATTGGTTGATGTCCGTCCGCTGACTTCCAACCGGAGGCTGCATTGGAGTCCCGGCGCATGATCGCCACGGTCCTCTTCACCGACATCGTCGGCTCGACCGAGCGCGCGTCGGAGCTCGGGGACCGCCGCTGGCGGGAGATCCTGCGCGCCCATCACTCCGCCGTCCGCGAAGAGCTGCGACGGCACCACGGCCACGAGATCGCCACCGCCGGCGACGGGTTCCTGTCGGTATTCGACAGCCCCGCCAACGCGCTCCTCTGCGCGGCCGCGATTCGTGAGGCGGTGCGAGGGCTGAACCTCTCGGTCCGCTGCGGCGTCCACATGGGCGAGGTCGAGCGCGAGGACGGCGACGTGGGCGGGATCGCGGTTCACATCGGGGCGCGGGTGGCCGCCCTGGCCGGCCCTGACGAGATCCTCTTATCGGGGACCGTCCGGGACGCCGAGGCGGGCTCGGACTTCCGCTTCGAGGATCGCGGTCGCCAGACCCTGAAGGGTCTCGCGGGCGAGTGGAGGATCTACGCCCTGTCGGCGGTCCCGGACGAAGCCGAGGCGACACTGCCCTCGACCGGGCCGGAGACGGGGATCCTCGAGCGCGCCCGCCAGGCCCGGCTCGTCCCGGTCCTCGCGATCTATCTGGGGATCGGCCTGGCCATCTACCTGCTCGCCACCCTGCTCCGCTCGGCGCTCGGCCTTCCCGAGTGGGTTCCCGGGGTCGCCGTCGTCCTTCTTCTGGCAGGTCTCGCCGTCGTCGCGGCCACCGCCTGGGTGCAGGCGCGACCGCAGACGGCCACCCGCCGGGCGCTCGGGGAGCTTCCCGGATCCAGGGAGCTGGACCTCCGTGGCGTCGCTCGCGCGGTGACGAGGGGCGAGCTCCCGCATCTGACCTGGGGCCGCGCGATCGCCGGCGGGGCGTTCGCCTTCGCCATGCTGTTCGGGATCGCGGGCCTGTGGGTGGTGATCCAGGACCGCGGCCGGAGCTTCGCACCGGACGAGGCCCTTGCCGGTGCCGCGCCGGGGGTCGCCGTCCTTCCGTTCACGGTCCAGGGAGAAGGGCTCGACGCGTGGCGCGAGGGCGCCGTCGACCTGGTGGGATCCAACATCGATGGGGCGGCCGGCCTGCGCGCGATCGACAGCCGGACGCTCCTCGCCCGCTGGTACGAAACCGTGAGGGAGGGCGAGCGCCCCGATCTCGCGACCTCGCTCGGAGTCGCACGCCGGACCGGCGCCCGCTACGCCATCCTCGGCACCGCGGTTGCACTGGGGCGCGATCTCCGGCTGACCGCCGACATCTACGAGGTGGGGAGCGGCAAGAACCTGGGCCAGGCCCAGGTCGAAGGCCCGCCGGACTCGGTCTACATGCTCATCGACCGGCTCTCGATCGAAGCCTTGAAGACCATCCTCGGCCGGCCGACGGATGACCTGCCGCGGGTCGAGCTGGCGCGCGTAACGACCGCTTCCTTGCCGGCGTTGAAGGCGTACCTCGAGGGCGAGGTCCTCTACCGCAAGGCCGACTGGCCCGCCGCCATCGAAGCCTACCGGCGCGCGGTGGCGGCCGATTCCACGTTCGCCCTGGCCTGGCTGCGGCTCGGTGAGTCGATCTCGTGGCTGCCCGTGGCGGATCGTCCCGAAGGCGGCTTTCTGGAACCCGCCGAGCACGCGGCCCGGCATGGAGCGCGCCTGCCGGAGAGGGACGCCGTCCTGGTCCGCGCCTACCGTGCCTTCTTCGCCGGCTCGATGACGATGCTCGATCCGCTGAAGTCCGCCACCCGGCGCTATCCCGACGACCCGGAGCTCACGTACCTCCTGGCGGAGCACTACGTGCATTTCGGCGATCAGCTCCTCGTCGATCCGGCCGAGACCGTGCGCGCCCTCGACCGGGCGATCCGGCTCGACCCCACCTTCGCGCCCTACTACCAGCACGCGATCGAGTACGCGTTCGATCGCGCCGACAGCGTCGGAGTGCTGGAGCTCCTGGAAACGTACGAGGGGCTGGCGGGCGAGAACAGCCAGGTGCGGCGCTACCGGCTGGCCGCTGCGCTGGCGTGGGGGAATTCCACGGAGCGATCGAACGCGCTCGCGGCTCTCGACACCCTGCAGGATGCGAGCGCGGCACCCACCGTGTATCTCCTCCATCCCCGCTTCCTCGAGGCCCGGTTGGCCAGCGCCGAGGCGTCTCTCCGGGAGGGAAACGCGATCTCGTTCGTCTTCGCCAATCTCACGGCGGGGCGGGTGAAGGCGGTCGACGAGGCTCTGCGTGCGGGTGAGGGTTTACCGGGCCCCGGCTTCGAAACGCTCGTCCGTTTCTTCGAGCGGGACGTCGGCCTCCCGGTCGACCCGGACGAGCTGCGCCGGCTGGCCGAGGCCGATACGCTCTTCCCCAACAACTACGTCGCCACCATGCTGGCCGCCGAGGAGGGACGTATGGGCGAGGTCCGTGCAGCACAGGAGAGAGCCCGGGCCTTCGCGCAGACCCGTCTCGAAGCCGGTGACACACTTTTAGCGGGTCAGGTGGAAGGACTCTCCCGGGCGATCGAAGGATTCACGCTGCTCCGGGAAGGCGATCGCGAGGCAGCGCTGGCCGCCCTGATCGAAGGCCAGCGCGCCGGAACCGGGTGGGACGCGGTCGGCGGGATAAACGCGTTCGTCCGCTGGCGGATCGCCGGGCTCCTCGTGGATCTCGGCCGGTTGGAGGAGGCGGTTCCCTGGTATCGGTCGTTCTTCAACGATCCCTACGCCGCGCTCGAGCTGGGGAAGGTCTACGAGGCTCTTGGCCGCCACGACGAGGCCAAGGAGCAGTACGAGACCGCGCTCGCGCATTGGCGCCTCGCCGACCCCGCGCTCGCACCCAAGATCGCCGAAGCCCGCCAGCGGCTCGCCGGGCTCGGGTTCCGGCCCCGCGGCTGATTCCTCGGCCATGGCCGAGCGCGAACGCTATCTGGCGACGATTCTCTTCACCGACATCGTGGGCTCGACCGAGCGCGCGTCGGAGCTCGGCGACCGCCGCTGGCAGGATCTCCTCCGGGAGCACGACGCCCTCGTCCGCCAGGAGATCGAGCGCCACGGCGGTCGCGAAATCGGCACCGCCGGGGACGGATTCCTGATCACGTTCGAGGAGCCGGAGAGAGGGGTGCGTTGCGCCGCCGCCATCAGGGACGCGGTGGGCGGGCTCGACCTCCGGATCCGGTGCGGGCTCCACGCCGGCGAGGTCCAGCGGGCCGGCGACGGGATAGGCGGTATCGGCGTCCACATCACGGCCCGCGTGGCTGCCCTCGCAGGTTCGAACGAGGTCCTCGTCTCGCGGACGGTTCGCGACCTGGTGGCCGGCTCGGGGCTCGATTTCGCCGACCGCGGCGTGCACGCGCTCAAGGGTGTGTCCGGCGAGTGGCGGCTCTTCGCCCTGCGAGCAGAGTCGGACACGGAACCTGTATCCCGTTCCGCAACGTCATGGCTTCCCGGCCGTTGGAAACGGTCGGTGGTGGCAGGGGTCGTGACGGCCATGGTGCTTGGCCTCGTGGCGCTCTACGCGTGGGGATCACGCTCCTCGGTCGATCCGGCCGACGCCGGACCCGAGCCGGTCGTCAGTGACTCTCCAGGCCACGCGACCTCAGTCGCCGTCCTCCCGTTCGTCAACGAGAGCCCGGACCCCGGGGACGAGTACTTCAGCGACGGCCTGACGGAGGACTTGATCAGCGCGCTCTCCGGGATCGAAGGGTTGCGGGTCCCGGGTCGCACGTCCTCGTTCGCGTTCAAGGACAGCGCCCAGGACATCCGCCGGATCGGGGAGGTCCTCGGGGTCGGTCACGTCCTCGAGGGAAGCGTCCGCCGTTCAGGGGAACAGCTCCGGATCGTCGCCCGCCTCGTCGGCACCGCCGACGGCTACGCGGTCTGGTCGGAAACGTACGACCGAAAAGTGGCGGACGCGCTCGAGATCCAGGCCGACATCGCGCACGCGATCGCCGGGGCGCTGGAGATCGAATTCCTCGCTCCGGTCGCTTCCGCAACCCCGCTGCCCGGGCGGACCGTGGACCCGGTGGCCTACGACCACTACCTGAAGGGGCTGTACTTCAGCCATGCGCCCACGGAGGCGGACGCCCGGCGGGCCATCGAGTATTTCCAGCTCGCGGTCGATACCGACTCCAGGTTCGCCCTGGCCTGGGCCGCGCGGCCCTCGAGCTCGCGCTCGGCCACGGGGAGCGGGCGCTGGACGTGATCGAGCAGGGGGAACACGAGCGGAACATCGAGCCCGTCCTCCTCCAGCTCGACCCGCGCCTGGATCCGCTGCGATCGGAACCCCGGTTCCGCAGGGTCGTCGAGCGGATGGGGCTTCCGCAGGACGGTCGCCAGGGAGGTCGATGAGGTGAATCCTGTCGCGCCCCCGTGAGGTAGCGGCACCTGTCTTGACTGTCCTCCTCGCTATGACTATTATAGTCACATGAAGACCGTTTCGATCTCGGAGCTCAAGGCGAGGCTCAGCCAGTACATCGACGCGGTGCGGAGCGGCCACGAGGTGATCGTCACCGACCGGGGAACTCCTGTCGCCCGGCTTTCGGCCGTCGTGGGAGCCCGCGGCGCCGACGCCCGGCTGCGAGACCTTGTCCGGACCGGCCGAATCCGTCCTCCTCTCCGGCGCGGTCGCGTGGACTTCGATAGCCTCGAGCTCCCGGCCGATCCTGAGAGCCTCGGCCTCCAGGCTCTGCTCGAGGAAAGGCGTGGAGGTCGATGAGGTTCTGGGACTCCTCCGCGCTGGTGCCGCTCTGTCTGGAAGAGCCCGCGACCGCCGCCGCGCGAAAGCTGTACGAGGGCGATCCCGAGATGGCGGTCTGGTGGGGGACGCCGGTCGAGTGTGGATCGGCGTTCGCCCGACTCCGCCGAGACGGCGTGCTCGAGGAGACCCAGGAGTCGATCGCCCTTTCGATGCTCCACTCCCTCGGCGGTCTCTGGCACGAGATCCAACCGACGGCCGAGCTGCGCGCCTTGGCGCTGCGACTTCTGCGCGTCCATGCGCTGAGGGCCGCCGACGCCCTGCAACTCGCGGCCGGCCTGGCGTGGTCGGGAACCCCGCCTGATGGCGAGCTGGTCACGCTCGACGACCGTCTCGGCACGGCCGCTCGCCGGGAAGGTTTTCAGGTGATGCCATCGCCTGCGGCGCCGTGAGGAGTTGCTCCGCGGTCCGCGCCGTCACGCTCCTTCTCGTCCTGCTCACCCTGATCGCGTGCGTCGATAGTCGGACGCCCTCCGTACCGCACGACCTGCTGATCCTCGGCGGAACCGTGATCGACGGTACCGGCTCGCCCGGCTTCCCCGCCGACCTGGCGATTCGCGGTGACCGGATCGCAGCGATCGGGCTCGACCTCGGCGCCGCCCGCGACACCATCGACGCGACCGGGCTCGCCGTCGCCCCCGGCTTCATCGACATGCTCGGCCACTCCGAGTTCCGCCTCCTCGCCGACGGCCGCGCGGTCTCCAAGATCACCCAGGGCGTCACGACCGAGGTCACCGGCGAGGTGACGAGCGTGGTGCCCGCCTCCGAGCGGCCGCGGGCGGAGCGGCGGAGCGAGATCGAGCCGTGGGGGATCGAGTACACGTGGGAGGATCTGGACGGCTACTTCAGCCGCCTGGAGTCGCGGGGGACGGCCATCAACCTCGGCACCCGGGTGGGCCTCTCGTCGCTGTGGCTCCACGGCGTCGGACCCGAGGATCGACGCCCAACCGGTGCCGAGATGGCGACCATGAAGGAGGCCCTGGAGAACGCCATGGAGCAGGGCGCCTTCGGTCTCTCGAGCGGCTTGATCTATGCCCCCGGCCGCTACGCGACCGCCGATGAGATCGCCGAGCTGGCCGCGGTCGCCGCCCGCCACGGCGGGATCTACGCCAGCCACATCCGGAACGAGGGCGACCGCCTGATCGAAGCGATCGACGAGGCGATCGAGATCGGCGAGCGGAGCGGCGCGCCCGTCCTGATCCATCACCTGAAGGCGAGCGGCCGCTCCAACTGGGGCAAGATGGACGAGGCGGTCGCCCGGATCGAGGCGGCCCGCGCGCGCGGGATCGACGTCATGGCCAGCGTCTATCCCTACACGGCGTCTTCGACCGGGCTGGATGCGGTGCTGCCAGGGTGGTTCGAAGCCGAGACCGCCGCCGGGACCCTCGCCCGCCTTCAGGATCCCGTCTGGCGGGACTCGCTGGCCGGCTACCTCGGCGGGCGCGACCAGGGAGGCGACTGGAATCTGGCGACTTCGGCCGGCGGCCCCGAGGGCGTCCTGATCAGCGACGTCGTGACCGATTCGCTCGCGCGCTACGAGGGGATGCGCCTGTCGGAAATCGCCGCCGAGCGCGGGCAGACCGCCGGGGTGATCGTGATCGACCTGCTTCTGGCGGACTCGCTTCGGACCTCGGCGATCTACTTCTCGATGAGCGAGGACGACCTGGTGACCGCGCTCCGGCAGCCGTGGGTCATGATCGGCGGGGATGCCGGCGTTCGCGCCCTCGACGGGCCGCTCTCGACCGACCAGCCCCACCCCCGCGCCTTCGGCACCTTCCCCCGCGTCCTCTGCCGCTACTCGAGGGAGCGGGGCGTCTTTCCGCTGGAGGAGGCGGTCCGCCGGATGACCTCGCTTCCGGCCGCGAGGGTCGGCCTGCCGGAGCGTGGCGTGCTCAAGGCTGGAGCCTACGCGGACATCACGGTGTTCGATCCGGAGACGGTGTGCGACCAGGCCAGCTTCGAGGAGCCGAAGCGGCTCGCGGTCGGGATCCGTCACGTCATCGTGAACGGGGTCCCGGTCGTTCGGGACGGAGTGCCGACAGGGGCGCTACCGGGTCGCGGTCTGCGGCGGACCCGCGACCAAGGCTTCGACCGCTGACGGGGTGACGCGGGCGGTGGTCGCCGAGCTCGGGCATCCGACCCAGTTTTCTGAGACAGTCTCGGATTTTCGACGGATCGCCGCCGACGGAACCGGATTACCGAAGGGCTTCGCGAAGCACCTTTCGCGTCTCGCTTTCGTCGAGACCGGCCTTCATCTCGGGGCGATAGAGCATCTCGATCAGCGCCCGGTCGATGGGGGCGAACTCGTTCGCGAAATTCGCATCGTTGAAGATGCTCTCCGGGTACCAGCTCGCATCGTTGAGCAGACCGAGCAGCTGGGTCAGCTCCTCGCGGATGATGGGCTTGCGGGCGCGGAACGGGATGTCCGAGGCGATCAGCACCTGTCCGCGTTCGATGGTGAAGCTCTTCGACAGCTCGGTCGATACGAAGCCGCCGGCTCCCCAGCGCGGAACGAGCGAGGAATAGCTGCGCATGCTGCCGCGCGGGATGAACCGGACAAAGACGTTGGCCCGCTCGGGATCGACGGCGACGAGCGGCAGGCCGACAATCCCGTTGAGCTCATCGACGATGGCCCGCACCACGGCCAGATCCTGTGACGTCGGCTCCCCCATGATCTGCAGCCGCACTGCCGGAAGCTCTTCGGTGGGCCAGCGCTTGGTCATCCGCGGCCGCGCCCCATGCGCGAACTCCACCCCGAGCGCCACCTCGAGGAAGTAGTCGATCTCCGCGTTGGTGTAGCGCACCGCGTTCGTGCTGCCGCCGGGAGCGGGGCCGAACGTCGTCCCGACCTGCATCCTGGCGCACCCGGGGATCCAGGGCAGGGCGGCGACAGAGAGGCCGATGAGGATCCTCGTGGGTCGCATGCCGTTCATCATCCCTCTTTCTTCCGGGGGCTGCCTGGCCGGGGGTATTCACCCCTCTCCGCAAGAGCCGGACCATTCGGCCGCCCTGGGAAGGCGGGGGACCGGAAGGACTCCCGTACCCGGAGAAACGCAGAAGGTGGCCCGAAGGTTCGATCGGAGTCCATCGGGCGCCCCCGCGGCCAGATCTTCATCACCCACGCGGTGCCGGATTGCCGATCAGGTCGAACCCTCGACGGGGACTTTGGCCGGAGGCGGCCGTCCCGGCCGAGGGGTAGATTCCAAGCCTGTGATCGAGCGTCCTTACTCCCCCTTGTCGGACTTCCACCCGGCCGTCCGACGCTGGTTCGAGACCCGGTTCCCGGACGGCCCCTCGCCCCCCCAGATCCGGGGCTGGCCGGCGATCCGCTCCGGGCGGAACGTCCTGATCGCGGCCCCAACGGGCTCCGGCAAGACGCTCGCCGCCTTCCTCGCCGCCATCGACGACCTGGTCAGGCTCGCCCTGTCCGCCGAGGCCGGGGTCTCCGGCGCCCTGCCCGACGAGACACGGGTCCTCTACGTCTCGCCCCTCAAGGCGCTCGGCAACGACATCGAGAAGAACCTCCAGGAGCCGCTGACAGGCGTCCGGCACGAGCTCGTCCGGCTGGGGCTGCCGGACTTCGAGATCCGAACGGCCGTTCGGACCGGCGACACGCCGGCCTCCGAGCGTCGCGCGCATCTCGACCGGCCGCCTCATCTCTTCGTCACCACGCCGGAGTCGCTGTTCATCCTGCTGACCACCCGGCGCGGGCGCGAGATGCTGCAGACCGTCCACACCGTGATCGTAGACGAGATCCACGCCGTGGCCGACGACAAGCGGGGCTCCCACCTGGCGCTCAGCCTGGAGCGGCTGGACCACCTGGCCGTGCACGGCACGACGGACGACGCCTTCCGGGCCCCGCGCGCAGATGCCCGCGGATCCGAAGGACCGGTTCCGACCGGTCGGCCGCCGCTCCGGATCGGTCTCTCCGCCACCGTCCGCCCGATCGAGAAGGTGGCCGCGTTTCTGGTGGGCTCCACGCGCTGCGGCACCGATCCCGGTGCCTCGCCCGACTGCTTGGTGATCGACGAGGGCCACGCCCGCGAGATGGAGCTCGCGATCGAGATTCCGGAAAGCCCGCTCGAAGCCCTCCTCTCGAACGAGGCGTGGGAGGAGGTCTACGACCGTTTGGCCGCCCTGATCCGCGAGAACCGGACGACGCTGGTCTTCGTCAACACGCGCCGGATGGCCGAGCGCGCGACCCGGCATCTGGCCGACCGGCTGGGCGAGGAGGTGGTGACTTCGCACCACGGCTCGCTGTCGCGGGAGCGCCGGCTCGAGGCCGAGCGGCGCCTGAAGGCGGGCGAGCTGAAGGCGATCGTCGCCACCGCCTCGCTCGAGCTCGGGATCGACGTCGGCACGGTCGACCTGGTCTGCCAGATCGGAAGCCCCCGCGCGATCGCCGCATTCCTGCAGCGTGTCGGCCGCTCGGGGCGGGTGAAGGGGATGGCCGCGCGAGGCCGGATCTTCGCCACCACCCGCGACGAGCTGATCGAGTGCGCGGCCCTCCTGCGAGCCGCCCGCGCCGATCGTCTCGACCGGCTGCTCTTCCCCGAGCGGCCGCTGGACATCCTCGCCCAGCAGATCGTGGCCTGCGCAGCGACCCGGGACTGGCCGGTCGACGAGCTCTACGCGCTCATCCGGGGCGCCTGGTCCTATCGCGACCTCCCGCGCGCGGACTTCGACGCCGTGCTCCTCATGCTGGCCGACGGCTACGCGACCTCCCGCGGGCGGCGCGCGGCCCGCGTCCACTACGACGAAGTGAACGGCGTCGTGCGCGGCCGGCGGGGCTCGATGCTGGCCGCGGTCACCTCGGGCGGCGCCATCCCCGACACCAGCGATTATGACGTCATCCTGGATCCCGAGGGGACGTTCGTCGGCACCATCAACGAGGACTTCGCGATCGAGTCGATGCCGGGGGACGTCTTCCAGCTCGGCAACGCCTCGTGGCGGATCCACAAGATCGAGACCGGACGCGTGCGGGTCACCGACGCCCTCGGCGAGCCGCCCACGATCCCGTTCTGGCTCGGCGAGGCGCCCGGGCGGACGGACGAGCTCTCCGAGGAGGTGAGCCGGCTGAGGGCCGATGTCGAGGCGCAGCTGGCGGCAGGGATCGGGGCGGCGGTGGAGTGGCTGGTGGACGAGATCCCCGGCCTCCCCCGGCCGGCCGCGGTCCAGATCGCCGAATACCTGGACGCGACCCGCCGGGTGCTCGGCCTCATTCCCACCCAGCGGCGGCTCGTACTCGAGCGGTTCTTCGACGCGGCGGGCGGGATGCAGCTCGTCGTCCACGCTCCGTTCGGGGCGCGGATCAACCGCGCCTGGGGGCTCTCGCTCCGGAAGCGCTTCTGCCGCTCGTTCAACTTCGAGCTCCAGGCGGCCGCCAACGAGGACGCCATCGTGCTGTCGCTGGGCCCGCAACACTCGTTTCCGCTGGACGACGTGTTCCGCTATCTGAACCCGGCCACCGCCAGGGAGATCCTGGTCCAGGCGCTGCTCGCGGCACCCATGTTCCAGACCCGCTGGCGGTGGAACGTGGAGCGGGCGCTGGCGGTGCTGCGCCGGCAGAACGGCCGCAAGGTCGCGCCCCAGCTTCTCCGGATGCGCGCCGAGGACCTGCTCGCGGCGGCCTTCCCGCAGGCCGCGGCCTGCCTCGAGCACATCGTGGGCGACATCGAGATCCCGGACCATCCGATCGTCCGCCAGACGGTCCTGGACTGCCTCGTGGAGGCCATGGACGTCGAGGGTCTCGAGGCCCTGCTCCAGCGGATCCACGCCGGCGAGCTCGAGCTCGTCGCCCGCGACGTGCCCGAGCCCTCGCCGCTGACGCACGAGATCCTGAACGCCCGGCCGTACGCCTTCCTGGACGACGCGCCGGCCGAGGAGCGGCGGACGCTGGCCGTCCAGACCCGCCGCGGCCTCGACTTCCGCTCGGCCGACGAGCTGGGCACGCTGGATGCCGAGGCGATCGCGCGCGTGCGGGAGGAGGGGTGGCCGGAGCCCGAGGACGCCGACGAAGTCCACGACGCCGTGGGCTGGCTCGGGGTCGTCACCGAGGCCGAGGCGGAACCGTGGCGGGAGCGCCTGGAAGAGCTCGCCGCCGCGGGACGGGTGACCCGTCTGAAGGTGGAGGACGGCGGACCGAGGTTGTGGGTCGCAGCCGAGCGGCTGCCCGAAGTCGAGGCCGCGTTCGGCGAGTTCCGTCTCGAGCCCGCCATCCTGACCCCCGCCCGCCTTCGCGCGCGCGAGTGGGATCGCGACGAGGCGCTGGCCGCGCTCCTTCGCGGACGGCTCGAGGGCCTGGGTCCCGTCACCGAAGCCGGCCTCGCCGATCCCCTCGGGTTGTCCGGACGCGCGACCCTGGCCGCGCTGCTGCGACTGGAAGCCGAGGGCACGATCCTGCGGGGCCGCTTCTCGCCCGGCGTCCAGGACCCCGAGTGGTGCCACCGCCGGCTCCTGGCCCGCATCCACCGCTACACGATGGATCGCCTGCGCTCGGAGATCGAGCCGGTCGCGCCCGCCGACTTCATGCGCTTCCTCTTCGCCTGGCACGGGATCGGCTCGGCGGCTCCCACCGACGGCCCGCGCGGTCTGCTCGCCGTGCTGGACCGGCTCCAGGGCTTCGAGGCCCCGGCCGTGTCGTGGGAGCGGGACCTCCTGCCCGCCCGCCTCGCCGGCTACGACCCGGGATGGCTCGACCTCGTCTGCCTCGGGGGCGATGTGGTCTGGGGACGGCTTCTCCCGCCCTCGCCGACCGCGGATCCGGAGCGCCCGCGGACGGGCCCGGTGCGCAACACGCCGCTCGCCTTCTTCGAACGTGAGGAGGTGGACGCGTGGATGGATCTCGCCCCGTGGCCCCAGCTGGACGAGGAACGGCTGAGCCACGAGGCCCGCCTTGTGCTGACCTCGATGTGTGAGCGCGGTCCGGCGTTCCTCCAGGATCTCGTGCGGAGAACCGGGCTTCTCCCGGCTCAGGTCGAGCGCGGGCTCGGCGAGCTCCTGGCTTGGGGGCTGGTGACCGCGGACGGGGTCGAGGCCCTGCGGACCCTGCTGCTGCCCGAGCACCGCCGCCGCCGGCGCCCGGTCCCCCGGCCCGGCCGCCAGCCACGCTACACCGGGGCCGCGGTCGCCGGTCGGTGGTCGCTTCTTCGGGATCCCGGGACGGCCGGGCGGCCCGAGAACGGCTCCGACGCCCCCTCGGGAATCGATCGCGAGGACCTGGTCGAGCGCCTGGCGCGCCAGCTGCTGGCCCGCTACGGGGTCGTGACACGACGTGTCCTCGCCCGCGAGGCGCCGCTCGCTCCCTGGCGGGAGCTCCTGCGCGCTCTGTGGCGGCTCGAGATGCGGGGCGAGGTACGCGGGGGGCGGTTCGTTCAGGGGATGGCAGGGGAGCAATTCGCGCTCCCCGAGGCCGTCGAGCGGCTCCGCGCCGTGCGCCGCAAGGAGCCCGACGGGCGGCTTCTCGCCGTCTCGGCCGGCGATCCGCTGAACCTGGCCGGGATCCTGACTCCCGGAGAGCGGGTGGCAGCGCTCCCCGGGAACCGCGTCGTCTACAAGGACGGGGTTCCGGTGGCCGCAAAGGAAGGTCGGGCGACGCGCGCCCTCCGCGACGCCGCCAGCGACGCCGAGCGGCGCGAGGTCGAGCGGCTGCTGGTCGTTCGCGCGGCCGTGGCCTCCGGGCGCTGACCGACATGCCCTTGGTCGAGGTTGGGAACACGCGCCTCCATTACGAGCGGACGGGCTCGGGGGAGCCGCTCGTCCTCGTCCACGGCTCGTGGGTCGACAGGCGAAGCTGGAGCACGCTCGTGCCCTTCCTGGAACCGTCCTTCGAGGTCGTGATCTACGATCGGCGGGGGCACGGCCGGAGCGAGGGCGATCCCGGAAGCGGAAGCGCCCTCGAGGACGCCGAGGATCTGGCCGCGCTGATCGAATCCCTCGGCATGGCCCCCGCTAACGTCCTCGGCAATTCCTTCGGCGGGTCGATCACGCTCGTTCTGGCGGCCCGCCGTCCAGAGCTTCTTCGTTCACTCTCCGTGCACGAGCCGCCGCTCTTCGGGCTGCTGGCGGGTGAACCCGGCATGGGGGCGGAGATGGACGCCGTCGGCGAGCACCTCGCCACGGTGGTCGGGACCATCGAGTCCGGTGATCACGAGCAGGCGGCCCGGCTCTTCGTCGAGGAGGTGGCCCTGGGCCCGGGGAGCTGGGAGAACGTTCTGACGCCCGAGATCCGGAGCTCGATGGTCGAGAACGCACCCACCTTTCCCGACGAGATCCGCGATCAGGAAAGCTTCGGGATGGATCCCGCGACCCTTCGCGACTTCCCCCACCCCGCCCTCCTGACCCGGGGCAACCAGAGCCCGGACTTTCGCGTCCGGCCCCTGGACGTGATCGGGCGGGCGCTGCCGGGGTGGAGGCAGGCGACGATTCCGGGGGCCGGCCACGTCCCCCAGCTCAGCCACCCCGAGGTGTACGCCCGCCTGATCACGGAGTTCTTCCGGTCGGCATGAGCGGCCCGTTAGCATGACAGACGCGGTCGGCGTTTCCCGGCGCGGACGTTCAGAGGAGCGTCAGCTGAGCTCCCTTGGGCTCCACGATCTCCGGCGCATCGGGGCGCCGGAAGGCCGCCGTCGACAGCTCGAACGACACACGGTTCAGCCCCGCCTTCCGGCACGACACCTCGAACACCTGCCTCACCTGCTCGGCGAAGGGGCCCTCGCCCCGCATCCGTGAGCCGAAGCGCGGATCGTTGAGCCGGCCGCTGCGGAGGCTAAGGAGCCGGTTCAGGACCTTTCCCTTCCGATCGGGGAAGTGGCGCCCCAGCCAGTCCTCGAACACATCTTTGACCGCGTGGGGGAGGCGCAGCATGACCCAGCCCGCGCGGACCGCCCCCGCCTCGGCCGCCCGCTCCAGGATCCTCGGCATCTCGTGATCGGTGAGCCCCGGGATCACCGGAGCGACCAGGACCCCGACCGGGATGCCCGCACCCGAGAGCTTCCGAATCGCCTCCAACCGTTTCTCGGGAATGGAGGTCCTCGGCTCCATCACCCGCTGGAGGCTCCGCCGGAGCGTCGTCATCGACAGGTTGACCATCGCCGCGTTGTCCGAGGCCAGCCGCTGGAGCAGGTCGATGTCGCGCGTGACCAGGTGGTTCTTGGTGATGATCACGACGGGATTCCGGAACTCTTCCAGGACCTCGAGACAGCGGCGCGTGATCCCGAGCCGCCGCTCGACCGGCTGATACGGGTCGGTGACGCCGCTCATGGCGAGGACCTTGGGCTCCCATTTCGGGGAGGAAATCTGCTGCCGGAGGAGCTCGGGCGCGTCCTCCTTCACGAAGATCTTGGTCTCCCAATCGATTCCCGCGGACAGGCCGAAATATTCGTGGGTAGGACGGGCGTAGCAGTTGTGCGCTACCCTTCCATTTCCCAGAAAATCGCCGGTGCCTGTTGTGATGTCGTAGAGAGTCCTCCGACCGATTGGCTCTATGGAGACGATCCGCGATTGAACGTGATATCGAAGGGTCCAGCCCGCGAGATCTCTCTTGCGCGTGATCGCAGGGTCCACGGCCTGAAGAAACCGTAGATGTTCCTTGATTCCGCCCACTATGCAGATCCGATGCAGAGGTCTTCGACCCTGCTCTCTTGGCGGATCGAACGACAAAGTGAATCCTAGCCGCCGAAGCGACTTCGTTGTTTCCTGTATGATCGTGGGATCTGCGTTCGCGATTCGAAGGGAGCTTCGCCGATAAGTTCCCTCGGCGTCGAAGATTCCGGCGAGAAATCCACAGGACCAACCCATAGAAGGGTCAGAAGGCCAGCTGACGAGTTCTCTAATTCGGTTAACGCTCTCCAGCCCGTGTTTGCGTATCCCTCTGATTTCCTTCCGTCCCGGGGAATCCGGCTGAAAGAGGAAGCGGTGAGTCGCGATACCAAAGGCGAGGAGAAATGCCAACGCTCTCTCGAGAGCGGGCTCATCCGCCATGGCCAGTCTGAAGTGGTGCTGGTTTCCGTGAGTTCTTCCTGCACGCTGGTATTCGTACGATCGCAGGTGACCATCACCACGGATGATGCCACAGAGATACCCCCGCATGTAGTCGGGTGTGACGCGAGGCGGCGAAGTAAGAGGTCCGATTCCTATGAGCTTGTCCTTCGGGGTCAAGTGCCAGCGCCGTTGCAAGGAACCTCTCCTGGGGGCAACAAACTTCCAACTCGCCTGTGTTAGAAATCGATGGTCGGCGCTCGCGACGATTTCGGTTCCGTCCTCCAAGGTGACTCGATAGGCCGGCTTCTCCGTCTCCCAATGGGCAAGGACCCGGGTCTTGACCAGTCTGCGATACAAGCCGTCGACGATGGTGCCGTAGATGCATTCTCCAACACGCAGTTTCGAGATGGGCCGACTGGTCCCGTCGGCCATGAGGATGGGGGTCTCACCACCTACGCAATAGACGCATCCCACCTCGCATCCCCTGTAAGGGTTGATACTGGCGTCAAAGCCGACGTCGGGGCTGTCGTTGGTGGCGATGATGGAGCGCGAGGCGTCGCGGTAGAATTTCGTCTCGGGCGCCGGGTCCTCGGCGTGCGTCCACGCCTCCCGCTCGACCGTGATCGGGTCGAAGCGGTTGGGCGGGTTGTGGGCCGCCCCGCGACCGCGGATGGATGGATGGGTCATGGAGTACTCCCCTTCGAGCCGAGCCTTATTTTCGGTAAATCTTCGGCGCTAGTCAAGTCTCATTGGGTGACCGGGGTCTCACGCGGGGGAATGCCCCCCACCGTTAGCCCTTGACGGACAAAGTATTGCAGACTTATTCTTCTTGAGAATGGAAAGCATTCAGCAGATGAATAGATACATCAGGGAGGCGGCCCAGGTCGGTCTCCTCCCCCGTATCGGCGGCCGCGCGATCGAGGGCCTGCTCGGCGTGCAGCCGGTCGTCGTGGTCATGGGTGCCCGGCAGGTCGGGAAGAGCACGCTCGTCCGCGCCCTGTCCGCGCTCGCGGACCATCACTACGTGAGTCTCGATGATCTGGAAGCGAGGGGACTCGCCCAACGATCACCCATGGATCTGCTCACGCTCGCCTCGCGGATGACGATCGACGAGGTCCAGCGTGAGCCGGATCTGATGTTCGCGATCAAGCGTGAGGTGGATTCCGCGCCGCGCCGGCAGCCGGGTCGATTCGTCCTCACCGGGTCGGCCAATCTGCTGCTGATGCGCAGGGTCTCCGAGTCACTGGCAGGGCGCGCCGGATACATCACTCTCTGGCCTCTCACCCGTGGGGAAAGGCTCGGTCTGGGTCGAACGGGAATCTGGAGCGACCTCTTCGAGGCCCCCTTCGCTGAGTGGGCCGACGTCGTTGAGGACAGCTCTGGCGAGCGGACGGACTGGCGCGACGAGGCGCGCAGCGGTGGATATCCCACGCCGGCTCACGAGCTGACCTCCCCAGAAGATCGCGGCCACTGGTTCTCCGGCTACGTGCAGACCTACTTGGAGCGGGACCTGCAGGATCTGGCTTCAGTCGATAGCCTCGTCGACTTCCAGCGGGTCATGCGCGCGGCCTGCCTGAGGCTTGGGAACCTCGTCAACCAGAGCGAGATCTCCCGCGATGTGGGAGTATCGCAGCCGACCGTCCACCGGTGGCTCAACCTGCTCGAGACGTCGTTCCAGCTTGTTCGTGTCGAGCCATACGCGGTCAACCGGACGAAACGGCTGGTCAAGTCCCCCAAGCTCTACTGGAGCGACACCGGCCTCGCTCTGCACCTGGCCGGGGGCGATCCGGGCGGCGCTCATCTGGAGAACCTCGTTCTCGCCGATCTGCTCGCCTGGAGAGACGTTCAAATCGATCGCCCGGCGATCCTTTACTGGCGGACCAGCTCGGGCGAAGAGGTCGACCTGGTGGTCGAGTCGAAGCGGGGGCTCATCGCTATCGAGATCAAGTCCGGCCGGCGCGTGAGCATGAGAGACGCCGCGAGTCTCAGAACCTTTCGGGACGAGTACCGCGATCTGTTCCTCGGGGGGCTGCTGTTGCACGACGGCACGGCAGTCGAGCCTATGGGTGATGGAATCGTGGCAGCGCCGTGGTGGAAGATCCTTTGAGAGCTTCTTCGTCCGGCACGCCTACTTCACGGGAGCTGACGAGCCGTACGAGAAGCTGAATCGGGCTCATCAAGCTGCTCTACCTGGCTGATCGTGCCTCGCTTGTCCGTTGGGGCCGGCCGATCACGTTCGACTGGTATTTCTCGCTACCCCATGGCCCCGTTCTCAGCTTTACCCTGGACAAGATAAATGCCGAGGCTGACCCGCATGCTCCCTCCTACTGGCATCGGTTCATTTCCGAGCGGGAGGGACATTTTGTAGGACTTGTTGCCGAGCCGTCCAACGATCAGCTGTCGTCGGCCGAAGAGAAGATCCTAGAGGAAGTCTTTTCGCAATTCGGAGGAATGTCGCAGTGGGAGCTTAGGGACCACTGCCACCGCCTTCCGGAATGGCAAGATCCCCACGGATCGCGACTGCCCATCGATATGCGTGATATTCTGCTGGCCGAGGGCTTGACCGAAGAAGAAGTCGAAGAGATCCTCACCGAGCTAGAAGCCGAAGTCGCGGCTGGAAGCTTGCTCGGGTAGTGGAAGTCCTTCGTGCCGGACGCTCCCTCCTGTTCCGGGAGCGTCCCCACGCTAAGCCCCACCTCTGGTTTATCCTCACCGATCCAGAAGGTGACCCTCCGAATGTTGTGGCGGTCATGGTCAGGACGCACGTCCGGTTTACAGATCCGACGGTCGTCCTGAACGTCACGGATCATCCGTTCGTGAAGCACGAGTTATCGGTCCACTATTCGTCAGCCCGATTCTTCTCGGTTGCAAGAATCCAGAAAGCACTCGCCACAGGACGAGGGCATCTCAGAGAGGATATGACTGAGGAGCTGATCGAGCGCGTCCGTACGGGTTTGTTGGAATCCCCCTTCACCGTTCACGCGATTAAGGACTACTGTACGAAGCGCTTCTAACTAGCGATCGAGATGAGCCCCTCGGCTCGCCTTTCTTGAGCACAGACCCGGAGTCCGATCCCGGCACGGCGCGGAGGGGCTGCGGCGCCCGTTGAACCCGTCAAAGTCTCGTGAGCCCCGTCCAACCTCGGTTCCCCGCTCCGCCAACAACGCCAGCGCCACCCCGTTCGTCCACCCGAACCCATCCTGCGTCGGGTACTCGCCCCCACCGGCCGGGCGGCCCAGGTCCACGACATCGTACTTCTCCATCATCCTTCCGGTTGCGCGATAGATGCGCCGGTTGAGCGCCAGCCAGCGTTCGCGGGCGGCAGCGGCGAGGTCCTCTCGGCCGTAGCGGCGGACGCCCTGGATCGCCAGCCACTGGAGAGGGGGCCATCCGTTGGGCGCGTCCCACTGCTGACCCGAGGCCACGAGCGTCGTGACGAACCCGCCGGGCTTCAGGAAGTCCTCCTCCAGCCGGGCGGCGACCGCGCGGCCCTGCTCGGGCGTGGCGAGCCCGAAATAGAGGACAGCGGCCGCGGCCAGGGTGGGCCGGTCGGTCATGCGCTGGCCGCTCCGCCAGCGGATGTCGTAGAAGAAGCCGCTTTCCGGATCGTATGCGTGCGCGAGCAGTGCCCGCCGCCGCCGCTCGGCCGAGAGGGCAAACCGCTCGGCGACTTCCCCATCCCCAGGATCCCCGCGGAACGCCCGGAAGGCGGCGATCGTCCGCTCGGCGTGATAGAGGAGGCTGTTGAGGTCCACCGGAATCAGCTCCGTCGTCTCCAGGGTCCGGAGGTCCGACGGGTCGCGCATCCAGCGGCTCGAGAAGTCCCAGCCGCTCTCCGCGGCGGCTCTGACGTTCCGATAGAAGGCCGTGCGCCGCTCCTCGGGGAGTGTCTGCCCCAGGAGATAGTCCTCCCGGTAGGACTCGGGTCTGGGTTCGGGGCGGTCGTCCCAGTACCGGTTGAGCACGGAGCCGTCGCTCAGCTTCACTACGCGCCGGTACGCCTCGCCCGGTTTCAAGCCCTCGACACCATCCATCCAGAACTCGTGCTCCATCTCGAGCGCGTCCAGATAGCGCAGCGCCCGCGTGGTGTCCGTGGCCTGCGCATAGAGACCGACCATCGCGGCAAAGAACGGCGGCTGGCTGCGGCTCAGGTAGTAGGTCCGGTTGCCGTTCGGGACATGGCCGACCGTCCGCACCAGATGGGCGAAGTTGTCGAGCATGCTCTCGACGAGGTCTGTCCGGCCGCTCTCGACGAGACCGAGCATCGTGAAGTACGAGTCCCAGTAGTAGACCTCGCGGAAGCGGCCGCCGGGGACCGCGTACGGGTTGGGAAGCGGGATCAAGGACGACTGAGCGCCGGTGCTGTCGGCCGCACGGGTGAGCACGGGCCAGAGCGCCCGGATGTGCTCCTCCATGGTCCGCGAGGTGTCCGCCTGGAAGTCCCGCCCGACCGGCCGGGGGAGTTCGAAATGCCGGTCCACGAAAGTCCGGAGGCTGAAACCCGCGGAGTCGCGTAGCGCGGCGTAGCGGGCGACGATCTCTGCCGGAGGCCGAAGCGGACGCGCGTCGGCGAACGTCTTCGAGTCCGGAAAGAGCCCGGACAGCTGGACGTCGTGGAACAGGGGACCGAGGTCGCGCGCGGGATAGTAGCGGGTGCGGCTCGCGACATCCTGGACGGGGATGGAGTCCCGGACCTGCGCGCCGCTCTGGCACCCGAGCGCGAGTGCGACCGCGAGGACCAGCCGCCAAGCGGGCGCACGGAGGCGAAGGATCATGGCCAGCTGCTCCACTACGGATACGGGGCGCGTCTCAAGGCGCGCCCCGTCGGGTGAGGTACGTCAGCTGCCGGTTCAGAACTCGTAGGTGATCCCCGCCGTCACCCGGCGCGGGAGGACGGGCCGGGCGAGAAAGAGCGTGCTCTGGGCGCCCACGCTCTCGTCGATCCTGGGGTTTCCCTCCGTGAGCGCGTTGGCACCCTCGTCGGTGACGTTGCTGAGGTCGACGCGAGCGGTCATGCCGACCAGCGGGAACCGGTACGCCGCTCCCAGATCGAGGATCGAGTAACTCTCGAGGACGATCGTGTTCTCGTTGTTCGAGAAGCGCTCCCCGACGAAGTTGACATCGCCGTTCAGCGTCAGGTTCCCGACGTCGAACGCCGCGCCGACCTCGAGGATCGTCTGCGGAATCCGGCGTACGCGGTTGCCCGAGATGTCGCAAAGGTTCCCGGCCGGGTTCTGGCACTCCCCGCCCACCTCGGTGAAGAAATCGGTGTATTCGGGGTTCTGGAAGGTCGCCGTGCCGTTCAGCCGGAGCTCCGGGATCGGCGCCGCCACGACCTCGATCTCCGTTCCGACCGTCCGCGCCTCTCCCGCGAAGCGGGTGACGAACTCGGTCTCGCCGGTCTCCGGATCGATCTGGACGTCTCCGCTGGGAAAATCCTGGATCTCGAGCCAGTAGGCGACGGCCGAGAGGCCGACTTTGGGCGAGCCGACCTTGATCCCGCCCTCGACCTGCGCGATGTCCTCGGGCTCGAGCACCCCGCTTGCGCCCGCGCTTCGCACGTTGTCCATGATCGGCATCTTGAAGCCGTTCGTCCCGCGCCCGTAGATGGAGACCTGGTCGCTGATCCGATAGTCCCCACCCACCGAGAACGCCAGCTCCTCGAAGTCGCGCTCGAACTCGTCGAACTCGCCGGTTCCGAAGTTGAGGCCCGTGTGCGCATCGGTCCCGCCCGCGACGTCGAACGAGCCGGTCTCCTCGGTCCGGATGTCGAACGTGTTGTGCTCGTACCGCACTCCGACATCGAGGTCGAAGCGGTCGCCGAGCGCGATCTCGTCGCCGGCGAAGAAGGCGGCCACGGTCGTGCTCTGCTCGGCGTTCACGTACAGGGACAGATACTGGCGGAAGCCCTCGTTGGTTACCTCGCGGATCACGTCACCGGCCTCGTTCAGGATCTCGAGATCCACGAAGCGGGGGGCGTTCTCCACGTTCGTGACCATGTCGTTGAAGTTCCAGTTGGGGTCGGCCTTGTAGCGGCCGAGATAGGTTCCGACCGTGATGTCGTGACGGCCGAACTGCCTGGTGAGCTGGAGCTGGTCGGAAACGTCGGACATCGGAATCTGGACGAACCACTGGCCGCCGAGGCTCAGCAGGTCGTTGGGCGTTTCGAACGGCTGGCCGCCCTCGGCGAACGTCAGCCGGAAGCCCGCACCCTGCGGTGTATCCTCCACGAAGCCCGCCGCCCAGTCTTCGGCGTCGACGAGCTCGAACGGCAGCATCGCGTTCCAGTAGTGGTCCACGTCCATGTACCGGAACTTGTTCTCGATCGACCAGCCGCCGCCGAGGTCGTAGCCCACATCCGCCTGGATCCAGGCACCCTCCTGCCGCTGGCCGTCGTCCAGGTCGAGAACGAGCTCGTCACCGTTGGGAAGGGGGACCACCTTGCCGACTCCCTCCTCGCTGGTCAGCGTCCCGTCGTCGGGGAAGCCGGAGACGAACTCGGGGTCGCTCGGGTTCCGGATCGGCAGCGGGAGATAGAAGATGTTGCTGTCGAAGAGCGCCTTGCCGTAGAACCGCACGTAGCCGTTCCCGTACACCCGCCCGACGTTGGCCTTGATCTGTCCGCCCTCGGAGGCGGTGAAGCCGGGATCCCGGATGCCGTCGTCGCTCCGGTAGAAGCCGCCCACGCTGTAGCGCCAGTCGGTCTCCCCGACCGGCCCGTTGACGTTCGCGTCGACTTTGAACATCCCCGCCTCGCCACCCTCGAAAGTCAGGATCCCCGACGTCTGCGGACCCCCCGTCTTGCTGAGGAAGTTGATCAGCCCTCCGGGGGCGTTACTGCCGAAGAGCGCCGCGCTACCGCCGCGCACGGCCTCGATCTGGCGGATGTTGTTGTCGAGGCGGACGAAGATGTCGGCGTTGACGAACGACAGCTCCGTCGAATCGTAGACCGGCATCCCGTCCTCGAGCAGGGCTACGTAGCGGAACGACCCGTCGGCCGGGAGGCCCCGCGCGAAGAGGTTGCCGCCCACCTCGCCGCCCGAGCTCTCGACGTAGAAGCCGGGGACCACCTTGAGCAGGTCGGCCGTGCTCCGCGGCGCCTCGCGCTCGATGTCCTGCGGCTGGAGCGTGGTGATCGCGGTGCTGGTCTCGAGCTTGATGCGGGGTTCGCGCTGGGCGGTCGCAACGATCGTCTCCATGCCGAGATAGTCCTGGGCGAGCACGAAGCCCTGGCTCTCGTCGCCCCCGGAGGAGACCTCTTCGGTCTCCGCCTGCATCCGGTAGCCGAACGCGCGGGCCACCATCGTCTGCGGGCCCGCCGGAACCCCGCGAATGACGTACGCCCCGTTCTCGTCCGTGATCGCACCCAGGTTGGTGCCCTCGACGACGACGGTGGCGAGCGGGATCGGCTGGCCTTGCTCGTCCACCACCGTTCCGGACACGGTGCCCGTCTGGGCGGAAGCGGCTCGAGGGAGCAGGACGAAGATCAGAATCGATACAGGGAGGGGAAGGAACAACCGAGAGAATCGCGTCATGACGGCTCCTTTTCCGCGGCAGTTTCTCCTTTCCTCTCGTGAACGACGGAGGTACACAACCCATTCCGGGCGGCCGAGTGATCCCCGCCTCACGCCTGGCCCCACCCCACGTTAGGCGGGAGATGGGAGGATTTCAACGCGTCCGCCGCGTCAGCCGGGGCCGTTGGACGAGAGTCCGGCCTCCTGCGGATCGAAGTGGACGCGCTCGCCCAGGAACAGCCGACGCTCCGGATCCCAGGGGAAGAAGATGACGACCGTGAACGCGACCCTGCGCCCGGTAGCAGAAAACTCGAGCCAGTCGGCGGCGTGCGTGCCGGCCAGGAGCGCTTCCTCGCACACTCCCTGGGGGCCGATCACGATGTTCGTCAGATCGAACATGACGTCGGGGAAGGCGCCCAGGAGCTGCGTGTAGAATCGCCGCGCCCCGTCGTGACCCTTCCAGCGGTGGCCCGTGGGGACGACCTCGTAGACACAGTCGGGGGTCAGAGTCGAGATGAGCCCGTCGACGTCGCGGCCGTCCTCGGCCAGTGAGTGCCTCTTCCAGAGCTCGCGGATCTCGTCGTACTCCTGGGGGTCGCACGGCCGCCTCAGCAGCCCGACCACGCGTTCGTGGCTCACCTTCGCCTCCCTTCCGGGCTGGGCCGCAACCTCGTGTCTCCGTCTTGGCGCGGCCACTCTACGCCCGGAGCACACCCTCCATCTTGACGCGACCACCCGCGGCGGGCTACGCTGAAAGCACCCATCCTCCCCGGAGAAACGAACGTGCAGGCACCCGCTGTCCCGGCCAATGAAGTCGAACGGCTGGAAGCGCTCCGCAGCTACGGGCCCATCGAGCCGGTCCCGGATCCCGACTTTGATGAGCTGGCCCAGCTGGCCGCCGAGATCTGCGACACGCCGATCGCCCTGGTCACGCTGGTCGACGAGGACCACCAGTGGCTGAAGGGCCGCGCGGGAACCGATCTAACACAGACGTCCCGCGAGGTCTCCTTCTGCGGGCACGCGATCCTGGGAACGGATCTCTTCACCGTGCCCGATGCTTCCGAGGATGACCGCTTCGCCGACAACCCGCTCGTGGTCGGGGACCCGGGCGTCCGATCCTACACCGGGGCGCCGCTCATCACGTCCGACGGCTACGCGCTGGGGACGGTCTGCGTGATCGATCGCGAACCGCGTCTCCTCACCGCCGAGCAGAGGGAGGCGCTCAAGGCGCTCGGCCGCCGGATCGTGGCTCTGTTCGAGCTGCGCCGGGCGCAGGCGGACCTGAAGCGGGCCGTCGACGAGCTGCGCTCTGCGCGAGCGGCCCGGCACGACTAGCGGATCACCCTGCTCCCATCCCGTTGTGCTGCTGCTCACTCGGTTACCGAACCCGGCCTCGACGATCCCCCGCAGGTATCGGTAGAAGGCGGCGCTGGCATGGAACGAGTGCCCTCATGAGGCCCTTCTGGTTCATTCAAGCTTTTTCTTGCCTCCATTTCCGCCTGCCACATGCTGTCCTACCTGTCGCTCTGCGCCCGGAACGGCGTTCGCGTGCTGGCATACGAGGATGAAGTCCGGGGGAGGATGGTAATGGCCGCCAACGGCGGGGGAAGGTTTGAGGACGTCAGCTTGCAACCGAGGGTGACCATCGAAGGCGGAGAGAAGGCGGCTCTGGCAGCGCAGCTGCACGACATGGCTCACGACCTCTGTTTTATCGCCAACTCCTGCAGCGTCCCCATCCGACACAAGGCCACCGTGCGGCCCGGCTGAAGCCGGCAGCCTGACGCGACAACTCCTCAATCACCCCACGAAAAGAGAAGGCGCCAATGAAAGACCTGACGATAGCGACCGTGGTGCCTCGCTTGAGGTTGACTAAGTTCAGGACTTAGTCTATTCTCTCCCCCCATGACCGTCGTCAACATCCATGAGGCCAAGACGCATCTGTCCCGCCTTCTGCGCCGTGTCGCCGCCGGGGAGGAGATCGTCATCGCCCGCTCGGGGGAGCCTGTCGCTCGTCTCGTTCCCATCGGCAGAGGGCGCAAGCGCCGCCTCGGGACCGACCGCGGGGCTTTCCACGTTCCCGACGACTTCAACGCTTCGCTTCCGGACGAGGTCCTCGAGGCCTTCGAAGGTTGAGGATCCTCCTCGACACGCACGTCTGGCTTTGGTTGATCGCAGAGCCGGAGCGCCTGTCGAAGGCGGCCGCCGCGCTGGTTGAGGACCCGGGCAACGACCTCCTCCTGTCGGCGGCGAGCTCGTTCGAGATCGCGATCAAGCACGCCCTGGACAAGCTTCGCCTGCCTTCGGCACCAGCGCGCTACGTTCCCGAGCAGATCGAGCGGACGGGCGTCACGCCGGTCGCTATCGAGCACGGACATGCGCTGGCCGCGGGCGCTCTCCCACCGCACCACCGGGATCCGTTCGACCGTCTGCTCATCGCCACGGCACAGCTCGAAACGGTTCCCGTCATGACCGCGGATCGACAGTTCTCGCCGTACGACGTGGAGGTCCTCTGGGCCGACTGAGGGCCCGCGTTCACCTCCGGCGCATCAACTCAGGCGGTAGCGCGGCAGCGCCATCACCAGCGACTGGACGCCCTCGGCCAGCGTCGGGTGGATCGCCTCGGCATCCACGATCGCGCGCGCGGAAGCCCCCGCCTGCATCAACGTCACGAAGATGTGGATGAGCTCGCCAGCCTCGATCCCCACGATGGCGGCGCCCAGGACGCGCTCGGTCTCGGGATCGAGCAGGATCTTCATCGTGCCCGCGGTCTCGTCGACCTCGATCGCCCTCGCGATCTCGCCGAACGGCCTGGTGGCAACCTCGTAGGCGATCCCCTGCTCCCTGGCCTCGCGCTCGGAGAGTCCGACCCGGGCCACCTGCGGATCGGTGAACACGCTGTAGGGAACGATCCGGTCGTTTCGGCGGCGACCGTTCTTCCCCAGCAGAATGTCGTAGAGGATCCGGTGGTCGTCCCACGAAGAGTGGGTGAACTGGGGACCTCCGGTGATGTCGCCGACCGCGTACACCCCGTCAGCGCTCGTCCGATAGCTGTCGTCGACCTGGATGAATCCTCGCCCGTCGAGCTGGATCCCGGCGACCTCGCAGCGCAGGTCCTCGGTGTTGGGCGCGCGGCCCACGGCAACCAGAAGGTGGGTCCCCTCGATCGGCGAGCCTTCCTCGAGCTCCAGGACCACCCGGGCACCTCTCCGGGACACGGCTTTCGCTGCCGCGCCGAGCCGGAGTGAGATCCCCTCGTCCTGGAAAACCCTCTCGATCGCCTCCGAGAGGTCCTCGTCCTCGCGATCGAGCAGGTGCGGGCCACGGCTCGCGATGGTGACCTCGCTCCCGAAGCGTCGGAACATCTGGCCGAACTCGCATCCGACGTACCCGCCCCCGAGGACGATCAGGTGCTCGGGAACCTCGCGCAGCTCCATGATCGAAGTGCTGTCGAGCCAATCGATCGAGTCGAGCCCGGCGATCGGCGGGACCGAAGGGCGGGCCCCCGCGTTCACCACGACGATCGGGGCGCGATATCGCTCGCCATCGATCTCGATTTCGTCCGCGCCGACGAAGCGCGCCTCGCCGTCGACGAGGGTCAGGTTCTCCGTCGTCTCGAGACCTTCCCGCTGGCGATCCCGCCAGGCTCGCACGATTTCGTCCTTGCGGTCGATCACGGCACTCAGATCCACCCGGACCCCCTGCACACGAACGCCCAGCCTGCCCGCACCTCGCGCGACGTGAACGGCGCGGGCACTCGCTATCATCGTCTTCGTGGGCGTGCACCCCTCGTTCACACAGGTGCCGCCGACGTGCTTCCGCTCGACGAGGAGCGTCCGCCGGCCGTCGCTGGCGAGCCGGCGGGCGAGCGGCGAGCCGGCCTGGCCGGCCCCGATGATGATCGCATCCTGGTCCATGACTCCTCCGAGGGGATCTTGCCCACGTTAGTGGCAGCACTTGGTCCAAGCGAGTCAGCCATGCTGTACATTATGCCCGGCGACGCCGTCTACGATCGCGCCGGCCGCGCGCCGGAAGGGATTCCGATCGGCGGCGGACGAAGCGACGTCGTCGGAGCGCATCGACCCCGGCCGCGCTTCCCGAACCGGAGGCTCCGCATGGTCCCACACGCCCAGGGTCAGTGACGGTCGGGCGGCGCATCGTGATCACCGGGGCGGCCGGCACCCTCGGGTCGGTGATCCGGTCGCACCTCGAGGCTCGGGGCGAGTACGATCTGGTCCTCCTCGATCGCGATCCGAAGGGTGACCCGGAGATCCTGCAGGCGGACCTGGCCGTCTGGAAGGATGACTGGACCTCGCTTCTTCGGGGTGCCCACGCCGTCCTCCATCTGGCGGCCGCCGCTTGGGCCGAGCTGCCGTGGGCCGAGCTGGACCGCGACAACGTCGACGTCACCCTGCAGGTCTTCGAGGCGGCCGCCAGGGGCGGGGTCCGACGGGTGGTCTTCGCGAGCTCGAACCACGTGATGGAAGGCTATTACGATCGCGGGGTCCCGATCACGCCGGACTTGCCACCCGCCCCCATCTCTCCGTACGGCGCGAGCAAGGCGGCGGGCGAGCGAATCGCACGCGTCTATGCGGAGCGCGGCGGGCTGTCGGCGGTCTGCCTGCGCATCGGCATGGCGCGCGACGGCCCCCCTCCGCCGACGGCGCGCTTGGCTTTGCAGCAGCGGTGGCTCGGCTATGGCGACCTGTGCCACGGGTTCGAGCGCGCCATCGAAGCCGAGGGCGTCCGATTCGCCATTCTGAACCTGGTCTCCGACAATCGCGACTCGCCCTGGGACCTGACCGAGACGCGCCGGGTGCTGGCGTACGAGCCGGCCGAGGGATGCGTCCCGCGACATCCACCCGCATGGGCCGGGATCACACGCCGGCTGCGCCGCGGGGCCGACCGGTTCGGCGGCCCACGGCCATGACCGGACCCCCGGTGCACCAACGGGCTTCCGGCCGAGGAGACTAGATTCCCGCCGAGCGCGCGAGCGCCCCACGCGAACCGAGAGGGGAAGCATCGATGGCAGGACGCTACTGGCTGGTGAAGTCCGAGCCCTCCGTGTACTCGATCCGCGACCTGGAGCGGGACGGTACCACCGAGTGGTGGGGAATCCGCAATTACAAGGCGCGGAACTTCATGCGCGACGAGATGCAGATCGGCGACGGCATCCTCTTCTACCACTCGAACACCGACGTGCTCGGGGTCTACGGGCTGGCCGAGGTGGCTTCCGAAGCGCATCCCGATTCCAAGCAATTCGAGAAGGGGGACCGCTATCACGACGCCGGCTCCGACCGCACGAACCCCCGATGGTGGTGCGTGGACCTGGGTCACGTCGAGACCTTCGATGAGCCAGTGACGCGCGATCGCCTGAAAGCCACTTCGGGGCTCGAGGAGATGGCCGTCCTCCGGCGTGGGAGCCGTCTCTCGATAACCCCGGTCACACCGGAGGAGTACGAGATCGTGCGCCGGCTCGCCCATTAGCGGGACGCATCCACACCAGCACGCCAGCTCGTGAGCGCGTCTACGCCCTTGCCGCAGATCCGGCCCGCCGTCTAGACTGGCGCTTCCATGCTCGAGCGTACGGTCCTGTCGCTCTTCTTCTGTGTCCTGGTCGCGGGGCAGCTGTCCGGCCCTTCGCCGGCCGGTGCCCAGGAGACGGGCGACGACGGGCTCGGCGGACCCGCCGTAGCCATCGCCGACTCCGATGAAACCCGGCGCGAGGCCGTCCTGGAGGTGCTCGAGAGGCCGGAGGTCCGGAGCACGGCCCAGGCCGCCGGCGTCGACCTCGAGGGGGTCGCCGCGGGCATCGCGCGGCTCGAGGGCGAGCCGCTCGCCCGGGCGGCCCGGCAGGCCGAGGAGCTGGATCGCCGGCTCGCCATCGACGGAGCGATCTCCTCGACCACCCTCATCATCCTGCTCCTCGTGACCATCCTCCTCATCGTCCTCGTGCAGTCCTGAACCCCGTTCGTTGTGGTGCGGCGGGCGGTTCTTGACCCTCCCTCGACCCGTCGCATAGACTCCGAATGTTCGACGAACGCGACCCTTCAACCCCCAGGAGGTTCACGATGCGACGATTGCCGTGGGCGGTGACGATCACGTTGGCTCTGCTCGCCGGCGGGACCGGCACGGCGCTCGCCCAGCAGATCCGGTCCGATGCCGAGGGATCCTCTTCGACCCTGCTCGCGCAGGCCGACCCGCAAGCGGCGGACCGCCAGGCCCTGCGGGACTTCCTGAATCGCCAGGACGTTCAGCAGGTAGCCCGAACGGCGGGCGTCGACCTCTCCGATGCCGAGCGCGGCCTTGTCGCCCTGGAGGGGGAGCGGCTTTCGCGCGCCGCCGACCAGGCGCGGGCCATCGACCGCGACCTCGGATCCGCCCAGGGCGAGATCCGGCTTTCGGCGACCGTCATCATCATCATCCTGCTGCTGATCATCATCATCGTCGTGGCCGCTTGATCCTGGCCGGGGGTCGCGCCGACCCCCGGTTCTTCCCGCTGGCCTGGGCGCCGGGGACCCTGCTACCTTAGACTTTCGAGGGCTCCGGGTCGCCCTGTTTCACGGGGTCGCGCGACCCATCTGCAACGGAGCGTGCCATGACTGCGATGCTCAGCACCGGGCGATTCTACGGGGAGACCCTCCGCCGCAGCCGTTCCGACCGGTTCACCGTCAGCGAGGTGCGCTTTCCAGGGGGGTTCCACATCCCCGCTCACTCGCACGAGCGCCCCATCGTCAACTTCGTCCTCACCGGGACCTACACCGAGATCTGGGGACGCCAGCGGCGGGAGTGCCGACCCGCCGAGACCCTCTTCCATCCGGCGGGCCTGGTCCACTCCGAGCGCTTCCCGGCGGCCGGCGCACGCTGCCTGGCCATCGAGTTCGACGCGCAAGGCCTCGGACTCGACGAGGGCGTGGCCATGCCCTCGGGACACGCGGTTTTTCCCCGCGGCCGCTGGACCTGGATCTCCACGCGGCTCCTGCGTGAGCTCCGGGCCTGGGACGGCCTTTCGGTGCTGGTCGTGGAGGGCCTGCTGCTGGTGTTGCTTTCCGGCGTGGCCCGCCGCGAGCGCACCGGCCCGGGCCCTCCGCCCCCCTTCCTGCGGCGGGCCCGCGAGCTGCTGAGCGACCGCTTCACCGAGCCCCTCCGGATCGGCGATGTGGCTGGCGAAGTCGGGGTCCATCCCAGCTCCCTGGCGCGCGCCTTCCAGCAACACTACAGCTGCACGCCGGGCGAGTTCGTACGTCG
>JBOHRQ010000018.1:0-39514 GCA_050732875.1 Gemmatimonadota bacterium | reverse complement strand
ACTTCCGCATCAAGTACGCCGAGGGACAGAACGACTACGCGATGATGGCCGAGGTCGTCGAGCGCTGGTTCAAGGGCCTTCTCGACCACGACGAGCCGCTGCCCGACCTGCTGGTGATCGACGGCGGGAAGGGGCAGCTCGGATCGGCGCGCCAGGTCCTGGACGAGCTGGGTGTCCTGGGCGACGTCGACGCGATCGGTCTCGCCAAGCGCGAGGAAGAGATCCATCTGCCGGGGCGAAGGGATCCCATCTGGCTGCCGCGGCGGTCGAAGGCGCTCCAGGTGATCCAGCACGTCCGCAACGAAGCGCACCGCTTCGCGGTCTCGTACCACCGGAAGCTCCACGGCCGACGGGTGGTGGGCTCGGAGCTGGACGCCGTCCCCGGAATCGGTCCGAAGCGGCGGGCCGCGCTTCTCCATCACTTCGGGTCCGTCGAGCGGATCCGCCGGACCGCCATCGACGAAATCGCCCACGTGCCGGGCTTCTCGACGGCGCTCGCCGAGCGCGTGAAGGCCGCGCTCGCCGTCAACGGCGGCGCGGCCACGGCCGACGAGCGGAGTTGACCGCCGCCGAGCTCACCCGCGGCGTCAAGGAGGAGGCCGTTCGGCTCGGGTTCGACCTGGTCGGCGTCGCGCGCGCCGAGGCCGTCGCCGAGGCGTCGCTGCTGGCCGAATGGCTCGACCGGGGCCATCACGCGACGATGTCGTGGATGGCCCGGCACTTCGACAAGCGCGTCGACCCGCGGAAGCTGGTTCCCGGGTGCCGTTCGCTGGTCTGCGTGGGGCTCGTGTACGGAGAGTCCGGCGGGGCGCCCGCTCCCGGCGGCGCCCGCGTCGCGCGCTACGCGACGGGCGAGGACTACCACCTGGTACTCAAGGACAAGCTGCACGCGCTGCTGGACCACGGGCGCCGGCTGGACCCGGACTTCGACGGCCGGGCGTTCGTGGACTCGGCGCCGGTCATGGACCGCTACTGGGCGGAGCGCGCGGGGCTCGGCTGGCGGGGCAAGAACACGCTGCTTCTCAGCAAGCGTCTGGGCTCGTTCCTCTTTCTCGGCGAGCTGCTCGTGCGCGCGGAGCTCGAGCCCGACCTCCCCGGAACCGATCACTGTGGAACCTGCACGCGCTGCCTCGATGCCTGTCCGACCGGTGCGCTGATCGAGCCGTACGTGCTCGACGCGCGGAAGTGCATCAGCTACTGGACGATCGAGCATCGCGGAGAGCTCGAGCCGCGGCAGGAGGAAGCGGTGGGGGAGTGGCTCTTCGGCTGCGACGTCTGCCAGGAGGTCTGTCCGTGGAACCGGGACGCGCCGGACACCGGAGAGCCGCGGCTCCGCCCGCGGGCGGATACGTGGCCGGTCGAGCTCGATGCGCTCCTGGAGCTGACCGAAGGGGAGTTCGATCGCCGCTTTGGGGAGACGGCCATCGAGCGGACCCGGCGGCGGGGGCTGGTCCGGAACGCGGCCGTGGTGGCCGGCAACACCGGACGTGGATCGAAGGGGGCGCTCGACCGGGCGACGGAGGATCCGGATCCGGTGGTTGCGGCGAGCGCGGCTCGGGCCGCGGAGCGCCGGAACCCGGCGGCGGGGATCCGGGAGCGCTCGTAGATTCGTCCCGTGCTGAACGTCGAGCGGCACCCCGTCGGTCCCTTCCAGGCCAACGCGTACCTGGTCTGGGAGACGGCCCCCGGCCCGGCCATCCTGGTGGACGCGGGGGCCGAGGCCGAGCGCCTGTTGAAGGAGCTCCGCCGGCGCGACCTCGAGCTGGCCGCGATCCTCCAGACCCACGCCCACGGGGACCACATCGCCGCCCTTCCCGAGGTCGTCGCCGCGACCGGCGCTCCGGTCTACCTCCATCCCGACGCCCGCAGGATGCTCGAGAGCGCCGAGGAGAACCTCTCGGCCTTCGCCGGGATGCCGGTCACCGCCCCGGTCTCGACGGTGCCGGTCGGAGCGGGCGATCGGCTGGAGCTCCTCGGCCGACCGGTGGTGGTGCTCCACACCCCCGGTCACGCGCCCGGCAGCGTCTGCTATCACTTCCTCGACGACGGCATCGTGTTCACCGGCGACGCTCTCTTCCAGGGCTCGATCGGCCGCACCGACTTCCCCGGCGGCTCGCTCGAGACCCTGCTGGCGGGGATCCGCGACCACCTGCTGGCCCTGCCCGGGGAGACCCGCGTCTATCCCGGACACATGGGTGAGACGACGATCGGTCGAGAGCGGGCGTCGAACCCGTTCCTGCGCGAGCTGGCGTCCGAATGACCGGCGAGCTGGAGGCGTTCGTCGAGTACCTGGTTCTCGAGCGCGGGCTGGCGCCGCGGACCATCGAAGCGTACCGGTCCGACATCGAGCGCTATCTGGCCTTCGCCGGCGAGACCGGCCGCGATCCTGGCGAGCGCGGAACCGTCCGCGCGTGGCTCGAGCACCTCCACGGGCGGGGACTGAGCCCGTCCACCCAGTCGCGTCGGCTGACGTCTCTTCGGGGATTCTTCCGATTCCTGGTGGCCGAAGGGCGGGTCATGACGGATCCCACCGAGGCGGTCGAGCCGCCACGCCGTCGTCGCCGGCTCCCCGACACCCTCTCCATCGACGAGGTCGACCGGGTCATCGACGCGGTCGGCGGCGCGGAGCCCTTTCCGCTCAGGGATCGGGCCCTGCTCGAGTTCCTCTACGCCACCGGGGTCCGGATCTCCGAGCTGATCGCCGTGCGCGTCGACGACTGCGACTGGCGCGGGCGCTCGGTCCGCCTCGTGCCGGCGCGCCGCGAGGTGCGGCGCCGGGACGGGAGCCGGAAGACGGAGCGGATCGGCCCCAAAGGCGACAAGGTCCGGATCGTCCCGATCGGATCCAGGGCGGTCGAAGCGGCCACCGAGTACGTGGAGCGGGAGCGCCCCGCGCTGGCGAAGGGCCGCTCCGAGGGGGCGCTCTTCCTCAACTTCCGCGGCCGGCCCCTGTCCCGGATGGGGGCGTGGAAGATCGTGCGCGCCTACGTCGACAAGGCCGGCATCCGGAAGCGGGTCACCCCGCACACCTTCCGCCACACGTGCGCGACCCATCTCCTCGATCGCGGGGCCGACCTGCGGGTCGTGCAGGAGCTGCTGGGTCATGCCGACATCACGACGACCCAGGTCTACACCCACGTCGACCCGCCCTACCTCAAGGCCGAGCACCGGAGGCACCACCCGCGTGCTTGAGGCGCGTCGACCGGCGCTTCTGGGAACGCTGGCCGTGGTTGTCCTGGCGGGACCCGTATCCGCCCAGCAGCCCGTCGTGGACGTGGATCCGCGGATTCCGTTCGCCATGCGGGAAATCGTCGAGCGTTCCCTGGGCGCGCCCGAGGCCGCGCTCGAGACCGGGGCCACGGTCGTGGGGAAGGAGGAGACGCGTCCCGGTTCGATCGTCCAGCTCGGGGGCTCGATCGTGATCGAGGGGAGCGTGGAGGGAGACGTGCTCGCGGTGGACGCCGAGGTCACGCTGAAGCCGAGCGCCGTGATCGGCGGGCGGCTCACCGTGCTGGCCGGCCGGTTCTACGGCACCACGATGGCCGACCTGGGAAAGGCGACGGTCTGGCTCCCCGAGGAGCGGATCGTCGTCGAGGCCGCTCCCGACACCGTCCGCGTGCGCTACCTCCCGCCCGAGCGGCCGTTCCCGATCGGCCTGGGCGGGATGTTCGGCGTCGTGCTTCACGAGTACAACGGCGTGGACGGGCTCGCGTTCGGTGTGGAGGCGGCGCTCAAGGACCTGGAGGGACAGCCGCCCACCGAGCTTGCGGCGGGGCCCGTCTTTCGCACCGATCGGATGGAGGAGGTGGGATGGCGGGTCGCCGGCTTCCGGGAATTCCCCGGGCTGAACGGCGTGCGGCTGGGTGGCGGGGCCCACTCCATCACCCACACGGCTCAGCGCTGGCACCGTCCCGACTTCGGCAACTCGGTGTCGGCCCTCCTCTTCGCCAACGACGATCGGGCCTACCACGAGCGAACGGGGTACGAGCTGTGGCTGGAGCGCTCGTGGGCGCTGACCCCCGTGACTCTGCGGGTCGGCTGGCGCGACGACGACTTCGACTCGCTCGAGAGCGAGACCCCCCTGGTCCTGTTCGGCGACGACCGGGACTGGCCGGTCAACCCGCCGATCGTGCCGGGCGAAGGTCGGGCCCTGGGCCTGGAAGCCGCCCTGGATCGCCGGATCGAGGGCATGGCCGGGTACTATCTGGAGGGCGCGTACGAACACTGGGGGTTCGGCGGCGATTTCGGGTTCAACGCCGGGCGGGTCGATGTCCGGGGCTATGCTCCGTTCGGCCGGTCGTTCGCCTCGGTCCGCGTCGCCGCCGGGGGGCGTCTGGGGGGCGGCGACACGCTGGCGCCCCAGTTCCTGTACCGCCTGGGTGGAGCGGGCAGCGTGATCGGCTACGACGGGCTGAGCACGAGGCTGACCGGCGACCGCATGGCGTTGCTGAACGCGCGGCTCCATCTGGCGCTCCCCGCGGGCGAGTTCGACGACCTGTACCTGGTCGGTCTGGCCGACGTCGGAGACGCATGGCTGCCTGGACAGGAGCGGCGCTGGAACCGCGGCTTGGGAGCCGGGCTGGCCGCCCTCGGGCGGGCCTATCTGGGCGTCTTCGCCGGCTACGGCCTCGAATCCGAGGAATGGCACGTCTACGTGGTGGCGAGGCCGCGCTTCTGGTGAGCACGCTGGTCGCCATACCGGCCCGCTACGCATCGACGCGGTTTCCGGGGAAGCCGGTCGCGCCCCTCCTCGGACGACCGATGATCGGGTGGGTGGTGGCCGCGGCGCGGGCCGCGCGCCGGGCCGATGACGTGGCGGTGATCACCGACCGCGAGGAGGTCGCGGCGGCCGCCCGGGAGGCCGGCGCGCGCGCGGTCGTGAGCGCTCGCGAGGCGGCCTCCGGCAGCGACCGGATCGCACATCTGCTCGACGTCGATCCCGAGGCTGCCCGGGCGATCACGATCGTGAACCTCCAGGCCGACGAGCCGGCCCTCGAAGCGGCCGCCATCGACCGCGCGATCGAGCTCCTGGAGGAGCGCGCCGTAGACATCGCGACGCTGGCCCGGGCTCCGAGGGCCGGCGAGCGGATCGAGGACCCCGATCTCGTCAAGGTGGTGCTGTCGGCGGACGGAAGGGCGCTCGACTTCTCGCGGGCCTTGCTTCCGCGCGGAGTCGGCCCAGCCGTCGGGGCGGGTGATGCGGGGCCCTGGATCCACATCGGGCTGTACGCGTACCGACGCCCGGCCTTCGACCGCTTCACGGCCGCACCGCCGACGGCCCGCGAGCGCGCGGAGCGCCTCGAGCAGCTCCGCGCGCTCGAGCTCGGCCTGACGATCGGATGCGCGGTCATCGAGACGGAATCGGTCGGCGTCGACGCGCCGGCCGACGTGGCGAGAGCGGAGGCCGCGCTCCGCCGTCTCGACGCGACCCGGGCTCGACCGTAGATTCCGGATTTACTTTCAGCCGTCTCCGGGTGCCGATGTCCGACCCCCAGAAGACCCGCTACGTCTTCGTGACCGGGGGGGTCGTGTCGTCGCTGGGGAAGGGGATCTCCGCAGCCTCCCTCGGCATGCTCCTCAAGGCTCGCGGCCTGTCCGTCAGCCTCCAGAAGTTCGACCCCTACATCAACGTCGATCCGGGCACCATGAGCCCCTTCCAGCACGGCGAGGTGTTCGTCACCGACGACGGGGCGGAGACGGACCTGGATCTGGGCCACTACGAGCGGTTCATCGACCGCTCGCTGTCGCAGGCCAACAACGTCACGACGGGGCGCATCTACCAGAGCGTGATCGCCAAGGAGCGCCGCGGCGACTACCTCGGCGCGACCGTGCAGGTCATCCCGCACATCACCGACGAGATCAAGCGCGCCATCGCACGGCTCGCGCAACAGGAGCCGGACCTGGATGTCGTGATCACCGAGATCGGCGGGACGGTGGGCGACATCGAGAGCCTGCCGTTCCTGGAGGCGATCCGCCAGTTCCGGCTCGAGGCCGGTCCCGGACGCACCTGCTTCGTCCACGTCACGCTCGTCCCCTACATCAAGGCCGCCGAGGAGCTCAAGACCAAGCCCACCCAGCACTCGGTGCGCGAGCTCAGGGCGATCGGCATCCAGCCCGATATCCTGCTGGCGCGCTGCGAGTACCCGCTGACCGACGACCTGCGCCGCAAGATCGCCCTCTTCTGCAACGTCTCGGTGGAGGCGGTGATCCCGGCCCGCGACGTGTCCTCCATTTATCAGGTGCCGCTGGCGCTCCACGAGTACGGGCTGGACGGCCTGGTGGTCGACCGCCTCGGCCTCGACGCGCCCGAGCCCGACCTCGCCGACTGGCGGCGCATGGTCAACCGGATCTATCACGCCTCGGGCGAGGTCGAGATCGCGATCTGCGGCAAGTACGTCGACCTGCGCGACAGCTACAAGTCGATCGAGGAGGCGCTGGTCCACGGGGCGATCGAGAACGACGTCGAAGTTCGCATCCGATGGGTCAACGCGGAGGACGTGACACCGGAGAACGTGGCCGCCAAGCTGGGCGGCGTGGACGGCGTGCTGGTGCCGCCGGGGTTCGGCGAGCGCGGGATCGAGGGCATGGTGGCCGCCATCGAGTGGGCCCGGCGCACCGAGACGCCCTTCTTCGGGATCTGCCTGGGCATGCAGTGCGCGACGATCGAGTACGCCCGTCACGTAGCAGGCGTGACCGGCGCCACGTCGAGCGAGTTCGAGCCCCAGGCCGAGCATCCGGTGATCGCGCTCATGCCCGATCAGGTCGACGTGCGGGAGAAGGGCGGGACGATGCGGCTAGGCGCCTGGCCGTGCGTTCTCCAGGCGGGCTCCCTGGCGCGGCAGGTCTACAGGACGGCCGAGGTCAGCGAGCGCCACCGCCACCGCTACGAGGTCAACAACGCCTACCGCGAGACCCTGACCGAACACGGGCTCGTCCTGAGCGGCACTTCCCCGGACGGCCGGCTCGTCGAGATGATCGAGCTGGCGGACCATCCCTGGTTCGTGGGCTGTCAGTTCCATCCCGACGTCAAGTCGCGCCCGCTCCGACCCCATCCCCTCTTCCGTGACTTCGTCCGGGCCGCCGCGGAGCATCGCGACGAGCGGCGCGGCGGGGACGCCCTGGAGGCGCGGACCGCGCAACAGGAAGTCGGGACGTGAGCCCGGCCGGGCCGGTCCCGGGCCGGCGCGTCCCCTGCGGACCGTACGAGCTCGGGGGCGGACCGCTGTTCCTGATCGCCGGGCCCGATGTGCTGGAGAGCCAGGCGCTGGCCCGTGACGTCGCGGTCCGGCTGCGCGACCTTTCCGAGCGGCTCTCGATCCCGGTCGTGTTCAAATCCTCGTACCTCAAGGCCAACCGGTCTTCCGGCGACGCCTACACGGGTCCGGGGCTAGAGGCCGGGCTCGAGATGCTCCGCCAGGTGCGGGACGAGACCGGGCTGCCCATCCTCACCGACGTCCACTCGATCGAGGAGGTCGAGGCGGCCGCCCGAGTGGCCGACGTGCTGCAGATCCCGGCGTTTCTCTCGCGCCAGACGTTCCTGATTCGTGCGGCGGCCCGCACCGGCCGGGTGGTGAACCTGAAGAAGGGCCAGTTCCTGGCGCCGGAGGACATGGCGCTCGCCTCGGCGAAGGTGGTCGCGGAGGGGAACGAGAGGGTGCTGCTGACCGAGCGCGGCACGACGTTCGGATACCACAGCCTCGTCGTGGACATGCGGTCGCTGGGCCGGATGCGGACGACCGGGTTCCCGGTCGTCTTCGATGCCACACACTCGGTCCAGCTCCCCTCGGCTGCCGGCGGCGCGTCAGGCGGCGAGCGCCAGTTCGTCGCCCTCCTCGCCCGGGCCGCCGTGGCGGCCGGCGTCGACGGCGTCTTCCTGGAAACGCATCCCGATCCGCCGAAGGCGCTTTGCGACCCCGCGAGCCAGTGGCCGCTCGATCGGATGGAGCCTCTGCTCGAGACGCTGCTCGAGCTCCATGCCGTCCGCCGGGAGCACGCCGATGCCTGAGTCGGACCCGACCCGCATCCGGGCGCTGGTGTTCGACGTCGACGGCGTTTTGACGGACGGTTGCGTGTACATCGGAGCCTCGGGCGAAGAGACGAAACGGTTCTCGATCCTGGACGGGCCGGCGTTCTACTGGTGCCGCCTCATGGGATACGAGGTGGCCTTGCTGAGTGGCCGGGAGTCGGGAGCGACCTCGCGCCGGGCGGCGGAACTCGGCATCCGGTCGGTGTATCAAGGCGTGCGCGACAAGGCCTGGAAGGTGGGGGCGTGGGCGGCGGAGAAGGGCCTCTCCATGGGCGAGATCCTGTACATGGGGGACGATCACATCGACCTGCCTGTGTTCGAAGTGGTGGGGATCGCGGTGGCGCCCGCCAACGCGGCCCCCGAGGTGCGCGCGCGGGCGACCCACGTCACCCGGAGGAGGGGCGGCGAAGGCGCGGTGCGCGAGGCGGTCGAGTGGCTCCTGTTCCGCGCCGGGCGGCTCGAGGAGGCACGCCGGCGCTACCGCAGCGGGCTGACGGAGGAGACGCGAGACGATGAAAGGTCCGGAGATGGCGAAGACGGTCGAGCGACGGGCTGAGCCGGCCCCGGCCACCTGGCTCGCCGCGGCCCGGGATACCCTGCGCCTGGAGGCGACGGCGATCCTGGCCCTCGAGCCGCGGCTGGGGCCCTCGTTCGCCCAGGCCGTCGACCTCCTGTACGGCTGTCGCGGACGGGTGATCGTGACCGGAATGGGAAAGAGCGGGCTCGTGGGACGGAAGATGGCGGCCACGCTGACCTCGACCGGAACGCCCAGCCTGTTCGTCCACCCGGCCGAGGGGGTCCATGGCGACGCCGGCGTGGCGATGAGCGGGGATGTCGTGATCGCGCTGTCGAAGAGTGGCGAGACGGGCGAGCTGCTGGACCTCCTGGGCGTCTTCAAGCGCTTCGACCTGCCGATCGTCGCGTTCGTCGGCCGGCCGGGGTCGTCCCTGGCGCGGCACGCCGATGTCGCGCTGGACTGCTCGGTCGATCAGGAGGCGTGCCCGCACGACCTGACGCCCACCGCCTCGACCGCCGCCATGCTGGCGCTGGGAGACGCCCTCGCGATGGCGCTCCTGACCCGCCGGGACTTCAAGCCCGAGGAGTTCGCCGCGTTTCATCCCGGCGGCGCCCTGGGGAGGCGGCTCCTGCTGACGGTCGCCGATGTGATGGTGACCGGCGACGCCTGCCCCTGGATACCGGTCGAATCCTCCATGCGGGAGGCGATCCTGGAGATGGCCCACAAGCGGGGCACGGTGCCGGTCGTGGAGGAGAACCGTGTCGTCGGCGTGGTGACGAACGGGGATCTGATGCGTCTCATGGAACGGACGGATCGCGTCTTCGAAGTCCCGGTGCGCGAGGTCATGACCCGTGATCCCAAGGTCACCCGGCCCGACGCCCTGGCGGCGGCCGCCGTCAACCAGATGGAGAACCACGGGATCATGGCGATGCCCGTCGTGGACGAAGAGCGCAAGCTGCTCGGCATCGTCCACCTCCACGACTGCATGCGTGCGGGCGTCGTGTGAGCTTGCGCGCGCTGATCCTCCTCACGGTTGCGATCCTCTGCGCCTGCGGCGAGGAGGCGACCCCGGTCCGCACGGTCGAGCCTCCGACCGGACGCCCCGGTCTTCCCACGCCGGATCAAGTGGTGGAGAACGGCACCCACATCATCACCGTCGAGGGCGTCAAAGAGGCCGTCGTCAACGCCGAGCGGCTTCTCTTCTATGATGCCGACGGCAAGGTCTATGGGGACACGATCCAGGTGCAGTTCTTCGACGAGACCGGAGCCGCCGTGTCGACCCTCACCGCGAAGAAGGGAGAGCTCGATCAGGCGACCCAGCAGATGATCGCGCGCGAGGACGTCTTCGTCCGCGGCCGCGATGCCACCATCCGAACCGAGGAGCTGTTCTACGATCCCTCCGCCGACCGGATCTCGAGCGACGAGCCGACCGAGATCAGCCAGGGGGGGAACGTGATCCGCGGCCAGGGTGTCGTTTCGGACACGGCGCTGCGCGACATCCGCATCACGAGCGGCTCCGCGGTCCTGCGCTCCGACCCGGAGCGACAGGCGCGCGAGGCCGAGGGCGGGGAGCGGCGGGAGCGGCCACCGCAGACCGACGCGACACCGAGCCAGCCCCAGGAACGGGTTCCGTCCCGGGCCGTCCCGCTCGCGGATGATTCCACGTAGCCCCGGCCCCGGCCCCGGCGGCCGGCTCCCGGTCCTGCTGGCCGTGACGGGCGTCGCGCTCCTGGCGACCGCCGGCCGCGTGTCCGGTCAGCAGGCGGAGGACCCGGTCGTGATCGACTACGCCGACGAGCTCCGACGGGTCGTCGATGGGGATTCGCTGACCTACTTCCTGACCGGAAACGTCCGTGCGCATCGCGGCGGCGTCCGGATGCGGAGCCAGGTCGCGACCATCTACCGCCGGTCCTCGATCGCCGACTTCCAGCGCAACGTTCACTTCTGGGACCCGACCACGGAGATCTATGCGGATCGGGTGGTCTACGAGGAAATACCGGACATCGCGCTGGCGACCGGCGACGTCCAGCTCATCGACCGCGAGACCAAGTCGGAGGTGACGGCGGATTCGCTCCGCTATTTCCGCGAGGACGGACTGATCGTGGCCTGGCCGCGGCCGCACGCCGTCCTCGTTCCGCGTGACACGACGGCCGGCGAGCCGTTCGACCTCTACGCCGACGTGATGCGCTTCCGCAGCGACTCGGTGCGTTCCGAGATGGTCGCCGTGGACTCGGTGCTGATCGAGAGGACGGACCTGACCGCCGTCGCCGACAGCCTCCTCTATGACGACCAGACCGGGATCGTCCGCCTCCGGCTTTCGCCACGTGTCGAAACCGCGGAGACGTTTCTGGTGGCCGACGAGATCGATGTCCTCATGGAGGACAACGAGATCTACGCGCTGGTGGCGGTGAGCCGCGCGCGGGCCGTCAACAAGCGGGATACGATTCCGGAGTCGGTTCAGACGGCGTTCCGGAACGTCAGCCCGACCTCGTACCTCGAGGGCGACAGCATCTACATCGCCTTCGCCGACGAAGGGATCGACTGGCTGGTCGCCGAGCGCGACGCGCGGAGCCTCAACTACACTCGAGAGTCGGTGGCGGGGCCGATGGAGACCTGGAGCGTAAACTATCTGCAGGGTGCGCGGCTGCGGCTGAGCTTCCGCGGCGATTCGTTGAGCCGGGTGGTCGCGACGGGGGGGCATCGGGGTCTCTTTCGGAGCGAGGAGGTCCGGATCGGCGGTCCCGAGCGCCGGCCGAGCATGCCGATCCCGTTGCCGGAGCCGGCCGGGCTCGCCACGCCCGGGACGGCCCGACGCAGCGAGCGGCCCAGACGATCGAGGGAAGTGCCCGGATGACCGACGAGACGACCACCGTCCCCGCCGAGGGCGCGCTGCCCGACCTCGAGGTGCCGCGGGACTCCGTGCTCCGGGCCGAGCGTCTCGTCAAGCGCTACGGGAAGCGCGTTGTCGTGAACGACGTCTCCCTGGAGGTGCACCCCGGTGAGGTGGTCGGGCTGCTGGGTCCGAACGGAGCCGGGAAGACGACCACCTTCTACATGATCGTCGGCCTGATCCAGCATTCCCGCGGCCGGATCTTCCTGGACGGGGAAGAGATCACCCACAAGCCCATGTACAAGCGCGCTCGGCAGGGGATCGGCTATCTGTCCCAGGAACCGTCCGTGTTCCGCAAGTTGACGGTCGAGGAGAACATCCGCGCCATCCTGCAGACCTGCGATCTGCGCCGGAAAGAGCAAGAGGAGCGGCTCGAGACGCTGCTGGACGAGCTGGGTCTCCGACGCGTGCGGAACAACAAGGCCTACGCTCTTTCGGGGGGCGAGCGGCGGCGTCTGGAGATCACCCGGGCCCTGGTTACCCAGCCTCGCTACATGCTCCTCGACGAGCCGTTCGCGGGCGTGGACCCGATCGCCGTGAACGATCTACAGGGGATCGTGGCGGCGCTGCGGGATCGCGGCCTGGGGATCCTGATCACCGATCACAACGTGCGCGAGACGCTCTCCATCACCGATCGCGCCTACCTCCTGTACGACGGGCGCATCCTCATGTCCGGCAACGCCGCCGAGCTGATCGCGGATCCGGAGGCGAGGAGGCTGTACCTGGGCGAAGACTTCCGATTGTAGGGCGGCGGGCCGCTGACGCTGTCCCGTCCTCCTGTGGCGGCGGGTTGACGAATCGCCGGGGGATAGTTGAAAACCCTCCTTCCATCTGGTAGACTCCTGTTGTTGGCACGGTTCATGCAACGCCAGGGTCACCGTAATCGCTTCGCCAGGGTCACCGTCACAGACGATCTCTCGACCCAACCCCGGACGCGATGGCGCTTCGACAACAGCTAGCAGTAACGCAGCGGCAGGAAATGCGGATGAATCCCCGCCTGTACCAGGCGATGGATCTTCTGTACCTGCCCCTCCTCGAGCTCGAGCAGCACCTCAAACAGGAGCTGACGGCGAACCCCTTCCTCGAGATGAACGAGGTCGAGGAGGAGTTCGCCGAGCAGGAGGAGGCCGAAGAGGCCGAAGAGGCCGAGGAACCCGCCGAGGAGGACGAGGAGGAGATCGACTGGGAGGAGATCCTCCTCGACGGGTTCGACTCCGGCTACCGGGGGGCATCCAATCACGAGGAGCTCGAGGACTACGAGCGCATACCGGAGACGACGACCGACCTGTGGGACCACCTGCTGCAGCAGCTTTATCAGAGCAACGGCTATTTCGACGGTGATGTCCGGATCGGCGAGGAGATCATCGGAAACATCAATGAGGACGGGTTTCTGACCTGCTCGCTCGAGGAGATCGCGGAGTCGCTGTCCGCCCCCCTCGACCAGGTGGAGCGCGTCCTGGCCCGTATCCAGGCGTTCGATCCGCCGGGGGTGGCCGCCCGCGACCTGCGCGAGTGCCTGCTGCTCCAGATCGTCGATCGGCTGGGCGTCCACAGCCAGGCCTTCCGGATCGTGGAGGAGCGATTCGCGGAGCTGTCCACTCACAAGTACCAGGACATAGCTCGTGCCCTGGGCATCTCGGCGATGGAGGTCCAGGACGCGGCGGACCAGATCGCGACGTTCGATCCGCGACCGGGCCGCAAGTACGCCGACCTCCCGCCGGGCTATGTGACTCCCGACATCATCGTGGACAAAGTAGACGGCGAGTACGTGATCTCGTTGAACGACGGCAACCTGCCCCGGCTTAGGATCAGCGCCGCCTACCGCGACCTGGCCCGGAACGGGGAGTTCAAGGGGCAGGCGAAGGAGTTCGTCCAGAGCAAGCTCAACAGCGCCAACTGGATCATCCAGGCGATCGAGCAGCGCCGGCAGACGATGCTCAAGGTCATGCACGTGCTCCTGGAGCGGCAGGGCGAATTCTTCGAGAAGGGGATCCGCTATCTGCGCCCCCTGACCCTCAAGGAAGTCGCGGACGAAATCGGGATGCACGAGTCGACCGTCAGCCGGGTCACGAACGAGAAGTTCGTCCAGACCCCGAACGGCGTGTTCCGGCTGAAGTTCTTCTTCTCGAGCGGCCTCTCGACCGACCAAGGCGAGGAAGTCTCGGCTCGCGGCGTGAAGGCGCGCATCAGCGAGATGATCGCCACCGAAGATCCGCGCAAGCCCCTCACCGATCAGCAGATCGTGGAGTTCCTCAAGGACGAGGGTGTCCACATAGCCCGGCGGACGGTGCAGAAGTATCGCGACCAGCTGGGCATCCTTTCCTCGCGTTACCGCAAGCGCGTATAATCGCCCCGCGCGCCCGGCCCTCCCCGCGAGGACCGCGGGAGTCCGGGCGAGCCCCGGAATTCCGGTCGTTCCGATCCACGCAGGAGGGAGCGAGATCCCATGCAGATGACGTTCAGCGTCCGCCACGGCGAGGTCCCCGATCGGGTGCGCGATCATGCCGAGCGGGAGGTCGAAGGGCTGGCGAAGTATTTCGATAGACTGGTCAAAGGCGACATCATCCTCGTTCACGAAGGCCATCGGCACATCGCCGAGATGCGCATCCACACCTCGAACGACACGCACTTCGCCGCTTCCGAGGCGGAGGACTGGCGGATGGCGATCGACCGAACGGTCGACAAGCTCCGGCGTCAGCTCAAACGTCACAAGGGAAAGCTGGAACAGCGCGGGCTCACACGAGAGGAGCGCGAGGGAGCGCTGAGCCGGGCCAGGGAGTCGGACTCGTCGTCTCCGGCGCCCTCGGAATGGGATCGCCTGAGCAGCGAGGAGGCGATCTCGCGACTCGAGCGCGACGACGAGGAAGTGCTGGTCTTCGTGGATGTCGCGGACGATGGCGTGAAGATCGCCCGGCGGACCGAGGCCGGATCGGTGAGCGTTGTCGAAGCCGACGTGTTCGAGGACGAGGAGCGCTGAGCCGGACCGCCCCGCCTTGGCCAGCCTGACGGTCGCCGATCTCCTCGCGCGGAAGGCGCATCCCCTCGCCTTGACGCTTCTCACCGACGAGGTGACCGCCGATCGTCAGATTCTCAGCAGCGAAGTCGCCAGCCCGGGCCTCGTGCTGGCGGGGTATATCGAGCGCTTCGTCCACTCGCGCGTCCAGGTCCTGGGCGAGACCGAGATCACCTACCTCGAATCGCTGTCGAAGGACGAGCGGGAGTCGGCCATCCGCCGATTCCTGGACTTCGATCTGCCGGTGGTCTTCATCACCAAGGGCATGGAGCCGCCGCGCGGCCTGATCGAGCGCGCCAACGAACGCGGGATTCCCGTGGTGTCGACCGGGCTGAAGACCGGCGCCTTCTACTCCGCGATCAAGGTTTTTCTCGAGACGCTGTTCGCCCCCAGCACCTACATCCACGGATCGCTGGCCGACATCTACGGGGTCGGGCTGCTGTTCGTGGGGCGGAGCGGCATCGGCAAGTCGGAGTGCGTCCTCGATCTGGTCGAGCGCGGCCACCGGCTGGTGGCCGACGATCAGGTCCACGTGACCCGTCGGACTGCGGGAATGCTGATCGGGCGCGGGAGCGACGTGCTCGGGTTCCACATGGAGATCCGCGGCGTGGGCATCATCGACATCCAGTCGCTGTTCGGGATCCGGGCGGTCCGCCTCCAGAAAAGGATCGAGGTGGTCGTCCGGCTCGAGGACTGGGACGAGTCGACGAGCGTCGAGCGGATCGGGCTGGAGGACGAGAAGACCGAGATCCTGGAGGTCGAGATCCCGCTCGTGCGGGTCCCCCTCAATCCCGGAAAGAACATCACCGTGATCGCCGAGGTGGTGGCGATGAACCATCTGCAGAGATACGCCGGCCGTCACGCCGCCGAGCGCTTCAACCAACGCCTCATCGAACGCATGCGCACCCAGGCGGAGACCGAGAGCTACCTCGAAGAGGACTACGAGTGACGGAGCGTTGCGGGCTGATCGTGGCCCATGGCGACCTGGCGGGAGGCCTGCTGTCGGCCCTGACTCGGGTGGCGGGACCTCAGGAGAGCCTGTGGGCCCTGTCCAACGAGGGGCTCGCGGGAGAGGCGCTGCTGGAGTCCGTGCGCTCGATCCTCGACGAGAAGGCTGGCGGCCGCGAGGTCTTCCTGTTCGCGGATCTGGATGGCGGATCGTGTGGACGGGTCTGCCACCGCCTGCTCGAAGAGGGCCGGGTCCGCGCGATCTTCTACGGCGTCAACCTGCCTCTGCTGATCGAATTCATCTTCCTGGACGACATGCCCGCGGAGAAGCTGATTCCGCTCATGCTCAACAAGAGCCGAAGCGCCCTCGGAGTTCGTCCGTGACGGTCGTGCTCTTCCGGGTCGACGAGCGGTTGATCCACGGACAGGTCGTGGTGGGATGGGGTCGCAGGCTGGGGGTCGAGCGCGTTGTCGTGGTGAGCGACGAGCTGGCGGCGGCGCCGATGGAGCAGGAGATCTATCGGACCGGCCTGCCGGAGACGATCCAGGCCGATTTCTGGAGCGAGGAGACGGCCGCGGCCCAGCTTCCGGAGGCGATGGAGTCCGACGAGCGAATGTTGATTCTCGCGTCCGATCTCGGCACCATGTGGCGGCTGGCGGTGGCCGGCGTCCCCATCCACGAGGTAAACGTGGGTGGGCTGCACGCGGCAGCGGGGCGGGAGTCTGTCCTGCCGTACGTGTACCTGGATGCCGAAGACCGTGGGCGGGTCCGCGATTTCGAGGCCGCCGGCGTGCGTGTGACCGCCCAGGATGTGCCCGGTGCCCCTCGGGTCCGCCTCGAGCGAGCGCTCTGAGAGGGCCGTCGCCGATGGGCCTTCTGGAATGGTTCATTCTGGCAGCGATCGGGGCGGTCATCTTTCTGGACGCCTGGCCGATCGGCCAGACGATGCTGTCGCGTCCCATCGTGACCGGGCCCCTGGCCGGCCTCGCGCTCGGCGCGCCCGGCGAAGGCGCGTTCTGGGGTGCGGTCTTCGAGGCGGTCTACCTGGGCGTCCTTCCGGTCGGGGCTGCGCGCTATCCGGACGCCGGCCTGGCCGCCCTGGTGGGGACGGCTGTAGCGGTCGCGGTCGAGGGCACCGAGGCGGCGGGATACCTGGTGGCGGTCGCCATCGCGGCTGGAGAGCTGGGCGAGCGGGCGACCCGGATCCAGCGACGCTGGAACGGTCGTGTCGCTGCACGAGTCCGCCGCCGCGTCAGCGAAGGGGATCTTCGGGCTCCCGGACGCGCGATCGCGGGCGCGGTTGCCCGCGGGGCTCTGATCGGGGCGTCGATCTCGATCTTGGCGGTGGCGATCGCCCTGGTGGGGGTCGACCTCGTCGAGGGCACGGTGTGGAGCGGCCCGGTGAGCCGGGAAGGCCTCCGGATGGCGGCCCTGGCGGCGGTGGCGGTGAGCGGCGGTCGTCTGTTTCTGGAGCGACGCAGGGGGAAGCTGGCGTGGGCTGGCGGACTCGCTGGAGTGGCCGGCCTCGCCTGGTGGGCCGGGGGCCTCCCCCCTCCATGATGGACCAACCCCGCCCGGGGGCAGGGGAGCGACGCCGGGTCGCGCTCCGCTCGACGCTGCTTCAGGCGGTCTGGAACTACGAGACCCTCCAGGCCGTCGGGTTCGCCTGGGCGCTGCTGCCGGGTCTCGAGCGCCTGTATCCGGATTCCCGGATCCGCCGCGAGCGCGTGCTCGCCCACCTGGAGCTCTTCAACAGCAACCCGTACCTGGCGCCCATTGCCATGGGCGTGGTACTGCGCCTGGAGCGCGAGGTCGCGCGCGGGGTGGCGGGAGCCGAGGGTCGCGTGCGCCGGCTCGTCGGGGCGCTGCGCGGGACGTTGGGCGCTCTCGGGGACGATCTCTTCTGGGCCGGCTGGCGTCCCGCGCTGGGAGCGGCGGCTGCATCCGCAGTGCTGGTGAGCGGCTCCTGGTGGCCCGTCCTTGGCTACTGGCTGGCTTACAACGGGCTCACCCAGGCCATCCGCATCCAGGGAGTAGCCGCCGGCTACACCAGCGGCGCGGGGATCGCCCGCGTGCTCCAGGACCCGTTCTGGCGTCGAGCCGCCGAGGCGACCCGTCTCGGCGGTGCCGTAGTCAGCGGGGCGGCCCTGGCTCTGGGAGCGGCGGCGGGATTGACCGGTGGCGGATGGCCGGAGGCGGGTCTATTTTTTGTTTCCGTCGCTCTCCTCGGGTTGGCGGCCCGGCCAGTCGGGTCCGGGGGCCGTCGGTTTTCGCCTGCGCTGGCCTTCCTGGCTCTCGTGATCCTGCTCAGCGTTCTTTATCAAGCTTCCGCGGGGATGCTGCCGTGAACCATCGGGTACACGAGACGCAGATTCGGATTCGAAACCGTCTCGGCATGCACGCGAGGCCGGCTGCCCAGTTCGTGCGCTGCGCCGCGCGCTTCGCCTCGGAGGTCTTCGTGGGCCGCGACGGCATCGAGGTGAACGGCAAGAGCATCATGGGGGTGATGATGCTGGCCGCCGAGCAGGGCGCCGAGATCCGGATCCGCGCCGAGGGGACCGACGCCGAGAATGCCGTGCGCGAGCTGGCGGACCTGGTCCAACAAGGCTTCCACGAAGACGACGAGGGTCGTCCGCTGCACTCCGGAGAAGAGCCGGCTCCGGCGGAAACGTGAGCGGACAGGATATCATTCACCACGGCCTCGGCGTGTCGCAAGGGGTGGCCTTCGGGCCATCGTATCTCGTCATGCCCGACTCGCTGCGGGTTCCCCGGAGGACCATCGAGTCGACGGCGGTGGACGCCGAAGTGGATCGGCTGGAAGCCGCTCTCGAACGCACGCGACGCGACATCGATCGCGTGCGGGAGGCGCTGATCGCGGCGGGAAAGTCGGAAGAGGCGGCGATCTTCGATTCGCATTTGCTGATCCTCGAGGACGAGGATCTGCGGGGGCGGGCGCGGACCCTCATTCGCGAGGACAAGGCGAACGCCGAGCACGCGTTTCACTCCAGCATCCTCGAGACCATCACCCGCATCGAAGCCAGCGAGGATCTCTACCTGCGGGAGAGGGCCAGGGACGTTCGCGACGTCGAGCATCGGGTGATCCGGAGCCTGCTCGGCGAGCGTGAGCCCGCCGTGGGGGATCTCATGCAGAATGCGATTCTCGTGGCCCACGATCTGCCGGCGACGCTCACCGCGGAACTCGACAGGGATCGGATCCTCGGTTTCGCGACCGAGATCGGCTCGACCAACAGCCACACCGCCATTCTGGCGCGCGCCCTCGAGATCCCGGCCGTGATCGGGCTGGGTCCGGTCCTCCAGCAGCTCCGACACGGCGAGCAGGTGATCCTGGACGGACGGGAAGGTCTGCTGATCGTCAATCCGTCCCACGAAACGCTCAGCGACTACGAGCGGATTCGCGCCAAGATCGCACGCAAACGGGCGGAGTGGGTGAGCCTGGCGGACGCACCGAGCGAAACGGCGGACGGTACCAGACTCGTCTTTCAGGCGAACATCGATTTCCCGCGCGAGGTCGACGCGGCCGTGACGTTCGGCTGCGAGGGCATTGGTCTCTATCGGACCGAGTATCTCTTCCTTCACAGCGGTGGCGAGCCTGGAGAGGACGAGCAATACGAGGTCTATCGGGGCCTGGTCGAGCGTCTGGCGGGTCGGCCGCTGACCGTCCGCACGATCGACCTCGGGGGCGACAAGCTGCTCCACGGCATGGAGCTGGAAGCCAACCCGTTCCTGGGGTGGCGCGCCGTTCGCTACTGTCTGGATCGGCCGGAGGTCTTCCGCCGCCAGCTGCGGGCGATTCTGAGGACCAGCGCCCATGGACCGACGTCCATCCTGCTGCCCATGATCACCACGGTCGAAGAGGCGGAACGCTGCCTGGAGCACGTCGTCGAGGCGCGGTCATCGCTAGAGCGGGAGGGCCTGCCCTTTGCCGAGGACTGCCCGGTCGGAGTGCTGATCGAGACGCCGGCCGCGGCGATGCTCGCGCCGGAGCTCGCTCGACGGTTCGATTATCTGTCCCTGGGCACCAATGACCTGATCCAGTACACCCTGGCGGTCGATCGTGGCAACCGGCGGGTCGCCCACCTCTTCCAGCCCTTTCATCCGGCGGTCCTGCGTTTGATCGGCGAGGTCGTCGAGGCCGGCCAGGCCGCGGGGCTGGCGCTCACCGTGTGCGGCGAGATGGCCTCCAACTCGCGAGCCGCGATCCTGCTGCTCGGGCTGGGCGTGCGTCGATTCAGCATGGTTCCGGCGCGCATTCCGCGTGTCAAGCAGGTGATCGGGCGGATCGCCGTCGAAGAGGCGGTGGAGGCATCCAAGGCGGCTCTCGACTCCTCCACAGCGGAAGCGGCCCGGGCCGCGATCGAGGCACGGTTCACGGAACGCCTCCGCCAGCGGTCCAGGGCGCCCACGGCCGGCGATCGGGGACGGTGAGAGCCGGCGAACAATGACGACGCCATTCCCGGAGGACGTGCGGGGCTGGCGCGATCGAGAGCCCGGGATCGACACGGCCGGCATGCGCGGCTACATCGAGGCGCTGCCCGCCGACCTTTCGAAGGGGGCCGCGGCGGCGCTCGAGGCGGTCGCGTCCATCTCGGGTCCCCCACCGAGCGCGATCGCGGTGGTCGGGATGGGAGGGTCGGCCATCGGTGGCGATCTGGTCGCCGCCTGCACGGCCGAGCGCAGGCAGACCCCGCTGATCGTCGTCCGCGGCTACGCGCTGCCGGCCTGGCTGGACGACGACGCTTGGGTGATCGCCTGCTCCTACTCCGGGAACACCGAGGAGACGCTCTCGGCCTTTGCCGAGGCGAAGGAGCGGAGGCTTCGCTCGGCGGCGATCACGACGGGCGGACGGCTGGGCGAGCGGGCCCGTGATGCCGGCGATCCGGTCCTCGAGCTGCCGGGCGGGTTCCCACCGCGCGCCGCGCTGGGGCATTCCTTCGCGGCGTGCGCCGTCCTGACGGCCCGCCTGGCCGCCGGGCTCGAGCCGCGCGCGGAGGCCGAGACGATCGCCGGCGCGGGAGAGAGAATGAAGCCGATCGTGGGGGAGTGGCTGGCCTGGGAGCCCGCCAATCCCGCGCTGCTCGTGGCTGCGGAAGCCGTCACCGGCCTGCCGCTCGTATACTCCGGCCACCCCCTGTCCTCGGCCGCCGGCCGGCGCTGGAGGACGCAGCTCAACGAGAACGCCAAGCTCCTCGCCCACACGTCCGAGTTCCCCGAGCACAATCACAACGAGATCGTGGGGTTCGAGGCCGACCCGACCGTCCCCTGCGCGATCTTCTATCTCGAGACCCCCTGGGATCACGAGCGGGTTCGCCGCCGGATGGACTTCGTGCGCGACTATCTCGACGGCCGCGCCATCTCACAGCGGCGGGTCGAAGCCGGTGGAGACACCCCGCTGGAGGTCATGCTTCGGTTGTGTCTCCTGGGGGATTGCGCTAGCTTCCTTGCTTCCGTCATCACGGGGCGGGACCCCACCCCCGTCGCATCCATCGACGCCCTGAAGCGCCAACTCTCACCTTCGTCACGGCCATAATCATGGTTTCCGAGCGATATGCATCCGTAATCATGATCGCGTGCAATGGCACCTCGAGAACGAGTCCGATCGACAGGTGAACATCGTCATTCCCGCGGCCGGTCAGGGCACGCGGCTGCGGCCCCACACCCATACGCTTCCCAAGGTCATGCTCCCGGTGGCGGGGCGGCCGATCATCGGGCACATCCTGACTGACGTAAGCTCGCTCGCTCCGAGGGAGGTGCGGCTCGTCGTGGGGTACCGGGGGGAGACGCTGGAAGCCTACGTCAGGGAGGCCTTCCCGGAGATGCCCGTGCGCATCGTCTGGCAAAAGGACCAGCTCGGCCTGGGACACGCGGTCCTTCAGGGTCTGGTCGAAGGCGAGCGCGAGCCCGTGCTGGTGGTGCTGGGGGACACGGTCTTCGATGTCGACTACGGCGCCTTCGTGGCAAGCGGAGACAATGTCCTGGGCGTGCGACCGGTGCCCGACCCCGAGCGCTTCGGCATCGTTGAGCTGGACGACGCCGGCGAGCGCGTCCTGAAGCTCGTAGAGAAGCCGGCCGAGCCGAAGACGAACCTGGCCCTGGTCGGCCTCTATTACGTCGCTGACGGCGAGCGGCTTCGGAGCGCGATCGCGAGCCTGGTCGAGGACGATTCCCGGACTCGCGGCGAGTACCAGCTCACCGACGCACTCCAGAGGATGATCGAAGCCGGTACGCCGTTCGTTCCCTTCAAGATCGGAAACTGGTACGATTGCGGGAAGCCCGAGACCCTGCTCGACACGAATCGCGCGTTGCTCGATCGGCGGGCCGTGGAGGTGCCCCCGGAGTTCGACGATGTCCGGATCGTCCCGCCGGTGGCCATCGGGCCCAACTGCACCATCGAGCGCGCGGTGGTGGGCCCCCACGTCACGCTCGGTCGGGACGCCGTAGTGCACGAGGCCGTCGTGCGCGACTCCATCATCGGTGATGGCGCGACGGTGCGCGGATGCGTGCTGGAGCGCTCGATCGTAGGGCCCGGGGCGAGCATGGTGGCCCCGGCCAGGACCGTCAATCTCGGAGAAGGATCGCAGGTGACATGCTGAAGACGCGTACCGAGCACGAACCGACCTCGGCGATGCGCGCGACCAGCGCGCAGCGCTTCCTCTTCACGTCGGAGTCGGTGACAGAGGGCCATCCCGACAAGATTGCGGATGCGATCTCCGATGCCGTCCTCGACGCCGCCCTGGAAGGCGATGCGCAGAGCCGGGTGGCCTGCGAGACGTTGGTGACCACCGGGCTGGTGATCGTGGCGGGCGAGATCACGACCGAGACCTACATCCCGGTGAACGAGGTCGCCCGGGAGACGATCCGGGACATCGGCTACACCGACGCGCGGATGGGCTTCGACGCCGAGACCTGCGGCGTCCTGGTCTCGCTCGACCAGCAATCCCCGGACATCAAGCGGGGGGTCGACGCGGAGGGGGCCGGTGACCAGGGAATGATGTTCGGCTACGCCACCGACGAGACCCCCGAGCTGATGCCGATGCCGATCGCGCTCGCGCACGCGCTCACCCGCCGGCTCACCCAGGCACGGAAAGAGGGCGTTCTGCCGTGGCTGCGTCCCGACGGCAAGAGCCAGGTGACGGTGGAGTACGAAGGTGGACGACCGAAGGAGATCCGGACGGTCGTGATCTCGACCCAGACGGGCGACGAATCCGAGGTCTCTCCCGAAGACATCCGCGAAGGCGTGCGCGAGCACGTCATCCGCCCCGCCTTGCCCATCGACATGTACGATCCCGGGTCGCTCGTCGTTCACATCAATCCGACCGGCCGGTTCGTCGTCGGTGGGCCGAAGGGGGACGCCGGGGTCACGGGCCGCAAGGTGATCGTTGACACGTACGGGGGGTACGGCCGTCATGGAGGCGGTGCGTTCAGCGGAAAGGATCCGACCAAGGTCGATCGATCGGGCGCCTACGGCGCGCGGTGGATCGCCAAGAACCTCGTCGCGGCGGAGCTCGCCGCGCGGTGCGAGGTCCAGCTCGCCTATGCGATCGGCGTGGCCGATCCGGTCAGCGTGATGGTCGACACGTTCGGCACCGGTGCGCTACCGGACGAGGATCTGGCCGAGCGCGTCCGGGAGACGTGGAACCTGCGCCCCCGGGGGCTGATCCAGGCGCTCGACCTGCAACGCCCGATCTACCGGCCGACCGCGGCCTACGGGCATTTCGGGCGCAAGCCCGAGGGCGGGCTGTTTACGTGGGAAGCGACGGAAAAGGCGGCTGAGCTCCGCGCCTGGACGGACGGAAGAGGCTGAGGAAATCGATCTCGCGGGTGCAGCCCGGCGCGCCGAGCTCCGACCCGCGATGACGGTATGAATTGCATACGAGGAACCGAAAGGAGAACTGCGATGGCCAAGGGAGAGAAGACGGAGACGGAGGCGGCATCGCCCTCCGCGCACCACGACATCCGCGACCCGGCGCTGGCGGAGAAGGGCGCCCTGCGCGTGGAGTGGGCGGCCCGCCACATGCCGGTCCTCCGGCAGATCGGCGAACGGTTCGAGCGCGAGCGGCCGCTGGAGGGGAGGAGGATCTCGGCGTGCCTGCACGTGACCACCGAGACCGCCAACCTCGTCCTGACCCTGCAGCAGGGTGGAGCCGACGTGCTCCTGTGCGCCTCGAACCCTCTCTCGACCCAGGATGACGTGGCCGCCTGCCTGGTCGAGCGGGGAATCCGTGTCCACGCCATCAAGGGCGAGGACCACGATACGTACTACCGCCACATCCGAGCGGCCCTCGAGCATCGGCCGCAGATCACGATGGACGACGGCGCCGATCTCGTCAGCGCCCTCCATTTCATCGGACTCGAGCGGTACGACGACCTGCACCCGGTTATCCGGACGTGGGCGACCGCGCTTGACCCGAACGAGCGGAAGGCCATCGTCGAAGGCGTGCTCGCCTCGACCGAGGAGACCACCACCGGAGTCATCCGGCTCAAGTCGATGGAAGCCTCGGGGGTTCTCCTCTTTCCGGTCATCGCGGTCAACGACTCGAAGACCAAGCATCTATTCGACAACCGGTACGGAACGGGACAGTCCACCCTCGACGGCGTGCTCCGGGCGACCAACGTGCTGCTCGCCGGCTCTACCATCGTCGTGGCCGGATACGGCTGGTGCGGTCGCGGCGTAGCGCGTCGCGCGCAGGGCGCTGGTGCCAACGTGATCGTCACCGAGGTCGACCCGCTACGAGCGCTCGAGGCGGTCATGGACGGCTTCCGCGTCATGCCCATGGCGGAGGCAGCCCCCATCGGCGACATCTTCATCACCGTGACCGGCGACATCCACGTTGTCCGCCGCGAGCACTTCGAGGCGATGAAGGACGGGGCCATCGTCGCCAACAGCGGGCACTTCAATGTCGAGCTCGACCTCGACGCCCTGCAGAACATGGCCGAGGAGACACGCGAGATCCGCGAGTTCGTGACCGAGCACAGCGTGGGGGACCGGCGCATCTACGTGCTCGGAGAGGGGCGCCTGGTGAACCTGGCCGCGGCCGAAGGTCACCCGGCGAGCGTCATGGACATGTCGTTCTCGAACCAGGCCCTCGCTGCCGAGCTGATCGCCAGCGATCCGGAGGCCTTGTCGAAGGGGGTCCACTCCGTCCCGGAGGAGATCGACGCCGAGATCGCGCGGCTCAAGCTAGCCGCGATGGGGATCGACATCGACCGGCTGACGGCGGAGCAGAAGAAGTATCTGGCATCCTGGGAAATGGGGACCTGAGCACGGGGGCATTGAAAACGGCCCGATCTCGGCGTTGCGGCGTCGAAGCTCTGATTGGTGGGCAACGCTGCCTCGTCGCGGACCTTCCGCAGATCTTCGCTGCTCGAGCAGGGGTAATGCTCGTCGCGCTAAAGCGCCCCCGGTTTCTGTGGACACGGGTTAGTGAGGTAGTATGAAGGGGTCCACGGACCGGAGGGACGGATGCTCGACGAGCCCGAAAAACAGGAGCTTCCCGAGCGTTGGAGCGCACGACGGAAGACGGAGGTCGTGCTGCGACTTCTGCGGGGCGAGGATCTGGGGTCGGTGAGCCGTGAGACGGCTCGGGCGCGGAGGCTGTCGGCGGCGCGCCCCCGTGCGCTGATCTCAGGCGTTCGTGCTCGACTTCCATTGCGTCAGCCGCTCTGCGATCAACTCGGCGCGTTGCCGATCGTCCCGTCCGTCCAGGATGCTCATGTCCTCGGGATTGGCGTGCAAGTAAATACCGGACGTCCGCGCGTTGACCTTCAGGTCAGTGTCCGAACGAGTTGTCCAGTACCCGGCCGCGCGATCGGCGGACTCGAGTCGGATCTCTCCGGTCCCGTTCAACTGCGGCGCGTTCGGGTCCCGGGGCCGTTCGCCGTTCCAATAGTAGAAGACGCCGGAAGGATCTTTCCTTTCCTTGGCCGCTTCGCTCCAGTATCGCGCTGACAGGGTGCCATCCTCTTGCCATGAGCGGCCGCTCAGCTCCAGCGCCCCGTCGCGGTCTCGCGAGATCCGCAAGAGGCTGACGGCCGAAGGCTCCAGGGAGCTGCGCTCCGTCAGGGACAACTGCCACCACAGGCCCTCGATGCGGGCGGCGCGCCCCTCGTTCTCTATCGCCTTCCGAAGCTTCTGATTAACGACTTTCATCTCGGCAGCGGTGGTCGCTTCGCCGTAGCGTACGGTCGTTAGACCGAGGAGATCGCTTGGAAGCTTTGCGCCACTCGCATGGAGGATGAATGTGCGGCGCATTCCGAGGGCTGCGCCGAAGAGACCGGCCTCGAAGACCACGTTGTCTCGCGGAGAAGCCTGGCCGGATCCCGAGGGATCGGATGCGGGTGGGCTATTGGCCGTCCAGTCGTCGCGCGCGAACACGAACGCCGCGAAATCGACCTCACGCGCCAGCTCAAGGAGCCGCTCCAGTGTGGTGGTCCCAGGATTGAATGAAGTCGTCCAGGGTTCTACGTGCGCGACGTCTTCGAGACTACGCGTTAGCGCCTGCAGCAGCTTCTGCTGCTTTCCTGACGAACCTAGGAAGATACGAGGCTTGTCCATCCATTCCTCCCAGCAGCATGCCGACGGTGCTCGTGGCGGTTACCGATGGGCCCCGACGATGCTGGGCCCCGTAGGCTCGGCCACGAGCTCCGTGAGTCGATCCACGTCTCTGACCCAAGTGGGGCGGCTTTACGCCAAGGAGGCTTGGTCAGGCCGAATCCCCACGCCGCAGGGAGTGACGCGCCCGGCAGAGTGCCCCTGGCCACTCCGCCCCCTTTGTAACGGCTGGTCGCTTGTGGCTCCTTATCGCCTCGCGCGAGGTTCAGACGTAGCTGTAACACGTTCGGCGTCTATCGCTTTCTCCGCGCAAAAGTTCAGCAAGTCCGTATTGAATTGCTGCTGGTGAGTGCTCATCAGACCGTGGGGAGCACCTGGGTAGACCTTGAACGTGGCGCCGGCGATCATCTTTGCCGTTCGATTCCCACTCGCGGCGATGGGAACGATCTGGTCATCATCGCCATGGATGACCAGCGTTGGGACGTCGATCTTCTTCAAGTCCTCCCGGAAATCCGTTTCCCCGAACGCATGGATGCACTCGAAGACCCCGGCGAGGCCGGCCTGCATGCTCAGGCGCCAGAATTGATCGAGGATTCCCTCCGAGACTTTTGCGCCCGGCCGGTTCACGCCGTAGAATAGAATGCTGAAGTCCTTCCAGAACTGCGACCGATCCTTCGTGACCGCCTCCCGGATCTGATCGTAGACCTCCTTGGGCAGCCCCTCGGGGTTGTCAGGTGTCTGGAGCAAAAAGGGTGGGACCGCGTCGACCAGCACGGCTTTGGCCACGCGAGCGGTCCCATGTCGACCGAGATAACGGACTACTTCGCCACCGCCGGTCGAGTGCCCCACGTGGATGACCTGCTTCAAGTCGAGTGCCTTGACCAATGCGGCAAGGTCGTCGGCGTAGGTGTCCATATCGTTGCCGGTCCAAGTCTGGGTCGAACGGCCGTGGCCGCGCCGGTCGTGGGCAATCGCCCGGAAACCGTGCGAGGCGAACAACAACAACTGTTCATCCCACGCATCGGCATTCAGTGGCCACCCGTGACTGAAGACAACCGGCTGGCCTGAACCCCAATCCTTATAGAAGATCTGAGCGCCGTCCTTGGTGGTGATGCTTGGCATAAGGTGCCTCCTTTGTCTCGCGACACCAATCAGCGGAGAGCATGGAACGCCGCTCGTTCCCGCCGTGGCGACGCACCATCAAGGAGGAAGTAATAGGGGGGCGATTGGCCGTCAAGTCGTCGCGCACGAACACGAACGCCGCGAAATCGACCTCACGCGCCAGCTCAAGGAGCCGCTCCAGTGGCCGGGTATCTGTCCGTTGCGGGGTCAACCCTGAATCGTGGATCTTGCTGCGGACCATTACGATGCCCTCCCGAGGCTGCTTCTCTCGGTTTGGGGATCTCCCGCCAGCTGCGACCCTGATATGGGATATACCGCAGACGGCGTCATCGGTCTAGCGCGGGTAGGTGGGTCAGCTTGACTGAGGGCTATGGGCCATTGAGGGACCCTGGAACGCGAGCTGAACCACTACCCAGCTTCGGGTCGGCTTGTGCCGTGACCGGCGGGGCATGTATGTTGCACGTCCTGCTGTTCGACGTGTTTTTCGGAGGAGCCGTGTCGGTCGAAGTCGTGGAAGTCACTGTAGCCAGTCTGGGCATCGATTCGTCGACGCAGTCGCCGATCGTCATCCTGAAAGAGAAGGAGGGCGACCGGTACCTGCCGATCTGGATCGGTCCGAGCGAGGCGAGCGCGATCGCGACCGAGCTCGCCGGGGTGAAGTTCAGCCGTCCGCTGACCCACGATCTCATGAAGAACCTGGTGCGTGCCCTTCACGGAAACCTCACCCAGGTGATCATCGGAGCCCTGAAGAACAACACCTATTACGCGCAGGTCTTCGTGCAGAATGACGGGGACGTCGTCTCCATCGACGCCCGGCCCAGCGACTCGATCGCGCTGGCTCTGCGACTCGGCGCCCCCATCTACGCCTCGGACGAGCTGCTCGATCACACGGCCGAGGAGGTGGGCGAGGTCGACGAGGAGAAATACGACCCCGAGGACCTGAAGGAATACCTGCGGCGGATGAATCCGGAGGACTTCGGCCGGTTCACGCTGTAGGGCGGTTTGCCAGACACGTGCGCTGCAAACCTGGCTGTAATCATATGACAGGAGATGGCTTGACGAAGATCGTCTAATCCAGTACGAGCCCTGGGGTGCCCGACCGCTGACCGCGATCTCGACGGGGCGGCGGGAGAATAGGGAATGCGGTGCGAATCCGCAGCGGCCCCGCCACTGTGAAGCGGCAAGCGTCGAGCGACGCTGCCGCGCAGCCAGGAGACCTGCCCCGAGGCCCGTTGTCGTGATCCTTCGCGGGAGGGGTCCGGCGACTCGATCGGGTCTCCGGTCGCGCGCCTGCCCACCCGCGGCAGGCGTTTTTTTGTTCGACCCGGAGGACATCGATCCCGACTCGCGCCCGCCTTCTTGCCGCGCTCCTCGGCGCCACTCTCGTGGCGGCCTGCTCCGCCGACTCCGGGGAGCCGTCTTCGCGCCGGCCCGCCCCCGCGGCCACCGCGGAGACGGGGATCCAGGTCGAGGACGATTCCGGCCGGACGATCCGGCTGACCCGGCCCGCCGGCCGGATCGTCTCGCTCGTCCCGAGCGTGACCGAGACCATCGTCGCGCTCGACCTAGCCGGACGGCTGGTCGCGCGCACCGATTACGATCGGGGTCAGGCGGTGGCGGACCTTCCCAGCGTGGGTGGTGGCCTGGACCCGAGCTCCGAGGCGCTGGTCGCGTTGGAGCCCGATCTGGTGATCGCCTGGCGCTCCGCGCGCGGCGGGGGCTTTCGCCAGGCGCTCAGGTCGGCCGACATCCCCGTCTATTCCGCCTCGATCGAGGACACAGCCGACGTGTTCCGAACGTTCGGGCGTCTGGGGACGCTCCTCGGGGTTCCTGCAGTGGCCGGCCGCCTGGCGCAAGAGCTTCGGGACTCGCTGGCGGCGGTGGCCGCCGACCGCCTTCCGGACCCCCGGCCAACGGTCCTCTTCACCCTCCTCGGCTCCCCTCCGCGGACCGCCGGACCCGGCACGTTCGTGGCTCAGATCCTCGACATCGCCGGCGGGCGGCTCGCGTTCCCCGAGCTCGGTGAGCGCTGGCCGGAGGTCTCGCTGGAGGCGATCGTGGAGCGCCAGCCCGACGTTCTCATCGTGCCCGTGGATTCGGCCATGGACCCACGCGCCCTCCTGTCCGACCGGCCGGGATGGCGTGACCTGAGAGCCGTCAGGACGGGGAGGGTGAAGGGGGTCGATGCCGATCTGTTCAGTCGGCCGGGACCCCGGCTGGCCGAGGCCGCGCGGGAGCTCCAGCGGGCGCTGGCGCCTTGAGCAGCCGCCGGATCTTCGCCGGCCTCGCGCTGGCCGTGGGGGGAGCCCTCCTGATCAGCCTGCGGTTCGGTGCGGCGGAGTTGGGCTGGGCGGAGCTGGCCGCCGGCCTCAAAGGAACCGCCGATCGGGCGACGGTCACGATCACGCGGGACCTCAGGCTGCCGCGCGCCGTCGTGGGCGCCTTGATCGGCGCGGCGCTGGCGCTTTCGGGCACCACCTTCCAGGCGCTCCTGCGGAACCCTCTCGCGGAGCCGTACGTGCTGGGGGTGGCCGGTGGGGCCGCGCTGGGTGCCGTGGCGGTCATTGGCGCGGGGTGGGCGGGGCTCGCTCCGTGGATCCTGCCGGCGGGGGCGATGGCGGGAGCGTTCGCGACCATCGCCCTCGTCCTCAGGGTGGCCCATGGCGCCGGCCGGGGCCTGGACGTCCGCGCGCTCCTCCTGGCCGGCGTGGTGGTCGGGGTCTTCTGCAACGCCGGCCTGCTGCTGCTGCTCAGCTTCCAGCGCGGCGAGGCCTTCCGGGAGGCCGTGTTCTGGATGATGGGCAGCCTGGCGGGGGCGAGCTGGACCTCGGCCGGCTGGCTGGCGGTGGCGATCCTGCCGGTCGGAGGCTTCCTCTGGATGCTCGCCCGGCCGTTCGATCTCCTGGCCGTGGGCGAAGACTCGGCGCGGCATCTGGGCGTCCCGGTGGCCCGCGTCCGGCTGGCTGCCTATCTGTGTGCGTCCTTCCTCACGGCCGCCGCCGTGGCGGTGTCTGGGGCGATCGGGTTCGTAGGGCTGTTCGTACCCCACGCCGCGCGCCTTCTCTGGGGCGGCGGCCACCGCCGGCTCCTGCCGGCGGCGGCGCTCCTCGGGGCGGCGTTCCTCCCGCTCGCCGATACCCTGGCCCGCACGATCGTGGCCCCTGCCGAGCTCCCCCTGGGCGTCATCACGGCCTTCGTGGGAGTCCCCTTCTTCGTGATCGTGATGCGACGGCAGATGTCGGGGAGGGTCGGGTGAGCCGGCTCTGGCGCGCGAGCGGCCTGGCCTACCGCTACCCCGACGCCGGCGTGGACGCGGTCCGGGACGCGTCGCTCGAGCTGGGTCACGGGGAGGTGGTGGCGCTGGTCGGTCCCAACGGAGCGGGCAAGACCACGCTGCTGCTGCTCCTCCTGGGTGTGCGGCGACCTCGTGCCGGACGGGTCGACTTCGCTGGTCGGCCTCTGGAGACATGGTCCGCGGGGGTGCTCGCCCGGCGCGTCGGAGTGCTTCCCCAGCACGAGGAGCCGGCGTTCGAGGTCACGGTGCGCGAGCTGGTGGCGATGGGGCGCTATCCGCATCTGGGCGCCTGGCGGCGGGAGCGGCCGAGCGATCGGGCCGCCGTCGAACAGGCGCTCGAGGGATGCGGGCTGGCCCCGCTGGCCGCCCGGCCGTTCGCGACCCTCTCGGGTGGCGAGCGGCAACGGACCCGGCTAGCGCGCGCGCTCGCCCAGGGACCGGAAGCGCTCGTGCTCGACGAGCCCACGGCCTCGCTCGACGTGGCCAGCGAGATGGAGATGTGGGAGCTCCTGCGGCACGAGGCGCGAGCCGGACGCGCGGTGCTCCTGACGACGCACAACCTGAACCTCGCCGCCCGCTACGCCGACCGGATCCTCCTGCTGGGGGATGGTCGGCTGCTCGGAGCGGGTTCGCCCGATGAGGTCCTGACCGAGAGCCGGGTCGCCGAGGCCTACGGCTGGCCGGTCCGGGTGCTCCGGCACCCGGGGCCGGGACCCGACGAGGGCGCGCCGCAGGTGGTCCCGTTGCGCGGGAACGGCGAAGACTGGAGGAGACCCACATGAGAAGACCCTGGATGGTCGCCGCCCTTCTGGTGCTCGTCCCGGCCTCGACCTTCGCGCAGGAGGAGGAAGCCCCGCTGGACAGCCTGGACCTCGTTCACGCGCCGCCGATCGTCGTCACCGCGTCGCGTGTCGAGACCCCTCTCGCCGAGGTGGGCGCGTCGATGTCCGTAATCACGAGCGCCGAGATCGAACGGCGCCAGTACCGCACGGTGGCCGACGCGCTGCGCGACGTGCCCGGGCTCCACATCGTCCAGACGGGTGGGTTCGGGGGCGTCACGTCGGTCTTTCTTCGCGGGGCGGGATCCGGGCACGCGGTCGTGCTGATGGACGGGATCGAGCTGAACGATCCGAGCTCGCCCTCCGGCGCCTACGATCTGGCCGGGCTCCTGACCGAGGGCGTCGAGCGGATCGAGGTCCTGCGAGGCCCCCAGAGCACGCTTCACGGCTCCAACGCCATGGGCGGCGTGATCCAGATCCTGACCCGCACGGGAGAAGGCCCGGCGCGGGGAACGAGCCGGATCGAGGCCGGGTCCTACGGGACGCTGCATGGCCTGGCCCGGGTCGCCGCGGGCTCGGACGAATGGTCGTGGGCCGTCCAGGTCGACCGCCGTCAGACCGACGGCATCTCGGCGTCCCTGGGCGGCGCCGAGCGCGACGCCGGCGAGTCCACCGCTGGGTCCGCCGTCCTGGAGTGGACGCCGGCCGGCGCGTGGCGGATCCGCGGAACCCTGCATGGCCGTGACGGCGAGGTCGAGAACGACCAGGGAGGCGGAGCCGGCGCCGACGATCCGAACTTCGTCTCCGACGCTGCCGAGATCGCCGGAAGCGTCGAGGTCCGGTTCGACGGGACGCCGCCGTGGTGGAAGCCTCGGCTCGAGCTGGCCGTCACGCGGCACGACCGGGAAGCTGTGGACGAGCCCGATCCGGCGCGCCCGCTTACCCGCTCGCGGAGCGTCTTCGACGGCCGGCGATGGAAGGCCACCTGGCAGAACGAGCTCCTCCTCGGCGCCCATCGCGTCGTCGCCGGGATCGACCACGAGGTCGAGTCGGCGGACTCGCGGTTCGTCTCGGACGGCGAGTTCGGTCCGTTCGAGAGCGAGCTTCCCGAGGTGTCGGCGCGCACGACCGGACTCTTTGCCGAGGATCGGATGACGATCGGGCGACGGGCCCACCTGTCGCTGGGGATCCGCGCGGACGACCACAGCCGGTTCGGCGGCGTCGTGACCTACCGCGTCGCCCCAGTGCTGCACCTGGGCGAAGCGGTTCGCCTGCGTGGCGCCGTCGGGAGTGGGTTCCGGGCTCCCAGCCTGTCCCAGCTCCTGGACCCCGCGTTCGGCAACCCCGATCTCGAGCCCGAGAAGAGCGACGGTGTCGAGGCGGGCCTGGACGTCGTGACCCGCGATGCCGGCCTGCGGGCGGGCGCGACCTGGTTCGCGACCCGCTTCGAGGACCTCATTGTCTTCGACGGAGAGGCGCTGCGGAACGTCGGGGAGGCGGAGAGCCGGGGCGTCGAGCTGACGGCCGGTGCAGAAGCTGGGGACCGGCTCGACTTCGAAGCCACCTACACGTACCTGGACACGGAAGAGAAGACCGGCGAGAACGCGGGCAGATCGCTCCTGCGTCGGCCGCGGCACGCGGCCAGCCTGGCGATCGGATACCGGCTCGGGAGAGGCGAGGTCGGCTTCCTTCTCCGCCGCGTCGGGGCGCGGGAAGACCTCGACTTCTCGACCTTCCCGAGCCGCAGGGTCGAGCTGGACGGCTACACCACGCTGCGTCTCACCGCCGCCTACGGGTGGGCGAACCGGTTCCGGCTCTTCGGGCGGCTGGAGAACCTGACGGGGGCCGAGTACGAGGAGATCTTCCAGTTCGGAACACCGGGACGGGCCTTCTACGCCGGGTTGTCGGCGACGTTCTGACGATCGCGGGGCCGATCCACGGTGGCTGGCGGGGCCCTACGGCCCTCCCTAACTTGCGCGCCCCGATGCATCGGCCCCGCCTTTTCGTTTCCCTGGCAGTCGCGCTGGCCTGTTCGTTCGCGTTTTCCGTCCGCGGCGAGGCCCAGGACGCCGTCCCCGCGGACAGCGCGGCCGTCGACAGCCTCGGCGGGCCGCCCGCGGGGGCGTTTCCCGTCCCCGTGGTGGATCCCCGGATCACGCTGCTCGGGGACACTCTTTCTCCCGCCGACACCCTGCACCCCCATTTCTCCGAGCTTCCCGAGATCTACCCCGACAGCGTCATTGATCCATACGTCGCCTGGCGACCCGGGGCGCGCCCGGCTTGGAGGCTCGACGGGGAGGAGCTGGTGGGTCGGGGAGCGTTCAACCTGTTGGACGTGATCGAGAGCGAGGTCCCCGTCTGGAGCCTCGACCTGGGTGGCGGTGGGGTGAACGCCTACCTGGGCTCGCCGCTGGGCACGCTCTCCGGCGTGGAGGTGTTCGTGGACGGCGTTCCCATCGGCGACCCCCTGACGGCAGCCTGGGACCTGCGGCAGATCCCGCTTCAGGCCATTGCGCGCGTCGAGTGGTACCCGGGCCCTCAGGTCGCCGCCTGGGGCGGACGGGGAACGGCGGGCGTCCTCTCGATCACCACCCGCCGGAGCGTTGCCCCGACCGCGCGATCGCTGCTGGCGTTCACGGTCGGCTCTTTCGATACGGAGACCTTCAGCGGCCGCTTCGGTCGCCCCTTCGGCTGGAGGGGCGACGTCTTCGTGGGCGCGAACTTCGACGCCACCGACGGCTTCCTGGGGTCGGGGGACTTTACCCGCAACCAGACCGTCCTCAAGGCCGGCTGGCGCCCGGGCCTGGCGCATCGCCTCGAGGTGGCGCGATTCGGCGACGGATTTTCGGGAGAGGAGAACCGGTTCGCCCTGGTCGGTGCCCAGGACCAGGACCGATCGACCTGGCACCTGTCGTACGTGGGCTCCATGGGCCCGGTGGGGGCTCGGGTCCACTACTTCCGGACACGCCTCGACATCGACGAGAACTTCGATTTCGACGAGGTGCCGGGACTGATCGGCAGCGGTGAGCGAAGCGGCGCCCGTTTCGACCTGGGCTTCGTGGGCGGACCGCTCCGGGTGTGGGGCACGGGCGGGCGCGAGGAGGAGGAGGCCGAGTCGGGTCACATCGTGTTCCTCGGCTCGGAGGGTGGAAACCTTCTCCAGCCGGCGGAGGGCGAGACGGGGCTCGAGAACCCGCGCACGACCCTCGAGCTGGGAGGGGGTGCGGGGTTCGAGGCGGCCAGCGGCCGGCTCGCCGCCCACGTCGCGGCCCGTCATCTCGACCACGCCGACTGGGCCGACGGGGGAACGTCCTGGCAGGTGGCGGCGTCGGGAGAACCCGTGGAAGGCCTCACCCTGCGCGCCTCGGCGGGTCGCGCGCAGCGACCGCCGGATTTTCTGGAGCAGTCTCTGCTGCGCCAGATCGCCGACGACATCGGCGAGGTCCACCCCGGACGGCCGTCCGAGCCCGGCGCGCTGGAGACCGTGCGGGACGCGCGCGTGGAAGCCGGCTGGAGCGGTGGCGGATGGCGGGTCGCGGGCCGCGCCTGGTCCGGCGACGTCGACGGCGCCTTCGTGTGGCTGCCGCCCGCCATTTGGCTGGGCTTCGACCGGACGGCGCCATCGATCCGACTCGGAGACGTGGGCTTCAATTCCTTCGATGTCCTGGATCTCTCGACCTCGGGGCTCGAGGCGGAGATCGAAGTGCCGCTGCCCTGGGATGTCCGTGGCCGGGTCGTCGCCCGCCGGATGGCGGTCGAGGACGATCGGACGGGGGAGCAGCTCCCCTACGTTCCGCGCACCCAGATCCTGGGCCAGCTCCGCTACGCGGAACGGTTCTTTCCCAGCCGCGACCTGCTGGTCGAGGCCCGCCTCACCGGGCGCTACACGGGCGAGCGCGCCGCGATCGACGGCGAGCCCCTGTCGTCGTTCCTGGCCACCGACCTGCTCCTGCAGGGGACGATCATCAACTTCACCATCTTCGTCTCGTTCAAGAACCTCGGCGGCCAGCTCTACCGGACGCAGGAGTCGTACTTCCTGCCGGGGAGGGAGGGGTATTTCGGCGTCAACTGGCGGTTCCGGAACTGACCGATGGTGTGCACCTAGCCCTGTAACGAGGACTCCGGTTAACTTCCAATCACGCTTGTCTTCGCCCGCTTCGTCTCTATTCATGAGAGGGACCCGATGAAGATCCGTTCGCCGATCGCGCCGTTCCTGGCGGTCCTTTTGCTCGCCGCCTGCGGCGGGGGCGACGCGCCCGAGGGTACCGCCGCCGCGGTCGACAGCGCCGCCGTCCAGCGGACGGCGGTGACCGCCCTGCACCCGGGCATGTCCAAAGACGAGGTACGCAACGTGCTGGGGGAGCCGCGGATCCGGGTCACCATGGACGGCGGCCTGGAGCGGTGGACGTACTACAACTACGACGCGCAGGGCCGCATCGCGGCCAGGTCGATGATCATCTTCGGCGATGACGGGAAGATCGTCGAGATCAGCGACGCCTCTCCCCAGTAGGATGGTGAGTCCGCACCCGGGGACCTCGGACTCACCACGCTAGGAGCCGTTTCGTGCTCCGCACCGCCTACGCGTGGACCCTGGGGGTGGCACTGACCCTCTTCTGGTCCACGCTCGGCATCCTGACCTGGCCGTTCAGCCGGCGTGGCGAGCTGTACCTGCGCTTCGCCCGCATCTGGTCGGGCATGATCCTGGGTGGCCTGTCGATCCGGCTCACCATCGAGAGCGAAGACGAGCTAGAGCCCGATCGCCCCTACCTGTTCATGTCGAACCACCGCTCGTTGTTCGACATCTTCGCGCTGTTCCTGTCCACCCGCCATTCGCTGCGGATGGTCGCCAAGCGCGAGCTCTTCTTCATCCCGATCTTCGGCTGGGCGATGTGGATGTGCGGCTTCATACCCATCGACCGCTCGGACCGGGAGAGCGCCATCAAGAGCCTGAACGAGGCGGCGCGGCGGGTTCGCGACGGGATCAGCGTACTCGTCTTCCCGGAGGGGACGCGGGGGTCGGGAAGCGGCCTTCTGTCCTTCAAGAAGGGCGGCTTCGTCCTGGCGCTCCAGGCGGGCGTGCCCGTCGTGCCGGTTGCGATCCAGGGAAGCGAGCGCATCATGCCGAAGGGCTCGCTGCGGGTCGGTCGCGGACACATCCTCGTCCGTCTGGGGCGGCCGATCTCGACCGCCGGCCGCGGCACGGGCGCTCGCGACGCGCTCATGACCGAGGTGCGCGCCGCGATCGAGCGCCTTCTGGACCCACCGGTTGCCGCCCCCGTTCACCGCGGGTAGCTTTTCCACAGCTTCCTTTAATTCGTGGTCCCGTGAGGCCCGGAAGGACGCGCCCATGAGCCTTGCATCCAGCCATACGTCTGCCCGTCTCCGCCCGGCGGAGACTTTTTTTTGCCCGTGAAGCCGGATCAGGGACCGGCGCTGATCGCCCTCGAGGACGGCTGGCACGCCCGCGGCCGCCTGGTGGGGGCGGCCGGCAGTGCCACCGGCGAGTTCGTTTTCAACACCTGCATGTCGGGTTATCAGGAAGTCCTCACCGACCCCTCCTACGCGCGGCAGATCGTGGTCATGACGTATCCGCTCATCGGCAACTACGGGATCGCCGCGGACGATGGGGAATCGCCGCGCCCCCAGGTGGCCGGATTCGTGATGCGGACCTGTGTCCGCGAACCCTCGAGCTGGCGGTCCGTCGAGACCCTGCCGGAGTACCTGAATCGGCACGGGGTCGTCGCCGTCGACGGTGTCGACACCCGCGCCTTGACCCTGCACCTGCGCGAGCGGGGGGCTCTGCGGGGCGTCGTCACGAGCGAATTCGAAGACGTGGACGAGGCGGTCGATCGCGCGCGCTCGATCCCGGTCATGGAGGGCCTCGACCTGGCCACCCTGGTCATGCCGGCCGTGGCGTCCGAGGAGGGGAGCGGGACGCTCGTCGTGGCCGCCCTCGACCTTGGGATGAAGCAGAACATCGTGCGCCGGCTGGCGGCCGAGGGTTGCCGGGTCGTCAGGCTCCCCGGCCAGGCGTCGGCAGAAGAGGTCCTGGCCGCCCGCCCGGACGGCGTCTTCGTCTCCAACGGTCCCGGCGATCCGGCCGCCGTCCGAGGTGCCATCCGGACCCTCGGCGAGCTCTCGAAACGGGCTCCGGAGCTGCCCACGTTCGGGATCTGTCTCGGGCAACAGCTCCTGGCGCTCGCCCACGGCGGCGAGACCTACAAGCTCAAGTTCGGCCACCACGGTGGGAACCATCCCGTTCAGGACCTGCGGACGGGGGAGATCGACATCACCAGCCACAACCACGGCTTCGCGGTCCGCGAGGACAAGGACGGCGAACGCCGCGTGGTCGCCGGCGCCCCGGCGCTCGAGGTCACCCACGTCAACCTCTACGACGGCACGGTCGAGGGGTTCGCCCACCGGGAGCGACCGCTCTTCGCCGTCCAGTACCATCCGGAGGCGGCACCGGGGCCGCACGACGCGCTGCACCATCTCCGGAGCTTCGTCGCGGCGATGCGGGAGCGCCCGTAGATGCCGCGCCGCGACGATCTCGAGACGATCCTGCTGATCGGTTCGGGACCGATCGTCATCGGCCAGGCGTGCGAGTTCGACTACTCCGGCACCCAGGCCTGCCGCGCGCTGGCGGACGAGGGGTACCGCGTCGTCCTCATCAATTCGAACCCGGCCACGATCATGACCGATCCCACCTCGGCGGACCGGGTCTACCTGGAGCCGTTGACGGTGGAGACGTGCCGCCGGGTGATCGAGAAGGAGCGGCCCCAGGCCCTGCTCCCGACCCTGGGTGGCCAGACGGCGCTCAACCTCGCCCGCGAGCTGGCGCTGGCCGGGATCCTCGAACGATACGACGTGGAGCTGATCGGGGCGCGGCTGGACGCCATCGAGCGGGCCGAGGACAGGGAGCGCTTCCAGGCGCTCATGATCGACAACGAGATCGCCGTGCCGCGGGGAGGCTTCGCCCGCTCGATGGACGAGGCCCGGCGTGTCGTCGCCATCACCGGCTTCCCCGTCATCATCCGGCCGGCCTACACGTTGGGTGGCGCCGGCGGCGGCGCGGCCACGACGGGCGAGGAGTTCGAGGCGCTGGCGGCGGCCGGGATCCGCGCCAGCCCGATCGGCGAGATCCTGATCGAGGAGAGCGTCCTCGGCTGGAAGGAGTTCGAGCTCGAGGTGATGCGCGACCGCGCTGACAACTGCGTGGTCGTATGCTCGATCGAGAACCTGGATCCGATGGGCGTCCACACCGGGGACTCGATCACCGTGGCCCCCCAGCAGACGCTGAGCGACCGCGAGTATCAGGAGATGCGGGACACCGCCTTCCGCGTGATCCGCCTGGTCGGGGTGGAGACCGGCGGCTCGAACATCCAGTTCGCCGTCGACCCGGCGACCGGCCGCCAGGTGGTGATCGAGATGAACCCGCGGGTGTCGCGGTCGAGCGCGCTGGCGTCCAAGGCGACCGGCTTTCCGATCGCCAAGATCGCCGCCCGCCTGGCGGTCGGCTATACGCTCGACGAGATCGTCAACGACATCACCGGGACGACTCCGGCTTCCTTCGAGCCGACGATCGACTACATCGTGGCCAAGGTTCCGCGCTTCGATTTCGCCAAGTTCCCGGGCGCCGATACGCGGCTGACGACGTCGATGAAGTCGGTCGGTGAGACGATGGCGATCGGCCGCACCTTCGGGGAGGCGATCCAGAAGGGCCTGCGAGGGCTCGAGACGGGGACGACGGGGCTCTTCGGCGGCGAGTGGCGGGGGCTCTCCGAGGACGTGCTGGCCGAGCGACTCGACGCCCCGAGCGCCGTCCGGGTGTTGCTGGTCGCCGAGGCGCTCCGGCGTGGCTGGTCGGTGGACCGGCTCCGCGTCGGCACCCAGATCGATCCATGGTTCCTCAACCAGATGAGCCGGCTGGCGGCTCTGGACGTGGCGGCCGAAGCGGGCGGGATGCCGGCCCAGGGGGACGAGGAAGGGTGGCGCCGGTTGAAGGGGGAGGGATTCTCCGACGCCCGTCTGGCCACGCTCTGGGATCGGGAGAAGGAGGAGATCGGCGAGGCCCGCCGGGCGGCCGGTGCCAGGCCGGCGTTCAAGGTCGTCGACACGTGCGGCGGGGAGTTCGCCGCACGCACCCCGTACTTCTACTCCACCTACGATCGGGGTGACGAGGCGGTCCCGCTGGAGGGCCCGAAGATCCTCATCCTGGGAGGCGGGCCGAATCGCATCGGCCAGGGGATCGAGTTCGACTACTGCTGCGTGCAGGCGGCCTTCGCGCTGCGCGAGGTCGGACACCGGGTGATCATGGTCAACTGCAACCCGGAGACCGTCTCGACCGACTACG
>JBOHRQ010000017.1:0-40408 GCA_050732875.1 Gemmatimonadota bacterium | reverse complement strand
GCTCGGCGCTCCGTGATCGGGCCCGCTGGAGGGGTGGCTTCTACGGCCGGCCGGCCGAGCTCGGCGAGGGGGTCCAGCCGACCCTGGGTGAGGGGTTCTAATGTGCGACACCACACTGAGGAGGGCGGGGTGCTCGCGCCCCTGGTGAACGCCGCAGCGCTCCCGCTCCTGGTCGCCATCGCCCTGGCCATGGGAGGCGTGTACGCCATCGGTCTCCGGGTGGCAGGCGCCTGGCCCCCGACCCTCCTGCGCGTGCTCGCGGTGGCCGGGTTCGTCATCCCGGGCTGGACGGTCTTCCGCTGGTACGAGGGCATGACCCGCGTACGCGACGCCGCGGCGGGGCTGCCCATCGATCCAGAGCCGGTGGCCGCGCGCTTCATCGCGTCGAGCGCAGTGCTCCTCGCGGCGGGGTTCTGCCTGCTCGTGGCCGGGGTTTACCTCGCGCGGCGGCTTCCGGGAGGGCGGGTCGGAGAGGAGTTGCGCGGGTGAGCGTCTGCCGCTCCTTCTTCCTCGGCCACATCGACTACGAGTCGCTCACGCCCTATCCGCAGATGGACCCCGACGAGGCTGACTCCTTCGAGATCCTCCGCGACTCGCTGATCCGATTCGCGGAAGATCACATCGACAGCCGCAGGATCGACGCGGAGGCCCGCATTCCCGCGGAGGTGCTCGCGGGGCTGGCCGAGCTGGGGATCTTCGGCATCACGGTGCCCCAGGAGTACGACGGGTACGGGGCCAGCGAGACCTTCTACGCCCGCGTGTTCGAGACCGTCGCCCGGCTCGACGGCGCGATCGTCACGACCTTGGGCGCCCACCAGTCGATCGGCCTGAAGGGGATCCTCAAGTACGGCACCGAGGATCAGAAGCGCCGCTTCCTCCCCCCGCTCGCCCGCGGCGAGCAGCTCGCCGCCTTCGCCCTCACCGAGCCCGGGTCGGGTTCCGACGCGGCCTCGATCCGGACCCGGGCGGCGTTCGACTCCGGGCAGGACGCGTGGATCCTGAACGGGACCAAGATCTGGATCACCAATGGCGGGCTCGCCGAGGTGTTCACGGTCTTCGCCCAGACGCCGGTCGAGCGCGACGGCGCCATGGCGGATCGGATAACGGCGTTCATCGTTCCCCGCTCGCTGACCGGCGTGAGCCACGGGCCGGAGGAGCACAAGCTCGGCATCAGGGGCTCCTCGACGACCGAAGTGCACTTCGAGGACGTGGCCGTGCCCTCCGAGCTCGTGCTGGGTGAGGTGGGCGGCGGCTTCAAGGTCGCGATGGGGGTTCTGAACGCGGGCCGGCTGGGGCTCGCCGCGGGCTGTGTGGGCGGGATCAAGAAGGCGGTCGCCATCGCCACCCGCCACGCTCTCGACCGCGAGCAGTTCGGCAGGCCGCTGGCGGAGTTCGAGCTCATCCAGCGGAAGCTCGCCGACATGGCGCTCGAAGCCTACGCCGCCGAGGCGATGGTCTACCTGGCGACCGGTCTGGCGGACCGGGGAGACGCCGATCTCTCGATCGAATCGGCGATCTGCAAGGTGTACGCGTCGGAGGCGTGCTGGCGGGCCGTGAACGAGGCCCTGCAGGTTGCGGGGGGCATGGGCTACATGCAGGAGCATCCGTACGAGAGGTATCTGCGGGACGCGCGCATCAACATGATCTTCGAAGGGACCAATGAGATCCTGAGGCTCTACGTCGGGCTCGCGGGCCTCGAGGAGCCCGGCCGCCACCTGAAGGCGGTGGCCGATGCGTTGCGCGACCCCGTCCGCCGGCTCGGCGTCCTCACCGACTATGCGCGCGAGCGCGCCCTGCGTGCGATCGCCCGACCCGACCTTCCCGATCTCCATCCCGAGATTGCCGCGTTCGCGGATCCCCTGGCCGAGTACGTGGCGGAGTTCGCGGGCGCGGTCGAGTGGGCGCTCAGGCGCCACGGCAAGGCGATCGTCGAGCGCCAGCTCGTCCTCGAGAGGATCGCCGAGGCCGCCATCGATCTGTACCGCATGGCGGCGGTGATCTCGCGCGCGGACGCCGCCCGCCGGGCCGATGACGGACTGGTCGGCGACGCCCACGTCACGCGGGCCCGCCTGATCGTCGACCGGGCCTGGCGCGGCGTGCGGCGGAACCTGGCTGCGCTCCGCTCCAACCTCGACAACGATCTCCGGGTGGTGGCCTCGGAGGTGACGGGGTCGGGCGGCACGGTCCTGCCGGGCCAGACCCCGGCGCCCGTGTCGGAATGAATCGAGAGGCCGAGGGTACCACTCACGACATCGCCGATCCGGACCTCGCCGAGGAGGCCGAGCTGATCCGGCGGATCGCGGGTGGGGAGACGCACCGCTACTCGGTTCTCGTGGAGCGCCACCAGCGCCGGTTGTACTGGAGCTGTCTCCGCCTTCTGGGCGACGCCGACGAGGCCGAGGACGTGGTGCAGGAGGCCTTCGTGAGTGCCTACGAGCATCTGCGGGACTACGATCCGGCGTACCGGTTCTACACGTGGCTGTACCGGATCGCCCGCAACCGCTGCCTCAACGTGATCCGGCGCCGCAAGCTGTGGGGCCTGGTGACGCTGTCGGACCCCGGGCGCGCTCCCGCTCTGCCCGCCATCGATCGGTCGGACCGCTCGCTGGAGGACGGCGAGCTGACGGCGGCGCTCGCGGCATGCCGAAGCTCGCTCCCCGCGGACCAGCGGGAGGTGTTCGACCTTCGACACGCCGAGGGATTCAGCTACCGGGAGATCGCGGCGGCGGCGGGGATCCCCGAAGGGACGGTGATGTCGCGCCTGGCGCGGGCGCGGGAGAAGATGCGGAGCTGCCTCGAATCGAAGGGAGTGGGTCTTGCCGATGGGTAACTCCACCGCAGACCCTGGAGAGCGATGACGGAAGCCAACGGACACGTCGAAGGGCTGCTCGACCGGTACAGGACCGGCGAGCTGGACGCCGCCGGCCGGCGCCGGGTGGAGGCCCACCTCGAAGGGTGCGAAGGCTGCCGGTCGGCGCTCGCGGACCTGGAGGCCTTCGCGACGACCGTCGAGCGCGCGTACGCCGCGGAGGCGACCGCGCGGGCCGCCGAGCGCGAGCCGGACTGGGGACGGCTGCGGGCTGCGATCGTCGGGAGAACGTCCGCCCGGAAGCACGCCTCCCGGAGATCCTGGCTCGCCCGTCACGCTCCCCAGACGGCCGTCGCGGTCGTGGCCGTCGTGGCGCTGGGCGTTGTCTGGCAGCAGGGGATTCGCGGGCCGGAGGACGCCGAGCGCGCCCTCCAGTCGGAGCGGCCGGCGGCGCTCTCCGACCGGGACGCGAGCCCGGCGGAACGGAGTGCCGCGGCGTCGCGGCCCCAGAGCCCCGAGCCCGCCACGACGGCCCGCACGGAGCCCGACCGCGTCCAGCCGGCCCAGGACGAGGGGCCGGTCAGGAAAGGGGAAGCGGCTGAGCCCCTGGGCGACGAGCTAGAGAACCGGGAGGGCGCCCGGCAACAGAAGGACGCGCGTCCCACGGCCCAGAAGCCAGCCCCGGCCGGGGAGGCGATCGGGGGGAAGGCCGACGCGGCCGCCGCCGGGGCCCGGGATGACAGCGCGGTGAGCCGGGCCCGGTTCGAGGCCCGCGCCGACTCGAACGTGGTGGCGGACGAGCCCGCGCCCGTCGTCGGAGAGATCGCGGTCACGGGGCAGAACGAGGCGGCCTCCCCGCCGGACCTCGAGCGCTTTCAGCGGCGTGCCCGGGTCGCCCTCTCCGAGGCCGACTCGGCGCTCGCCGCGGATGCCCTGGCCCAGTGGCGGGACAGCCTGGCTTCGGGCGACGATCTCCCCACCGAGCTCCGGCGGGCGGCCGAGGCGCTGGCGGACAGCCTCGCCGCCTTTCTCGCCACGCGCCCCTGAAGCTCCTCGCCCGAGGCCGCGGGCTCGGGCCCGGGTTGATGGCGCCCGTGAGCGCGGCCATCGGAGCCGCCGGCCGGGAATAAACCATGCCTCCGGTTGTATGGGGGATCGAGACCCACGTACGGAACCCGAACCGGAGGCATTTCATGAGAACGAGACAGTTTCTGATCCCGGCGCTGGCGCTGGCCCCGATCCTGGCGGCCGGGGCGCTGGCGAGCGCGGACGACCCCGACGATCGCACGCTGGCCGTCACCGTCTACAACGGCAACCTGGGACTGGTCCGCGACCAGCGGTCGATCGACCTCGAGCGCGGGGTGTTCACCCTGCCGTTCCGGGACGTGGCGGCCCTGATCGACCCGACGTCGGTCGCATTCGCCGCCCTCAGGAACCCCGGCGCCGTGGACGTCCTCGAGCAGAACTACGAGTTCGACCTGCTGACGCCCCAGGCGCTCCTCGAGAAGTACGTCGGCGAGACGGTGACCCTGTACGTGCGGGCCGGCGAGAACGGGGAGGAGCGGGTCGTCACCGCGAAGCTGCTTTCGCTCCAGGGGGGGACGGTGTACCAGATCGGCGACTCGATCGCCTTGAACCCTCCGGGGCGGGTCGTCCTGCCCGACCTCAGGGGCGACCTCAAGGCGCTCCCGACCCTGGTCTGGACCCTGGCCAGCGATCGCCAGGGGCCGGAGCCCGTCGAGGTCTCGTATCTGACCCAGGGTCTGAACTGGAAAGCCGACTACGTGGCGACCCTCTCCGAGAACGACCGGAGCCTCGACATCGGCGGCTGGGTCACCCTCGACAACCAGAGCGGCACATCGTACCCGAACGCCCGGCTCAAGCTGGTGGCGGGTGACATCCACCGTGCCGATCAGGTGGGACAGATGAACGACAAGGATGCCCTCCGCGAGGCGGCCGCCACGGTGTCCGAGGCCGGGTTCGAGGAGCGCACGTTCTTCGAGTACCACCTCTACGACCTGCCGCGACCGACCACGATCAAGAACAACCAGACCAAGCAGATCCGATTGCTGGAAGGGAACGACATACGGACCGACAAGGTCTACCGGCTGGCCGGCGCGCCCTGGTACTACACTCAGCAGTACGGCGGCGAGAAGGGCCTCAAGGTCGGGGTCTATCAGGAGTTCGACAATCGGGACGGGAACGGCCTCGGGATCCCGCTGCCGGCCGGGGTGGTCCGGCTCTACAAGGCCGACGTGGACGGCACGCTCCAGCTCGTGGGCGAGGATCGGATCGACCACACCCCGAAGAACGAGCGCGTCAAGCTCAAGGTCGGGGAGGCCTTCGACGTCATCGCCGAGCGCCGGCAGACCGAGTTCCAGATCATCTCGAGCGGCCACGTGTACGAGGAGACGTTCGAGGTCAAGATCCGGAACCACAAGGACACGGATATCGTCGTCCAGGTGGTCGAGCCGCTCCCTTCGGAGTGGACGATGCTGTCGAACAGCCATGACTTCGAGGAGCTGGACGCATTCACCGTGCGGTTCGACGTGCCGGTCGAGGCCGGCGAGGAGAGCGTCCTCACGTACCGGGTCCGGATCGAGTTCTGAAGAGGCGGCGGGGGATGGCGGAACGGGCTATATTGTCCGGCTGTTCACCCCCCGGTCCTGACCTCAGCCTCGCAAGGTCCAGATGCTCACCCAGCGAATCCGCTTCGACGACCAGCATCACGACGATATCGTGTACCCGGGGGCCGCCGGCTTCGTCCTCGTCCATCTCGCCTGCCTCGGCATTCTGTGGTCGGGGGTGACGATGGGGTCGGTGGTGCTGGCCGTGGCGCTCTACTTCGGCCGGATGTTCGCGGTCACCGCGGGCTACCATCGCTATTTCGCCCATCGCAGCTACCAGACCAGCCGATGGTTCCAGTTCGTGCTGGCGTTTCTCTCCGAGACCTCGCTCCACAAGGGGGTCCTGTGGTGGTCGGCCAAGCATCGCCACCACCATCGGCACTCGGATACTCCCGAGGACGTCCATTCCCCCGCGATCCACGGGTTCCTGTTCGCCCACCTCGGGTGGATCTTCGCCCGTCAGCGGGGCCAGGCCGACTACGATCTGGTGAAGGACCTCGCTCAATACCCCGAGCTCGTATGGCTCGACCGCTTCGAAAAGGTGCCGGGGATCCTGCTCGCCATCCTCTGCTTCCTGATCGGAGGCTGGCCGGGCCTCTTCGTCGGCTTCTTCCTCTCGACGACGATCCTGTTCCACGGGGTCTTCGCCATCAACTCGCTGGCCCACACCTTCGGCCGGCAGCGCTACCTGACCGGGGACGACAGCCGGAACAGCTTCCTGCTGGCGCTGATCACCATGGGCGAGGGATGGCACAACAACCATCACTACTACCAGAGCTCGACCCGTCAGGGATGGCGGTGGTGGGAGATCGATGCGACGTACTGGATTCTCGTCCTGTTGTCGCGGGTGGGACTGGTGCACGACCTGAAGGGCCCGCCGGAGGACGTCCTGGAAGGCGAGCGCCGGCTTTCCCGCCGCGCGGTGGACAAGGTCGCCCATCAGATCGCGCGCAGCTTCCCGGTCGATCGGATCGCCGAGCAGGTTCGCGCCGGCTGGGAGCATCGGCCCGGGATGGCGGACCTCAGGGCCGGGGCCCCGCGCGCCCGCGCCCATCTGGAGGCGATGCTCCACGAGGTGCCGGTTCCGCATTTCCCGTCGCTCGACGACCTGCGTCACCGCGCCGAGGCGATGGCGGCGCGAACCCCGTCCATCGACGACGTCGTCGAGCGCGCCCGGGAGATCCTGATCGAGGCGGTCGGTCGGCGTTTGGCCGAGGCGGAGCAGCCGGCCGGCGCCTGAGACCCCGGTTGTAGAGGATCCCCCCTACCGCAAAGAAGGGAGCCCGTCAGGGTCCTCGCCTGGGGGCCCCGTCAACGATCGCGGTCACATCGGTGAAGCGAAAGATGTGATGGCCGTCCTTGGAGGTGTATGCCCGGTCCTCCAGCAGCGGAAACCGCGCCCCAAAGACATGGTTGAAGACGTGACGGAAGTTGTTGACCGGTGACGACCGGGGATGCAGGCCATCGTAAGTGCGATCGGGGAAGTAGAGAGCGTTGATGATCCCGAATTTCATCATGACCTCGTTGTCATCCGCGGCCTCCCAATCCAGCTTCTCCCCCAGAAGGTGGTACGCGAGGGGGAAGGGGCCCTCGTCAGCCTGGATGATGAAAACGAAGTCGTAGGGGTTCTTCGCCCGCTGAGCGTCGAAGACGTCCAGAAGCTCCGAGTTCATGAACTTCACCTGCTCCACGAAAGCCCTCCGGTAAGGCCCCCATTGCTCGCTGGTCGTCGGTTGGGGACCGTCGATGCAATTCCCGCTGGCATCGAATTTCATCGGCCTGTGTGGAACCAGGAAGTGCGCCAGAACGAAGACGGGCTGTGGTTCGCCCCCCACCTGCTTGAGAAACTCGAGCTTGCTCGACTCGCGTTCACACTCGAGGCGGTTCGGTGATTCGCCGCGGAATGATCGGTAGCGCTTCATGAAGGCCGGAAGGGGCGTGGTACGCAGCAGGAGATCCTCGAAGGGGGAAAGGCGCTCGGTCCGGCCCGGGAAATTCTCGTCCGCATGGGGGTTGGAAGCCGTTGGAGGCCACCAGCTTCCCATGTGCACATAGCGGTAGCCCCGCTCGCGCAGGAGGCGCTGAACTTGATGATGGCGCAATAGATCGAAGACCGGCTGCCAGTCATCGGTTGACTGGCCATAGGTTTCGGAAAGGCCGTTTATGTACTGCAGATTGAGAGAGGAAGCCAGAGACAGGCTGGTTTTCAAGTAATTCGCCTGGGCGTTCCGGGCCACATAAAAGCCGCGCTCCAGCAAGGCTTCATGAAAGCCGCCGTTATCGAAATCGAAATAGGTGCGCAATACGTGAGCGTTCGGATAGCGATCGGGGACGATGTAGAAGATGTCCGGCGGACGCCGGGGGTTGCCCGTCTCCTTCGCCGGCAACGTGATCTGGGCGACGACCGGGGCCACTCCGCGCGGGGTTTTGACGATATCCAGACCGATACGCAGAAGGGAGATCGTGAGCATCGTGCCGGCCATCACGAAGAGAAGGCTGTGCGCGGATCGGGGAACCGGCCTCGAGAAGACCCAATAGCAAAGGACCGCCCATGCGAGGCTCAAAACCCCCACAGCCAGGAATCCGTCGTAATCTCCGAGGTTGAACGGAAGAACCTGAGCCAGGGCCCCCCGCACGACCTTCTCGACCTCGATCGGGAGGGACCGCGTGATGAGCTCCCTCGTGAAATCATAGGAGAACGTAAGCAGGATGGTGCCCGACAGGAGCACCGCCAGGCGATCGGGATTTCTCGAATATCGTGACAGCAGAAGCAGGGCCACGAAAAGGACGCCCGTAACCACGGCGAGAGGCCTGATCAGGGCGGACAGCTCCAGCTCGCCGATGTTCTGGGAGTAGACGTAGAGGATCGGGACAATGCCGAACAGCAGGGGATGAGCCAGGTAAGGAAGCTGTCTGGAGCCTTGCTTACGCTCGCCTGTCATACCAGCACAGCAGGCGACCGGATTCGAGCTGTCTGGTCTCGACGACGCGCGCCGTTCTTTCGACCGAAGCCATGAAGTTCTCTCGAGAGTAGCTCTTGAAGATATCTTCGCGAAGCGCCAGCATCTGCCCTACGGTCGGATCGGACTTGGGAACGAACTCGATGATTCCCTGTGGAGCCACGCCGGTCAGCCAGGAGATCACCTGCGGTATCGGCGCGTTCCTGCCGATCGCGAGGTGATGAGCGAATGCGAGCGCGAGGATTCCATCGGCCCTGGCCCGCTGCGCGAGCCCCAGACGCTCCCGCTGTCTCCAGCCCTGGTCCGGGCTAGGATTGGCGGCGTCCATGAAAAGGGGGAGGAAGGCCAGGCCCTGTGATTTCGCTCGCTGAAAGGCTATTTCCAGGGCGTTGAAGTCAGAATCGAAGCCGATGACCTCCCTGGCTCCGGCTTTGAGGGCGACGCTTGAATAGTAGCCGACGTTGCACCCCAGATCCCACAACAGCTTCGGCTCTGTCGCGCTGACGAAACGGGTGACGAAGTCTCGCTTCGACCTCTCGTCCTCGGATCCGTACCGGTGGGCTTCCTGGTAGTCCTCCCAGACGGTCTTACCGGTGGCGGCCGGTTCCATTGTGGCGATCCAGGCACGGAGCTGACGAAGCATTCCGAGATAGCTCGCGCGGTTGAAGCGATGGCCGCGGAGCCTTGCGAGACTTCCTTCCGGGTCGTCGATGGCTTTCTGTTCGAGGCGTGCCTGCAGCACGACATGGGTCAGGATCTTCCAGGACATCCTTCGTCGAAGCGGCAGCACACGAGCCAGGTCCTTGGTCGGAATACCTTCCAGATCGCCGCGAAACCAGGCGTTGAATGCGACGCCGACCGCCGATCGAAGCAGCAGAGGATTCAGAAACTGCTCGCAGAACTGTCGATGCCCGGTCCAGTACTCGCCCTCGCGATAACGACGCATGGAAAGGACATCGATGAAAACGGGGTCCGGTCCCTGGAACTGGAGATTGTAGGCGGATGCGTCCGACAGACTCGCCCCCTCATCGAGCAGCGCGAGATGCATGTCCAGCTGCAGCAAGGCGGCGGCCTTGAGGAGCCCGAACGGCCACTCGTAGGGATAGGATACGAAAGAGATTCGGGGATGCCTGAGAACGTAACGCACCGAGTCCGCATCGAACGCCGCAGGCAGGGGGTGGACCTCCTCGGTGCCGATCAGCCACCCCTTTTTCGAGAGCCGCTCCAGCAGCCCCCTGTCCCGAACGAACTCGTAGTCCTCCCTGGCCGTCTCGGTGACGGTGCGAAAGATCTCACCGTCTATCTCGTAGACGTGGCCCGAAGGATCCCGGAACGAGCCGGGGTCTGCCTCGAGGGTGATCTCGGACGAGCTCAATCGGCGACGGTGTCGTCCGGCGATCCCCGCTGTCGCATGAAGCGGGAAGCGAAGGACCCCTTGATCCTTTGCCAATACTTACGAAGCACCAAAGAGCCCGCGGCGACGCCTCCGATCAACGCCTGCAACATCAGGCTTCCCGTCCCGGGATCGAGGTATGCGTAAACCACGTCTGACGGAGCGGCACCCACCGAGAGGATGGACCTCAGCGGGTCGAGTAGATCCTGCAACACGGTTTTTGCTCCAGTGGCCTGTGGCCTGTGTGCGGTTGGCCTGGTACCAGAAGGAGGGTAGCACCTCCCCAGTCATCGGGCAAGCGCCTTCCCCGTTCGAGGACGGGTCCAACCCAAATGCTCCGGTCAGACGACATGATCCTCCCTTTCGCTGGCTGTCCACGCGGGTATCTTGTCTCTTTTTCGGACTCCGCTCGGGAGGCTTGCATGGACTGGTCGTTCACCGACGAGCAGAAGGAGCTGCGCCGGACCGTCAAGCGGTTTGTCGACGAGGAGCTGCGGCCGGCCGCCGACGAGATCGACCGGCAGCACGAGATCCCGCCGCGGCTGATCGAGATGATGGCCGAGCTCGGTTTTCTTGGCGTGGTCTTTCCGCCCGAGTACGACGGCGCCGGCATGGGCGAGACCGGCTACGTAATCCTGCAGGAGGAGATCAGCCGGGCGTGCGCCTCGACGGCGACGTTCATCGGCGCTCACCAGTCGATCGGGGCGATGACGATTCACAAGTTCGGGAGCGAGGAGCAGAAGAGGCGGTACCTGGCGCCGATGGCGCGCGGCGAGATGATCGGCGCCTATGCGCTGACCGAGCCCGAGTCGGGCTCGGACGCGATGGGCATGAAGACCACCGCGGTGCGGAATGGCGACAGCTTTGTCGTCAACGGGACCAAGATCTGGATCACCAATGGCGGGCTGGCCGATGTCGTCGCCGTCTTCTGCAACGTGGAGGACGCCGAGGGGGAGTCGGGCCCGGGGGCCCTCATCGTCGAGAAGTCCTTCCCCGGCTTCCGGGTCGGGAAGGTCGAGGAGAAGATGGGGATCCGCGGCTCGAACACGGTGGAGCTCGTCTTCGAGGACATGGAGGTGCCGGCCGGGAACCTGGTCGGCGAGGTCGGGCAGGGCGCCCGGATCGCCTTCGGCGTGCTCGACGTGGGCCGCCTCGGGCTGGCGGCGGCCACGCTCGGAGCGGCCAAGGACGCCATCGATCGATGCGTGCAGTACGCGAACCAGCGCCGGGCCTTCGGCAAGCCGATCATGGAGTTCCAGGCCATCCAGTTCATGCTCGCCGAGATGGCGGCCGACACCTATGCCATAGAGAACATGGTCTACCGGACGGCCTGGATGTGCGACCAGGGGATGCGGTTCAGTCGCGAGTCGGCGATCTGCAAGTACTTCTGCTCGGAGGCGCTGGACCGGATCGTCGACAGGGCCGTCCAGCTCCACGGTGGACTGGGCTACTCCGCCGAGATGTGGCCCGAACGTTTCTACCGCGACAGCCGGATCAACCGCATCTTCGAAGGGACGAACGAGATTCAGCGGGTCGTGATCGCCCGGGACGTGCTCAAGAAGGGCGGATACTGACGCCCGCGCCGCGCGCGCGCCTCGTCCTGGCCGCGGCCGTATTTCTCGCCGCGGGATGCGGGAGCGAGGAGCGCCGGCCCGAAGCCTCGATCCTCCCGGCCGGAGACGAGGTGACCCGCGAGGCGGAGCTTCCCTCGGGGCCCCTCGAGGTGTCGGCGGACGGTCGCGCCGCCCTCCTCGGCCGGGACACTCTCTTCACCGCCGAGCGTCTTCCAGGGGGCGGACTGGACGGGGTCGTCATCGAGCCGATCCGCTTCCATCAGCTCGCCTTCTCGCCGGACAGCACGCTCGTCGCCTTCACCACCGGCGGGGCCAACCAGGCGGTCGGGATCTGGTCCCGGACCGCGCAGACCGCTCGTTTCGTCGATGTGTTCCCCGGCGGCCGAGCGGATAGCCTCGCCTGGGCTCCCGAGGGCGGCTGGCTCGCGTGGGTCGGCCGGATGGCGGACGGGATCTCTCGCGTGTCGATCTCCGATCCGGCGGGACGCAGGCTGCGCCATCCGGTCGTCGAATGGCTGCTCCGCGAGGAGCGCTCGGTGGGGCTCGGAGGATGGATCGACCCGGGCCGCCTGAGGGTCCGGGTCGCCGGCGACTCCGGCGGCGGGGGAAGCCTCGCCTACGTGTGGGACGCCCGCGCAAGCCACTTCACCTTCGAGGATCACCTCGCGCCGCTGGTCGAGAGAGCCCCCGGCGCGCCCCCCGTCCCCGGCGGGGTGTTCTCGCTCGACCTCACGGGAGACGCGACCCCCGAGACGGTCGCCCTCTCCCGCTCCGCCGCCGGAGCTCCAGTGGCCACGGTCCTCGAGGGCCGGGGAAGCGACTACCGTTTCCAGGTCACGAACCCGCTCGTCGAGCCGGCGGGACTTGGACTCCAGAGCTGGGAGGAGGGATCGGGCCGGATCGGTCTCTACGCGCCGGTCCGGTTCGCCTCGGGCCCGGCGTTGCTCCTCGAACTTCCCTCGAAACGACGCGGAGTCGCGGCAATCGGCGCCTTCGACGTGGACGCCGGGGGGAGGCTGGAGCCGTTCCTCGCGGCGACCCCACAGGGCGACCGCCTGGCGATCTTCTTCGACGGCCGGATCGGGGAAGAGTCGTACGAGCTCGGTCTCGTGGACCTGGATGGAGACGCCGCCCCGGAGGTGGTCAGCGCGGTGGGTCGGATGGTGGATGGCGCAGGGCAGCGATCCGTTCGCTGGAGCGCCACCGTCTTCCGGGAGCGCGCAGGGCGGCTCGTCCCGGCTCCCGGTCTGGACTCGGCGGCGCTCGAGCGAATCGCCGAAGCCACCGCCCGCTAGATTCCGCGTCGCTCTCGACCGGCGTCGTTCAAGCTCCAGTCGTAGTCCATGTACTCGATCTCCCACCCGGCGTTGAGGGCCTCGAGCGCCGTACCCGTCAGGTAGCGCAGGGCGTATGCACGAACCGTTCCCGCCGCGCGCTCGAAGTCCTCCCGGTGCCAGTCGAAGATCCGCGACAGGTAGACCTTCCGCCCCTCCGGATCGAGCCGGTGGCCGGCCGGGCTGTTCAGATACGTCGCGGCCTGAAACTCGAGCTGCCGCTCGAGAGCGGTCGCCCGGTAGGGCTCGGGCCGCAACTGGGGGCAGCCCCTGGAAGCGCAGGTCAGGCTCCAGGGGATCCGGGAGTCCCACAACGGGTCGGTGAGGAGGATCTCCCTCTCGATCTCGTCCAGCGTGCGCGATGCCCCGGCCACCGGATGCTCTCGACGGGTGAAGAACCCGCGCAGACGGCCGCCCAGAAAACCCACGTCCCTCACGGAGTCGATGGGATACCGCCGCAAGACGCCGGCGACCACGCGCGCGTTGTACGCGTTGATCCAGAACGCCCGCCGGCTGGCGACCGGCCAGGCCACCGGGTCCGCCGACTCCAGCCACGCCAGAAACCGCCGCCACGCGGCAGGGTCCTCGGCCTTCCACTGGGCATAGTCGACGCCGCCGTCCCGGACATAGCGGGAGAGGACGGCGGCGTAATCGGCGTACGCGCTGTCCGGGCTCGAGATCGGCTGGCCGGCGGCGGCGGATGCCGCAAAGGCGAGCAGGAGGAGGGCGAGCGCGGCCGCGGAACGGATGCGCATCGGGGTCAAGCTAAGGCGCCCCGGAGCCTGGGGCACGGGTTAACCCGGTGGTCCGGAAGTTGCACTGACCTACCGTGTTGGAGCCCGATTCGCCGTTGTCGCCGTGGAACAGTATAATAGTGGGCAGGCGGTCCCGTCCCAGGCGCGGTCGACCAAGCCCGGATGTCGTTGTTTCCGACGGATGGGGAGGCGCGTGCCGGTTTCCGATAGAGTTGCCATCTCGGTGGTAGTCCCCCTCTTCAACGAGGCTCCCAACGTTCCACCCCTCATAAGGGCGGTGCAGGATGCGCTCTTGGGCCGGGATTGGGAGCTCCTCCTCATCGATGACGGCAGCACGGACGGCACCGGCGAGCTCGCCGACGAGATCGCGAGCTCCGAGCCTCGGATCCGGGTGCTGCATCTGGCTCGCAACTTCGGACAGACCGCCGCCATGGAGGCCGGATTCGACCACGCGCGCGGGAGCGTCGTCGTCAGCATGGATGGCGACTTGCAGAACGATCCTCGGGACATTCCGGTCCTCGTCGAGGAGCTGAACCACGGCTTCGACCTCGTCACGGGTTATCGGGAGAATCGCCAGGACAAGACGATTTCCCGGAAGTTTCCCTCCTGGGTCGCGAATGAGTTGGCTCGGCGGATCACCGGAGTTAGGATTCGCGACACGGGCTGTTCCCTCCGCGCCTATCGGTCCGAAGTGCTTCGCTCGATGGTTCTCTACTCGGACATGCATCGCTTCATTCCCGCCATTGCGGCTTCGACCAGCGGGGCCAAGATCGCCGAGATCCCGGTTCGGCATCATGCTCGACAATTCGGCAGCAGCAAATACGGCCTTTCGAGGACATGGCGTGTCCTGCTGGATCTGTTGACGATCGCCATGATCCGTTCGTTTCGCGATCGACCGCTACGGCTGTTCGGATTGGCGGCGATCGCGGTGGCTGAGTTCGGGTTGCTGTTCCTGGTCGCGTCCGCCATCGTCGAGGCGACGAGCTTCGTATCCGACAACGCGGTTGTCTTCCCAGCGGCGGCCGTGATTCTGTTCGGCTTGGCGACCTACATTTTCATGCTCGGGCTCGTGGCAGAGGTCTTCGTCCGCCAGTACTGGCGACCGCGGGAGTTTCTGCCGGTCGTGCACGAGGTATCATGGTGAAGCTGGAGGAAGTGGGAAGTCATAGATCTGTCATGCAGGTAGCCCGGGAGCCTGAGGTGAAAGTCCTGTCCGAGGAGCTGGATGTCACGGTCGTCGTTCTGCTCGAGGCCGGGCGGCTGGGAGCGCGGGAGATCTACGACGAGTACGAGCCCCCTTTGCGCGACCTTGGTCTGACCTATGAGTTCCTGTTCATCGCCGAGCCCGGGAGCGCCGGCCCGGAAGAATCGATGCGCGAGAAGCTCCGGCCGCATGCGAAGATGCGCATTCTCGAGGTGGGTCAACCCGTGGGGCAGTCGGCCGTCCTGCGCCTTTCGGTGGAGCACAGCCGCGGGCGGATCATCGTGACCCTGCCTCCCGCGCTGCGCGTGGCGCCGGATGCCCTTCCGGTAATGATACGCAGGATCGAGGAGGGCAGTGACGTAGTGGTCGCCCGTCGCTGGCCGCGTCGGGACGGCTGGATCAATCGACTGCAGGGGGGGATCGCGACATGGCTCATGAACTCGCTCACGGGCTCGCGCTTCCATGACCTGACCTGCCGTGTGAGCGCGATGCGCCGTGACGTGCTGTCGGAGATCCCGCTTTATGGGAGCCAGTTTCGCTTTCTGCCCATCATCGCCGAGCGCGAAGGCTTCCGCGTCAAGGAGGAGCCGGTCGCGCAGCATCCCCGGGGAGGGGAAACGCGTGTATACCGTCCGGGAGTCTACTTGGGATGGGTGATCGATATCCTCGGCATTTTCTTCTTGCTGCGCTTTACCTACAGTCCGTTGAGGTTCTTCGGGTCGGTCGGTGCCGCGTTCGGGCTGCTGGGCGGAGGAATCCTGGTGGTTCTGGTGGTCCAGCGCTTCGGTGGACAGCCCATGGCCGATCGACCGCTGCTCCTGCTGGGAGTGCTCCTCGTGACGCTGGGCGTCCAGGCCGTGGCCCTCGGGCTGATCGGCGAGATCGTCGTTCACTTTCAGGCCGCCAAGGCCTCGACGTATCGTCTCCATCGCGACGACGGCTCGAAAGCGTTCGAAGATACACGGCAATCCAAGCGGTAGATTGGCCCGCCCGGCGCGCAGATACCGCTTCCTTCCCCGCCGTTTCTGCAGTGACATCCGTCCTGAAACGCCTTGGGGTGTGTGAAGAGGGAGAGATGAGCACCGACCTGGCGTCCGAGAAGATGGCCGCCTCCGGCGAGACGAGCGCCCGCTGGCCGGCATGGCTGCCCCCCGCGCTCATCCTGGCGTTGGCGGCGGCGCTCCGGCTCTACCACCTGGGGGCGGAGAACCTCTGGCTCGACGAAGTCTTCTCGATGGAGCAGGTAGCGGCTCCGTGGGACGGGATCGACCGCTACTGGAATATGGGCACCCGGCCGCTCGGCCTCGTCCTGCTCTACTTCGCGACTCTGTTCGGGGACTCGGAGTTCCTGGTGAGGTTGCCCTACGCGATCGTGAGCGTCCTCGATGTCGGGGCGATATACCTGGTGTCGCGGGACCTGGCAGGACGGCGGATCGCTCTCCGGGCCGCGCTGTTCCTGGCCGTGCTTCCCCTGCATGTCTGGTACGCCCAGGAGGCGCGCTGGTACGCGCAGTGGGCCTTCCTGGCCACGCTCTCGTTTCTGGCTCTGATCCGCCTGTGGAAGACCGGTCGCACGCGCTGGTGGCTGCTGCACGGAGTCACTCTGGTCATGGCCCTCTATACGTTCGTCGTTTCCATCCCGCTGGTGATCGTGCATGCCGTCGCGGGCTGGCTGCTTCCGGATCGCGGTGAACGCAGAGCATTCCGGTGCAAGGTCCTCGTCGTCGTGCTCGTGGCTGGCGCGCTGATGCTGCCGGTCTTCTACCTCGCGTTCGCCGCCGCCGAGGGAGGAGGAGGGAGGGGAGCGGTGGGGACCCCCCGGGCGACGACGCTCGTCGCCCTCCCGTATCTCTTTTTCGCCTACGTCGCCGGATATACAATCGGTCCCTCGCTGGCCGAGCTCCACCACCTGCCCAGCCCCGGCTCGATCCTGACCTCGTATCCGGAGGTCGTGCTCTACTATGTCGTCTTCATGCCGATCGCGGCCCTGGGCCTCTGGTCGTTCCGCGAGCGGCGGGCGTGCGGGGCGGTGCTGGGACCCTGGGTGGCCGGGTTCCCCCTCATGGTTTTCGCGATCTCCGTCTTCCAGGGACAGACCTTCAACGTCCGCTATACGTTCCTGGCGGTGCCGGGATTTGCGCTCCTGCTGTCGCTCGGGGTGGAGAAGCTGGGGCGCTGGCGGCTTGCGGGGACGGTGGCCGCGGTGGGGCTCTTCGCGATGTCGCTGCAGAACTTCTACGCGGATCCGCGGTACGATAAGGAGGATGTCCGCGGGGCGATCCAATACGTGCGGACGAGTCCGCTCCCGGACCAGCCGGTGGCGGTCGTGGGGCAGGGGGTGGCGGCTGCCGCCTACTACGGAGAGGGGCTCGAGGTCGAGCGGCTGATGGGGTGCGGCGGAGCGGTGGAAGGGAGGAGCGACTCGCGGACGCCGGAGGTCCGTCTACCCGATCTCCGATCGCAGCCGAGCTTCTGGTTGGTGGTGGTGCGCGACTGGGAGGAGAGCGCCGATCGGTGTGCCGAGAGGATGACGGCCACGCACCAGGTGGTACGACGAGCGGAGTTCACGGGCGTGGATCTGCTCCTGCTGGAGCGACGCTGAGCGGCCTGCCTGGACGGCTCCCTCGCGTTCGGGACGACCAGCCGCGGAGATTTCCGCTCTAGCCCTTCCGGGGCCGGGAACCGCATCGGTTGACTTGCGCCCCGCGCCGCCTATCCTTCGGGAATGCCCGACGCCGATTTTACCGAGGTCCTTCGCGAGCTCGACGCCCTGGAGGCCGAGATCGACGCGATGCGGGTGGCCGTGGACGAGGGAGAGGAAACGTTCGTCACTGCCCCCGCCGCACGCCAGGCGGCCCTGCGCCATCTCGACGCGGCGATGCGCCATGCAGTGGGCGCGGCACGCCACCTGATCGACGAGGCCGACTGGGAGGAGCCCGAGGACAGCCTCGACGCCATCGAGATCCTGGCCGAAGAGGACGTCCTGCCGGGACGGATCGGCCTCACCCTGGTCGGCCTCGCCGACTACGTGACCGAGCTCGGCGAGGAATCGGGCTACGAGGGAAGCGACGACCCCGTCGCCTTCGAGCGCCTCTCCGAGGGCGTCGACGCGCTGGCCGAGTTCCAGGAGTACGTCCATCAGTTCCTGAAAGAGTGGGCGGGCTAGTGCGCAGCGAGGCGCTGGAGACGGCCGCGCCGCCGACTCCATCGCGCCCCGATCTGGAGCGCATCTGGCCGTACATCCCCGGCCTGCATCGCACCGAGATCGAGCGCGAGTTCGGCGTCCGTGACGTGCTCAAGCTGGCCTCGAACGAAAACCCTCTCGGTCCCTCCCCCCGTGCTCTGGCCGCCCTGGAAAGGCTGGGGCCGGAGGCCCATCGCTATCCGGACAGCCAGGCGCTCGTCCTGCGCGAGGCGCTGGCGGCCCGCCACGGAGTCGACCTCGAGCAGATCGTGGTCGGGAACGGCTCGGTGGAGTGCATCGACCTGGTCGCGCGCGCCTTCCTGCGCCCGGGCGATGAGGCGGTGGTGGGCTTTCCATCCTTTCCGCGCTTCCAGATTGCCTGCCAGATCGTGGGCGTGCAGCCGACGGTCGTGCCACACGTCGACTGGGCCTTCGACCTGGACGGCCTGCGCGCCGTCGTAAGCGAGCGGACCCGGGTGGTCTTCCTCGACGACCCCTGCAACCCGACCGGCACCCGGATCGGGCCGTCGGACCTCGCGGCGCTGCTCGACGACCTGCCCCCGGACACCCTCGTGCTCCTCGACCGCGCGTACTACGAGTTCGTCACCCCGGAGGACCGGTTCGAAGAGGACGTCGAACGGATCCGGGGCGGGGCCAACCTGATCGTGCTGCGGACCTTCTCGAAGGCCTACGGCCTGGCCGGCCTCAGGGTCGGCTACGCGGTCGCTCGCGCCGAGCACGCCCGCGCCCTGGACCGGGTCCGGGAGGCCTTCAACACGAGCGTGTTCGCCCAGGCGGCCGCCCTGGCCGCGCTGGGGGACGACGAGCACGTGGCGGCGACCGTGCGGCTCGTGGAGAAGGAGCGCGACTGGCTCCGCGGCCGGCTCGATCGGCTGGGTCTCGCCGTGGTGCGGTCGGCCACCAACTTCCTTTTCACCGACCTGGGGCCCGGCGCGGCTTCGATCGATCGGGAGCTCTTGAGACGCGGGATCATCGTCCGGCCGATGTCCGCCCCGGGAATCAAGACCCGGGCGCGGATCTCGATTCCGGCGCGGCCGGGTGGCGAGCGGCTGGTCGCCGCGCTGGAGGAGATCCTGGCGTGACCCGGGTCGCGGTCATCGCCGGCGACGGCGTCGGCCCCGAGGTCATCGAGGTGGCGCGCCGGGCCCTGGAGATCGCGGGCCGCCCCGAGGGCGTCGAGTACGCCTTCGAGGAGTTCCCGCTCGGCGCCGAGCACTATCTGGCGACCGGGGAGACCCTGCCCGACGAGATCTTCCAGCGCCTGGGGAGCGAGTTCGACGCCATCCTGCTGGGGGCCCTCGGTGACCCTCGCGTACCCGGCAACGAGCACGCCCGCGACATCCTGCTGGGGCTGCGCTTCCGGCTCGATCTCTACGTCAACCTGCGTCCGGTGCGGCTTCTCCATCCCGACCTCTGCCCGTTGAAGCCGAGGCCAGGCGGTCGCGAGCGGCGGATCGACCTGGTCGTCTTCCGGGAGAACACCGAAGGCGCGTACGTGGGCCTCGGCGGCAACTTCAGGAAGGGCACCCCGGACGAAGTGGCGATCAACGAGGACCTCAACACCTACCGCGGCGTGAAGCGGATCGTGCGCGCGGCCTTCGACCATGCCGTCGAGCGCAATCGCTCCCGCGTGACCATGTGCGACAAGGCGAACGCCCTGACCTATGCCCACGGGCTCTGGCGGCGGGTGTTCGCGGAGGTGTCGGCGGAGTTCCCGTTCGTCAAGACGGAGATGGAGTACGTGGACGCGCTGGCCATGAAGCTGGTCCGGAACCCCGAGCACTACTCGGTCATCGTGACCAGCAACCTGTTCGGCGACATCCTCTCCGACCTGGCGGCGGCGCTCGTGGGAGGGCTCGGGGTCGCCGCCTCGGCCAACCTGCATCCCGGGCGCGCGGGCCTGTTCGAGCCCGTCCACGGCTCGGCTCCCGACATCGCCGGCACGGGCTCCGCCAACCCGATGGCAGCCGTGCTGACGGCGGCGCTGCTCGCCGAGCACACCGGCTCTCCCGGGGTGGCGCGCCGGCTGGAGGCGGCGGTCGGCGAGGCGCTCGCCGAAGCCGTGACCACGCCGGACATCGGGGGAGTGGGATCGACGGCCACGGTCGGCGACTGGATCTGCGCCCGGCTCGAAGAGGCGCCGGTCCCGGCCAGGTGACGGACGCGGCCACCCGTCCCGATCCCCTCGAGTGGGCGGGCTGGGGGCTGCTCGTCCTCCTCACCCTGGTGATCGCGCTCATGGCCCTCCTCCGTCCCACCAACCCCGACGCGATCGTGAACGAGATCCGGCTGGCGGCCGGTTTCGATCGCTATCAGGCGGCGATGGACGAGGGCGATCGCCTGTTCGCGCGGGCGACGGCGGAATTCCGGCTTTCGGAGGCGGGAGAGGCGGACCTCTCGGTCGAGTACGGGATGCTGGCCGGCGCCGCCGAGAAGTTTCGGCTCGCCCGCGAGGAGGCCGAGGGCTTCGGCGAGGACCAGCAGGCCCAGATCCGCCTCCTCGAGGTCTACCACGCGTGGGCGAAGGCGCTCCACGCGGAGGGAACGGGCTCCTGGTACGAGCAGAACGACGAGGAGACGCTGAAACGGGCCCGGGCCATCGTCGACCAGGGGCTCGCGCTGCCCAACATCACCGGCGATCAGCGCGTCCGGATGGAGGAGCTGGGCACGAAGATCGATCGGGCGCTGACGCCGTGGCCGATCCTCTAGGGGGCGAGTCCTCAGCGGAGTCGGCGGAGGCATCGCCCGCCGTCGGGAGGCCACGCATCCCGCCTTCCGAGCGCCGGCGGGCGCTCGTCACGTGTCTGTGGCTCGCGGCCGCCGTGCTCGTGGGTGGCTTCGATCTGCCCCTCCTCGGCTACGCCGCCTTCCAGTTCGCCCCGTTCGGGATCGTGGCCGGCCTCCTCGGGATCCTGTACGTCTTCGTGCTCGTCCAGAAGGGCGTGATCTGGCGGGGGCACGGCTGGATCGAACCGCTCCTGCTGGCCTATTGGATCGCCGCCACGGCGATGATGTTCCGCGTGCTCCTGCCGAGCGCCGGGCTGGTCCAGGTGGGGCTGGTGATCGGCGTGGCGGTGGCGGCGGCGGTCATCGTGAGCCGCCAGGACCGCGACGAGGCCGTGCTGTGGCTCGGGATCGTGGCCGTCATCCTGGCGGTCCTGCGGTTCGCCGTGGTGCCGCTCTTCGAAGCGCGCTCCGGGCTCCCCGACTGGGGGCCGCTCAAGTTCGGCGAGGCGGCCAACACGTTCCGCGACGTGTTCGTGGCCTACGCTCCGCAGCGGCCGGCCGTCCAGGCGCTCCACTTCGCGGCCCTGGCCTCGTACGCGCTGGCGCTCAAGGCGCAGTGGGAGGCGCGGGGGCCGGGTCATGACTGATCCGGAGGATTCACCGCCTCCGGTTGACGCCGGCCCGTGGCGGTGCGAACCTGTTCCTCCCCCGATTCCGATACCGATACCCAGGTTCCAAGGAGCCCCTTCCATGAAGATCGATCGTGACGACATCGTCCTGGCCGCCGGCGTCCGCACGGCGTTCGGCGTCTACGGCGGCAGCCTGAAGGATCTCTCGGCCAACGATCTGGGCGTGGTGGCCGCCAAGGCCGCCGTCGAGCGCTCCGGGTTCGCGCCGGAGGAGATCGACCACGTGATCTTCGGAAACGCCCTCCAGACCTCGCCCGACGCCATCTACTGCGCGCGCCACGTGGGGCTCAAGGCGGGGCTTCCCCAGAGCGTGCCGGCGGTCACCGTGAACCGTCTCTGCGGCTCCGGGTTCGAGTCGATCATCCAGGGCGCGCGGCAGATCCTGACCGGCGAGAGCGAGGTCGTGCTGGCGGGGGGTACCGAAAGCATGAGCCAGGCCCCCCACACGATCCGGGGGGCCCGCTGGGGGATCCCGCTCGGGCAGTCGAAGATGGGGGATTACCTGTGGGAGGCGCTGTACGACCCCTACGCCGGCTTCTCGATGGCCGAGACGGCCGAGAATCTGGCCGAGAAGTACGGGCTCTCGCGCGAAGAAGTGGACGATTACGCCTTCCAGAGCCAGAAGCGTACGAAGGAGGCTCAGGCGGAGGGTCGGTTCGCGGACGAGATCGTGCCCGTCGAGCTGGCCGACCGGAAGGGCCACCGGGTGTTCGACCGGGACGAGCACCCCCGTCCCCAGACGACGCCCGAGATCCTGGCCGGGCTCAAGCCCTACTTCAAGAAGGACGGGGTGGTCACCGCCGGGAATGCGTCGGGAATCGTCGACGGTGCGGCGGCGGTGATCGTGACCACTAGGAAGCGCGCCAGGAGGGCCGGCGCCCCGGTCCTGGGCCGGCTCCTCGGCTGGGGGATCGCCGGCTGCGACCCGAAGATCATGGGGATCGGGCCCGCCCCGTCGACCCGGAAGGCCCTCGCGGACGTAGGGCTCGAGCTGGACGGCCTGGACCTCTACGAGGTGAACGAGGCGTTCGCCCCACAGACCGTCGCGGTCATGAAGGAGCTCGGGCTCGATCACGAGAAGCTGAACGTCAATGGTGGCGCGATCGCGATCGGGCATCCCCTGGCCGCCACCGGTTCCCGGGTGACGATCACCCTCCTCCGGGAGTTGGTCCGCCGTGGGGGCGGGAAGGGGTTCGCCTCGGCCTGCATCGGCGGCGGACAGGGCGCGACGGTGGTCGTCGAGACCGTCGACTGACCCTGGTCGGCGATCTCGTGCGCGCCGAGCCGCATTGGACTAGGTTTTGGGTACCCAGACCCAGACCACGATTCTCCGGGCCGCCCCCGAGCCACGGGGTCCACTCCTTGGCAGGAGGCGGCCTTGAAAGCCCAGATTCAGATCTCGGACATCGAAGTCCTCCCCCTCGTCGATCGGCACGGGTTCCGGACCGCGACCGAGCCGCAGCAGGTCTGGGCCGCCCTGGCCCCGACCCTGATGACCTCGTTCGGCAAGCGTCGCTCGCGGGCCTTCGCGCGGCTTGTCGGCTGTCGGGAGCGACGCGTCAGCCGGCCGTTTCTGATGGAGGAAGGCGACACGCTCGTCGGGTTCCGCGTCGTGGCATCGCGGGCCCCCGAGGAGCTCGTTCTCCAGGGGGAGCACCGCTTCTCCCGGTACGCGCTCGTCTTTCGGATCGGGGGCCGGGACGGGATCACCGCCGTCAGCGCGGAGACGCGCGCGGCCTTCCCCGAAGTCCGAGGGTTCGTCTACCGGACGATGGTCGTCGGCAGCGGGATCCATGCCCGTGTGGTCCGACGCATCCTGCAGGGGCTCCGGCGACGCGCGGAATGGGACCGCCAGCCGTCCGGAACCAGGTAGAGCGACGAAACGGGCCAGGGCATCTCAGGCGCCCCCCCCCAGCCTTTGCCAAAGCCGGCTCTCGAACGAGATTCGCAGGCGGTCGACGGATCGGCCGTTCGCCGTCAGAATTCATTTCCAGGTCAGGAGAGGTGATGAGCAAGGAGAGGATCGAGAAGGTCGGCGTTCTCGGGGCCGGCCTCATGGGGAGCGGGATCGTCCAGGTCTGCGCCCAGGCGGGCTACACGGTCGTGGCGCGCGAGGTGGAGGAGAGGTACTGGAAGAAGGGGTTCCAGAAGATCGGCGGCTTCATGCAGAAGGCGGTCGAGAAGGAAAGGATGACCGCCGAAGACCGGGACGCCGTGCTCGGCCGCATGACCGGCACCACCGAGCTCTCCAATCTGGCCGACTGCGATCTCGTCATCGAGGCGGTAGTGGAGGATCTGGAGGTCAAGAACGAGATGTTCGGCGAGCTGGACGGGCTGTGTCCCGACCACACGATCTTCGCATCCAACACCTCATCGCTCACGATCGCGGAGATGGCGGCCGCGACGGGGCGTCCCGACCGGGTGGTCGGCCTCCACTTCTTCAATCCTGTCCCGGTCATGAAGCTGGTCGAGGTCGTGCGGGCGATCCAGACCGGGGAAAAGACCTTTCAGAGGACGTGGGCGTTCGCCGAATCGCTGGGCAAGATCCCGATCGCCGCCAGAGACAACTCGGGATTCGTGGTCAACCTCCTCCTCGTGCCGTACCTGCTGGGCGCCGTGCGGGCGGTCGAAAGCGGTGTCGCCTCGATCGAGGACATCGACAAGGGCATGGTGCACGGCTGCGCCCATCCGATGGGGCCGCTGACGCTGCTCGACTTCGTCGGGATCGACACCACCTACCGGATCGCCGAGATCATGTTCGACGAATACAAGGAACCCGTCTATGCCGCGCCGCCGCTCTTGCGGAAGATGCATCTCGCCGGCTATCACGGGCGGAAGACGGGAAAGGGGTTCTACGATTACGGAGGCGAGAAGCCGGTGCCGATGGACTTGAATCTGTAGCGGGATTCGCCGCACGGGAAAAGGCGGTTGGAAGCCGGTCCTCCCTCAGAGGTTGACGGTGCCGCGGGAATCGAAGAAGAATAAGCGCGAGCGGGCGCGAATGGTCTACGACCTTCTCGCCCGCGAGCATCCCGATGCCCGCACCGCGCTCGCGCACGAGAACCCCTGGCAGCTGGCGGTCGCGACGATCCTGTCCGCGCAGTGCACCGATGAGCGCGTAAACGCGGTGACCCCGACCCTCTTCGAGCGCTGGCCGACCGCCGCGGACCTGGCCGAGGCCCGGCCGAAGGAGCTCGAGGAGGTCATCCGGCCTACCGGGTTTTTCCGCAACAAGACCAAGAGCCTGATCGGAATGGCCCGGGCGGTGGTCGAGAACCACGATGGCGAGATCCCGGAAACGATGGAGGACCTGGTCGGTCTGCCCGGGATCGGCCGCAAGACCGCCAACGTGATCCTCGGAAACGCCTTCGGGAAAGACGAAGGGGTGGTGGTCGACACGCATGTCCGCCGTCTCACCCGCCGGCTGAAGTTCACGAGCGAGAACGATCCGAAGAAGATCGAGCGCGACCTGATGGACCTCTTCCCGCGCGAGCGGTGGACGATGCTGGCCCACCTCCTGATCTTCCACGGTCGCCGCGTGTGCGTGGCCCGCAGACCGAAGTGCGAGGAGTGCGTCGTGTCCCATCTCTGCCCCTCGTCCCGCGTTTGAAAACGACCGTCATCCGATCATCGGCCTGGACTCCAGCCCTCCGAGGTCGCCCGTGAGCTACGAGTGCGAGAGCCTGAAGGTCGAGATCGCCGACCGGATCGCCACGGTCACCGTGAACCGGCCGGACAAGCTGAACGCCCTGAACTCGGCCATCGAAAGGGAGCTCCAGGACGTCTTCCTTCGGCTCCGCGACGATGATGAGGTGGGCGGCGTGATCGTGACCGGCGCGGGCGAGAAGGCGTTCGTCGCCGGAGCCGACATCGGCGAGCTCTCGGGACTCGGCGCCACCCAGGGGAAGGAGTTCGCCTTCCAGGGCCAGACCACGTTCACTCGCATCGCGCACTGCCCCAAGCCCGTCGTGGCGGCGGTGAACGGATACGCGCTGGGCGGCGGGTGCGAGCTGGCCATCGCCTGCCATCTGCGCGTGGCGAGCGAGAACGCCCGGTTCGGGCTCCCCGAGGTGACGCTGGGCCTGATCCCTGGCCACGGCGGCACCCAGCGGCTGGCGCGGATCGTGGGCCTCGGCCGCGCCCTCGAGATGGTCCTGACGGGCCGCCAGGTGAAAGCGGCCGAGGCCCTCGCCTGGGGCCTCGTGAACGCGGTCTTCCCGCCCGAGGGCCTGCTCGAAGGCGCCCGTGGCTTTCTCGGCCAGATCCTCGGCAAGGCGCCGCTCGCCGTTCAGTACGCCCTCGAGGCGACGCTGAGGGGTGCGGACATCGACCTTGACGACGGCCTCTACCTCGAGGCGACCCTGTTCGGCATGGCTTGCGGCACCGAAGACATGCGGGAGGGGACGAAGGCCTTCCTGGAGAAGCGCAAGGCCGAGTTCCGGGGACGGTAGCGTGGGCGCCTGGTGATCCGCCGTTCCTATGTGGTCTTTCTCCTCCTCACCGTGGCCTGGCTCGTGGCCAGTGTCCAGGTCTACGGCCGGTCCTATGCCTTCGACCTGACCGCCGCGCTCGTCTGGTGGGGGCTCCTGGTGATGCTCCTCGCGGCCGGCTACTACCTGATCGAGGAGGCGCCCGCCGCGCGCGTGACGGGCTGGCTCAAGCGCGACCTGGCGATCAACACGATCCTGTTCCTCATCCTGCTGTTCGCGATCCTGGACGGCATCAACGGCCACCGCTGGCTCGGGCTGCGCGGGGCCGGGGGGATCGCCTTCGGGGCCGCGCTCCTCCACCCCGTCCTCGTCGACCGGCCGCACCTTCGTCACCATCGCCACGACCCCGCCGGCTCGCCGGTTCCCCAGTACGTTCCGCCCGTTTGCGTGTGGATCGACTGGACGCTGGCGGGGCTGGTGCTGGGGGGGATGCTGCTTCTGTAGGCGGGACGTCCGCGGGCCGTGCCCGAGTGAGCCCGCAGGGTGCCTCTCGCCACGCTTCCTTGAACGGGCGGACAGTGATCGAGGGCTGGATGATCCCTTTTCCCCCGTTTCTGCGCCTTCCAGTCACACCCCTTGCGTGGTTGCCAATGCGCGCAGACCTCGTAACCGCCCCCGGGATCGTTAATGACCGTTCGGCTTGCCCTTTGTGCCGGCCTGTCCATCATGGCGCTCGTGCCGGTCGCTTGTCAGCAGGTCCCATCGGCGCCCCATCAAATGGTCCCGATCGACCCGCCGGCGGCCTATCGCCAATGGTACGGCGAGATCGAGGAGTGCCGGGGCCTGGGTGGCTATTACGACCTCGTTCGGTTCTACCAGGTCCCCCGTTCGGGCAGCCACATGGAGCTTGGGATCCGCGGCGCGATCGGTGGCTGGGCACCGCCGCATCGGATCTACCTGCTCGAGGGCTTTGCCCTCGACGAACCGACGATCAAGCACGAGATGCTGCACGATCTTCTCTCCTACGTGGGCGACTTCACGCACAACGATTCGCTGGCCTTCCGGGTTTGCGACCTGACCGATGAAGGCCGAGCCTTGTGAGCGGCACGAGAGGAGGGTCGTAACGGGAGCCTCGGCGACTACCGCGCTCCCGGGTTGACCGGTAACCTCCTTCGCATGAAGGAGCCAGCCCGGCAACGGGCTGCCGATCTGGCAACACCGGCGGGCCCACGACCCATCCCGGTCGAGCTTCTTGACCGCGTGATCTCGATTCGTCGGGACCTCCACCGCCATCCGGAGACGAGCTGGAACGAGACGGCGACGGCGGAGCGGATCGAGCGGCGGCTCGTCGAGATCGGGCTCGAGCCCCGCCGGGTCTGCGGAACCGGCGTCCTGGCGGATCTCCCCGGCAAGGAGGACGGGGCCCGGGTCGCCCTCCGGGCCGACATCGACGCGCTCCCGATCGCCGAGGAGACCGGTCTGCCGTTCGCCTCCGAGAACCCGGGCGTCATGCACGCCTGCGGGCACGACGGACACGCGGCGATGCTCCTCGGAGCCGTAGAGCTCCTGGCCGTTGATCCGCCGCCCGGCCCCGTCAGGCTGATCTTCCAGCCCGCTGAGGAGGTGGGGACGGGGGCGAAGGCCCTCGTCGAAGCGGGAGCCCTCGACGGGGTCACGGCCATCTTCGGCGGGCATCTGGACGTCCATTTTCCGGCCGGGACGATCTTCGTGACCCCCGGGCCGGTCGCCGCGTCGACCGATCTCCTGCGGGTCCGGATCACCGGCCGTGGCGGGCACGCGGCGCGGCCGCACGAGGCGGTGGACGCGGTGGTCGTGGCGAGCCACCTGGTCCTCGCCCTCCAGCACGTCGTCTCCAGGGGCGTCGATCCGGCCGAGGCCGCGGTCGTCACGATCGGCCGTCTTCAAGCCGGCGAGGTCGCCAACGCGATCGCCGGAACCGCCCTCCTGGAAGGCTCGATCCGCGCCTTCAAGACAGAGGTCAGGGAGAGCCTCCTGGCGGAGGCCGAGCGCGTCGCGCGGGCCACGGCCGCCCTCCACGGCGCTACGGCGGAGGTCGAGATCGAGGACGGCACCCCGCCGGTCGTCAACGACGAGCTTGTCACGAACCTGGCCCGTGAAGCGGCGGAGCGGGTCGTCGGTCCCGGGCGGGTGCGTCCGCTCCCCGGGGCCAACATGGCCGGCGAGGACTTCAGCTTCTACCAGGAGCGCGTGCCGGGCTGCTACGTCCGGTATGGCGCGCGTCCAGCCGGCCCGGCCCATCCCAACCATTCGAGCCGCTTCGATTTCGACGAGGCCGCGCTGGGCTGGGGCGCCGCGTGGCTGGCCGAAGTGGCCCGGGTGGCCGGCAAAGGATCTCGAGCCGCTGCTACCCCTCGACCGGCGCTCTGAGCGACGGCCGGGCCTCCCGCACCCGCGCCAGATAGACCAGGAGGAGCCCGAGGAGCACGGTGACCCCGCCAGCCAGGAACCTCCAAGTGACCGCTTCGTCGAGGAACCACCACCCCAGGAGGACCGCCACCACCGGGTTCACGTACGCGTAGGTCCCGACCTTGCTGCTCGACATGTGGGCGGTGATGTAGACATAGGCCGTGAATCCGACCACCGATCCCATGCCGGCGAGGTAGAGGACGGCCAGCCACGCCTGTCCACTCCAGATGACGGGGGCATCGCGCTCGAGGAGGAGGTGCACGCCGAGCATGAGAGGGCCGGCGACCGCCGTCTCGATCGCGCTCGCCGCGAACGGGTCGATCCCCTGCAGTGAGCGCCGGGCGTAGACCGTGCCGACCGCCCAGGCGAAGGACGCGACCAGGACCGCGATCACGCCGGTCCACGAGGATTCCACGGATTCGAACGGCCGGACCAGGATCGCCACGCCGGCCAGGCCGATCAGAAGCCCCAGCCAGCCCAAGCGTGACAAGCGTTCCGCATCGCGCCCGAGCATCGCGAAGAGGGTCGTCCAGAGCGCGAACGTCACGACGAGGAGAGCGGCCAGCCCCGACGAGAGGTGTTGCTCGGACGTGTTGAGAAGGCCGTTTCCGATCACCAACAGGAGGATGCCGACACCGGCCGCACGGGCGAACTGGTGCCGATCGGGCATCCTTCGGCCCGCCACCAGGCAGATCCCGAGCAGGATCACCCCCGCGATCGAGAAGCGGACGCCCCCCAGCAGGAAGGGCGGGAGGACCTCCACGCCGAGCTTGATGAACAGGTAGGTCGACCCCCAGACCACGCACACCAGGGCATAGGCGACGGCGACGGCGGTCGGATTGCCGGAGGAACGGCCTGGCATCGAATGAATCTACTCGAAAGGGGATGGGCGACAGGTGCGCGGTCGCGCGAGGGCTCAGCGCGGCTCGAGATGCATCCGTATCCCGTGCCGGGGTCGCAGCGTGATCGCGGGCTGGAGCTCGATGGGGTGCCCGGCGACGGGGATGAACCGCCAGCGCCGAAGCAGCGTAGAGAGGACGAGCGGCGCCTCGAGCATCGCGAACCCGTTCCCCACGCAGCTCCGGGGGCCGGCGCCGAAGGGGATCCAGGCCCGCACTGAAGCCGTCTGGGCTCCGTCCGCCCAGCGCCCGGGATCGAACCGCTCCGGATCCGGGAACCAGCGCGGGTCGCGATGGGTCACCCACGGGGCGACGTAGACCTGGGTCCCGGCGCCGATCCGATGGCCGTCCAGAGCGAGCGGGCGGGTCGTCTCGCGGCCGATCCCCCACGCCGGCGGATAGAGCCGGAGCGCCTCGCGGACCACTTGCCGGGCGAAGGGGGCTCCCCGCCCGACGTCGGGGTCCGTGCGGGCCTCCACCGCCAGGCGCTCATCGACCTCGGGATGGACGCCGACCAGGTGGAGCGACCAGGCCAGCGCGAGGGCGGTGGTCTCGTGACCCGCGGCGATCAGCGTGATCACGATCTCGCGGATCTCGCGATCATCCAGCCCGGTCTCGCCCTGTCCCGCCAGGAGCGCGCCCAGCAGGTCGTCGCCCGGCAGGTCCGAAGCGCGCCGGGTCTCGATGATCTCCCCGGCGATCGCGTGGAGCTCCCGGACGGCCGCGTGGAGACGGGCGTTCCCCGGCGTCCGGGCCGCGAGCGGGATCGGCAGCCATCCCGTCAGCAGGTGCTCGAAGCGGCCGGTCAGCGTCTCGAAGGCCCGTGCCGACTCAGCGGCCCGCGGGGCGAGGTCGGCGCCGAACAGGGCCTCCCCGATGATCGCCAGGGTGATCCGCTGGAGCTCCGCGTGGACGTCGATCTGCTGGCCGGCCCGCCAGCCGGAGGCGGCTTCCTCGGCGATCCGCCGCATGACCGCCGTGTAGCCCAGCAGCCGCTCGCCGCGGAAGGACGGCTCGACCAGCCGGCGCTGCCGGCGCCAGCGCTCCCCGCTCCCCGTGAGGAGGCCCAGGCCCAGCGCCACCCCGAGCTGCCGCTCGTCCCAGGGCTTCAGCATGTCGTCGTCCCGCTCGGTGAAGACCTCCCCGATCAGGTCGGGGCGGTTGACCAGGCAGCAGCGCAGGATGCCCAGCCGGAAGACGGCGACGTCTCCCCACTGCCGGGCGACCAGCGTGAAGAACCCGAGCGGGTCGCGCCGGAAGTCGAGCGCGCATCCGAGAAGGGGAAGCCCGCGGGGTCCGGGCGGGGCTGGCAGATCACTCACCCCGATCAAGATGAGGGAGAAGGGTCCGCACGGCACCCGCGCGTCATTGCCCTCGTCCATGCGCCGGCTAGCTTGACCTCGATCTTTCCATCCTCGAGGCTCGAGGAGACCGTGACCGACTTCGACATCTCCAAGCTGATCCACGACTGGAACCTGGAAGCCGGCGATCTCGTCCGGCCCGCCCAGCCGATCGAGTTCGACGACGAGACGCTGCGGGACGGCCTCCAGTCGCCCTCGGTCGTGGACCCCTCGATCGAGACCAAGATCGAAATCCTGCATCTCATGGACCGGCTGGGGATCCACACCGCCAACATCGGGCTCCCCGGAGCGGGACCGCGGGCGGTCGCGGACGTGACGCGGCTGGCCCAGGAGATCGTCGACTCGAAGCTCTCGATCGGCGCCAACTGCGCCGCCCGGACGCTCAAGCACGACATCGATCCGGTGGCCGGGATCACCCAGGAGGTCGGCCTCGCCATCGAGTGCTGCACGTTCATCGGCTCGTCCCCGATCCGGCAGTACGCCGAGGGCTGGGACGTGGACTGGATCCGAAAGACCAGCGAGGACGCGGTTTCGTACGCGGTCGGCCTCGGGCTTCCCGTGATGTACGTGACCGAGGACACGACCCGCGCCCGCCCCGAGACCCTCGAGAAGCTCTACACGACCGCGATCGAGGCCGGGGCTGCGCGGATCTGCCTGGCCGACACGGTCGGCCACGCGACGCCGGACGGTGCCCGGAACCTGGTCCGCTGGGCGAAACGGCTGGTCGAGCGGACCGGCGCCGACGTCAGGGTCGACTGGCACGGCCACAGGGACCGCGGCTTCGGGCTCGCCAACGCGCTCTCGGCTCTCGTGGCGGGCGCCGACCGCGTCCATGGCACCGGGCTCGGGATCGGCGAGCGGGTCGGGAACGCCGAGATGGACCTCCTGCTCGTCAACCTGAACCTCCTGGGCTGGATCGAGACCGACCTGTCGCCGCTCCCCGAGTACTGCCGGCTGATCGCCGAGGCGACCGGCGTGCCGCTCCCAGCCAACTATCCGGTGGTGGGCGAGGACGCCTTCCGGACCGGCACCGGCGTCCACGCGGCGGCGGTCATCAAGGCCGAGAAGAAGGGGGACGCCTGGCTCGCCGACCGGATCTACTCCGGGGTCCCGGCCGGCCTGGTCGGCCGTCGCCAGGCGATCGAGATCGGCCACATGTCGGGGCGCTCCAACGTGATCTACTGGCTGGAATCGCGTGGCTACGAGGCCGACGAAGCGCTCGTGGACCGCATCTTCGACCACGCCAAGCGCTCCGACCACACTCTCTCCGATCACGAGATCGAGGCGCTCGTCGAAGGGACCCGGGCGCTATCCTGACGCTGGATCGACATGGTCCTGGGGCGCTGAACTTCAGCTTGTCGAGCATCGCTGCGACCAGGCCCACGGAAAACCAATGCCTCCCCGGAAACCTGACGTCTGGCCCCGGGCAACCTGGCCGGATCGCCTACAATCCACCCGTCCTGCCCACTCGCGAACAAACGGCCCGCCAGTTGCGTATTAGCTGTTGGAGATGAAACGGCTGATCCGAATCCTTCTGCTGGCAGGGGGCCTGGCGCCCCTGACCACGTTCCTGGACGGGGACGTGCCGTGCTGCGAGCTCCGCTACACGGTGCGGCCCGACCCCTCGAGCGGGGCGATCGACGTAGTCCTGACCGTCCACGGCTACCAGGGCGAAGCACTGGTTCTCGAGCGCCCGAGCCATCGACCGCTGGTCGGACTGCTGACCCAGGATCCCGAGATCGAGGGCGTCCGCCACGTGCGCTGGGACCTGGTCGACGGCTCGCCCCGCTGGACCTACGAGCGGCCCGTCGAAGGATGGCAGGACCCGATCCAGATCACTTACCGCCTCCCGATCACCGCCGAGCGCCCCCTGAATGCCTGGAGCGTCGGCCTCGATCGGGATCTGCTCTATGCGCCGGCCGAGGCGCTGTTCCTGCTCCCCGTGATGCCCAGCCAGACGGCGCAACACGCTCCCATCCGCGTCCGCTGGGACCTGCCGGCCGAGTGGGACCTGGTGACGGGCTGGCCCGATCGCACCTCCTTCTATGGCACGCGCACGCTGGTCAAGACCGACATCCTGGCGGGCGATATCGAGCGGCGGGACCTGTATGCCTGCGGGATCGCCATCGAGCTCGGGATCGCCGGCGAGTGGGAGTTCGCGCCGGAGGACATGGGGCAGGACGTCGGTGCGCTCGTCTGCGCCGCCAGGCGACGGCTGGGTGCACCGCCCGTCCAGCAGCTCGCGGTGATGGTCGCTCCCGCGCGCTTCCCGGTGACGAGCGGCAACCGCAACGGCCCGCGTGCGGTGGGCTTCGTCCACTGGAACGACGGCCAGCCGCCGACGGCGCGGCTGCTGGCCCACGAGATCGTCCACCTCTGGCAGCAGTTCGACGCACCGGCGTGGTTCCAGGAGGGCGTCAACGACTACCTGGCCCTCCGGACCGCCCGCGAGGCGGGGCTCATCGCCGAGGAGACCTTCGCCGCTCAGCTGGCCGAGATCGATGCCGCCTATCGCAGGAACCCTCATCATGGCCGGTGGACGTTCGCCGAGGAGCAGCTCGAGGCGAAGCCGTTCGGGACCAGCGACGGCTACCTGTCCTATCGCAAGGGCGCTCTCGTCGGCCTCTCGCTCGACCGCGAGCTGCGTCTCCGGACGGGCGGGGAGATCGACATCGCGGCGCTGTGGCGGGAGATGAACGCCCGCACGACCTGGGGTCACGTCCGCTGGACGGACGAGGAGATCGCGCGCCGCGCGGCCATCCTCGTGGACGGAGGCCTGGATCTCTTCTTCGATCACTACGTGGAGGGCACCGAGCCCGTGCCCCAGGCCGACGTCCTCCTCGCGCACCTTCCGCCCCTGCCACCGCCGCCCGCCGACCGGCGGGGCCTGGGAGCGGTGGCCGCCTTCCTGCAGGCCACGTTCGACTAGATCGGCGGCGTCCCTCGGGAGGGTCCCGCTTCCCCCGCCGGAACCAGCCATCTACACTACCGTAGTCATTCGCTTCCGCGCGGTGACTCCTTCGCAGGCAACCATCCAGCCGTGGATCCGGGATGGAGAAGAAGCCCAACATTCTCGGCATCTCGGCCTTCTACCACGACAGCGCGGCCTGTCTCCTGCGCGGCGGGGAGATCGTCGCCGCGGCGCAGGAGGAGCGCTTCACCCGCAAGAAGGGGGACGCCGACTTCCCGCGCCAGGCCGTGGATTATTGCCTCCGGGTGGCCGGCCTCGAACCCGCCGATCTCGACCTCGTCGGCTTCTACGATAAGCCGCTTCTGAAGTTCGAGCGCATCCTCGAGACGTATCTGGCCGTGGCTCCCCGGGGGATCCGGTCCTTCCTGATGGCCGGCCCGCTGTGGATCAAGGACAAGCTGTACATGGACCGCGAGCTGCACGACGCGCTGGGCTACGAAGGCGACATCCTCTACGCCGAGCACCACGAGTCGCACGCGGCGAGCGCTTTCTTCCCGTCGCCGTTCGAGGAGTCGGCCATCCTCACGATGGACGGGGTCGGCGAATGGGCCACCGCTTCGATCGGGGTCGGGCGGGGGAACGACATCGAGCTCCTCGAAGAGCTCCACTTCCCCGACTCGCTCGGGCTGCTGTACTCGGCGTTCACCTACTACATCGGGTTCAAGGTGAACTCCGGGGAATACAAGGTCATGGGGCTCGCGCCCTACGGCGAGCCGAAATACGTGCAGACCATCCTGGACGAGCTGATCGACCTCCGCGAGGACGGCTCGTTCACGCTGGATCAGACGTACTTCGATTATCTATCCGGGCTCACCATGACCAACGGGGCGTTCGATCGCCTGTTCGGCGGCCCGCCGCGGAAGCCCGAGACCCTGCTCGACCAGCGCCACATGGACCTCGCGTGCTCGATCCAGGAGGTGTGCGAGGAGGTCATGCTGCGGATGGCGCTGAAGGCCCATCGGGAAACGGGGCTCACCAACCTGTGTCTCGCGGGAGGCGTCGCGCTCAACTGTGTCGGCAACGGCAGGATCCTGAGAGAGGGACCGTTCCAGGAGCTGTGGATCCAGCCCGCCGCCGGGGACGCGGGCGGTGCGCTGGGAGTGGCCCAGCTCGTCTGGCATCGGCACCTGAGCTCTCCCCGGATCCTCCCCCTGGACAACAACGGCCGTCCGCGGGACGGGATGCGGGGCGCCTATCTCGGGCCCGAGTTCTCGGCCGAGGAGATCCGGGGGTACCTTGATACCCAGGGGGCCCGGTTCGAGCGGCTGGAGCGCGAGGAGCTGATCGAGCGGACGGCCGGGCTGCTGGCGGACGGAAGGATCGTCGGCTGGTTCGCCGGCCGGATGGAGTTCGGGCCGCGTGCTCTCGGGGCGCGAAGCATTCTCGGCGATCCGCGGGATCCCCGGATGCAGTCCGCGATGAATCTCAAGATCAAGTTCCGGGAGAGCTTCCGGCCGTTCGCACCGTCCGTTCTACGGGAGCGTATAAAGGACTACTTCGAGCTCGACCGGGAGTCCCCGTACATGCTGCTCGTCGCGCCGGTCCGGGAGGATCGGCGCATCCCGGTTCCAGCCGTGGACGAAGGCCGATGGGGGATCGAGAAGCTGAAGGTGCGCCGTTCCGAGATCCCGGCCGTCACCCACGTGGACTACTCCGCGCGCGTCCAGACGGTTAGCCGGGAGGACAACGCCGAGTATCACGATCTGATCAGCGGGTTCGAACGGCGAACCGGTTGTCCGGTTCTGGTGAACACGTCGTTCAACGTCCGCGGCGAGCCGATCGTCTGTACGCCTGCCGACGCCTACCGCTGCTTCATGCGGACGGACATCGACTACCTGGTTCTGTGGCCGTACCTGCTGGACAAGACGCGCCAGCCGGAATGGCACGAGGAGGGGGATTGGAGAGAACAGCTGCCGCTCGACTGACCCCTGCCGAAGGCCGCCGGTTCGCCTTCACCCTGGCGCCCGCGTTCGCGGCACTGGGGGGCCTGGTATGGTGGCGCGGGGAACCCCGTGTCGCGATCCTGCTGGTCGCGATCGGCGTGGCGCTAGCCCTGGCGGGCCTGGTCGCCCCCCGTCATCTGGGGCCTGTTCAGAGGGGGTGGATGGGCCTGGCCCAGGCGATCTCCAGGTTGACGACCCCGATCCTCCTCGGCATAGTCTATTACGGAGTGATCACGCCCACGGGGCTGCTCCGCAGGACGATCGGTGGCAACCCGCTGCGGCGTTCCCGGGACGCGCCGACTTCTTGGGTCGGCCGAAGGGACGCTCCCAGGAGCGACCTCGAACGGCAATTCTGAGAGCCGGGAGCTACGATGGGTAGACGTTCGCTCGTGCGCGAGCTGTGGGATTTCATGAGGGTTCGGAAGAAGTGGTGGCTCGCGCCCCTTCTCCTGATCCTGTTCCTGCTCGGCGGACTTCTGATCTTCGCGCAGACCTCGGCCCTCGCGCCGTTCATCTACACTTTGTTCTGAGTTCCCGGCAGCGCGCCGCCGAGGTCCTGCGAAGCCGCAGACCGGATCGCGAATGCCGGCTTTCGGACCCCCGAGTAGATTCATCAAATGCCTACGGTCACTCTCATCCGCGGCGACGGGATCGGCCCCGAGGTGGTGGATGCCGCCCTGCGCGTCCTCGACTCGGCCGGTGCCGATATCGACTGGGACGAGCGGGTCGCCGGGTTGACTGCGATCGAGCAGGGGAAGACCGCTCTCCCCGAAGAGACCCTCGATTCGATGCGCCGCACGAAGGTCTCCCTCAAGGGGCCGTTGACGACCCCCGTCGGCTCGGGCTTCCGCAGCGTCAACGTCGCCATCCGCAAGGAATTCGATCTCTTCGCCAACGTCCGGCCGGCGAAGACGATGGTGTCCGGCCTGCGCTACGAGGATGTCGACCTCGTGGTCGTCCGCGAGAACACGGAAGGGCTGTACGTCGGGATCGAGCACTACATCGACACGAAGAAGAGCGCCGCCGAGTCGATCACGATCGTGACCCGGGACGCCTCGGCGCGAGTGATCCGGTACGCGTTCCAGCTCGCCCGGAGCCGTCCGGACCGGCACCTGACCCTCGTCCACAAGGCGAACATCCTCAAGTTCACGAGCGGCCTCTTTCTGGAGGTCGGCCGCGAACTGGCGAGCGAGTACTCGGAGGTCGCGTTCGACGAGCGGATCATCGACAACATGGCGATGCAGCTCGTGGTCGATCCGCTCCAGTTCGACACGATCGTCACGACCAACATGTTCGGCGACATCCTCTCCGACCTCTGCGCGGGTCTCGTGGGCGGCCTCGGCATGGCCCCGGCCGCCAACGTCGGCGAGGAGATCGCTATGTACGAGGCCATTCACGGATCGGCGCCGGACATCGCCGGGAAGGGGATCGCCAACCCGACCGCGCTCATGCTGGCGGGGGCGATGCTCTGCGAGCACGTCGGGCAGGCGGACGCGGGCCGGCGGGTTCGTGGCGCCGTGGAACGGGTCCATGCAACAGGTGCCTCGCGGACGCGGGACCTGGGGGGTGACGCCACCACGGGAGCCTTCGCCGACGCGGTCCTGCGCGCGCTGGACGAGATCGCGGTCGGGGTCGAGGAGGAGTAACGCCACCATGGCATTCAAGGGCGTCGACTACATGGATCTGGAGAGCGAGCTCTCGACCGAGGAGCGGATGGCCCGCGACACGGTGCGGCGTTTCGTCGACGAGCGGGTCCTGCCGGTCATCGAGGAGGCCTACCTCGAGGGGGAGTTCCCGAAGGAGCTGATCCCGGGGCTCGCCGAGCTGGGCGTCCTGGGCGCCAACCTGCCCGAGGAGTACGGCTGCGCGGGCATGAACAACGTGGCCTACGGGCTCATCATGCAGGAGCTCGAGCGCGGCGACAGCGGGATCCGTTCGTTCGTCTCCGTCCAGGGCGCGCTGGTCATGTACCCGATCTTCGCCTTCGGCTCGGAGGAGCAGAAACGGAAGTGGCTTCCCGCCATGGCGAAAGGGGAGGCGATCGGCTGCTTCGGGCTGACCGAGGCCGACTACGGCTCGAATCCCGCCGGCATGGCCACCCGCGCCGAGCGGAACGGGGACGGCTGGGTCCTGAACGGCTCCAAGATGTGGATCACGAACGGCTCCATGGCCCACGTGGCGGTTGTCTGGGCGCAGACCGACGACGGGATCCGGGGCTTCCTGGTCGAGAAGGGCACGCCGGGCTATTCGACCAAGCAGATGCACGGCAAGCACTCGCTCCGGGCCTCCGACACCTCCGAGCTCGTCTTCAACGACGTCGAGCTCCCGGAGGAAGCGCTCCTGCCCGAGTCGGACGGGCTCAAGAGCCCGCTCTCCTGCCTGACCCAGGCCCGCTACGGGATCGCCTGGGGGGCGATCGGCTCGGCGATGGCGTGCTACGAGGAGGCGGTCCGCTATTCGAAGGAGCGGATCCAGTTCGACAGGCCGATCGCGTCGTTCCAGATCGTCCAGCAGCGCCTGGTCGAGATGCTGGAATCGATCACGCTGGGGCAGCTCCTCGCGTATCGGCTGGGGCGGCTCAAGGATGGCGGAAAGCTGAAGCACACCCAGGTCTCGATGGCCAAGCGCCACAACGTGATGGCGGCCCGCGAGGTGGCCGCGTCCGCGCGCTGGACCCTGGGCGCCAACGGCGTCCACAGCGAGTACCAGGTCATGCGCCACATGTGCAACATCGAGTCGGTGTTCACCTACGAGGGGACGCACGACATCCATACGCTGGTGCTGGGACAGGACATCACCGGTATCCAGGCCTTCACCTGACGGAACGGAGGTACGACATGGCCGAAGCCGTAGCCGAGAAGACGCTGGTGTCGGTCGAGAAGGAGGACGGGATCGCCGTCTTCACGCTCGACGACCCGCCCGCCAACACCTACACCCACGAGATGATGCGGCAGCTGGACGAAGCGATCCTGGACGCCCGCTTCGACGAGGAGGTCCAGGTGATCGTGATCCGGGGGGCGGGCGAGAAGTTCTTCTGCGCGGGCGCCAACATCGACATGCTGTCGAAGAGCGACCCCGTCTGGAAGTACTACTTCTGCCTGCACGCCAACGAGACCCTGTCCCGGCTCGAGCACACGCCCAAGCTGGTGATCGCCGCGCTCAACGGGCACACGGTCGGCGGCGGGCTCGAAGTCGCCATGGCGGCCGACCTCAGGATCGCGCGGAAGGGGGCGGGAAAGATCGGTCTCCCGGAGGTGACGCTCGGCGTCCTGCCCGGCACCGGCGGCACGCAGCGCTTGACGCGGCTGGTCGGGAAGTCCAAGGCGATCGAGCTCATGGCGACGGGATCCAACATGGAGATGGAGGACGCCGTCCAGCTCGGCATCGTGAACCGGGTGATCGAGGCCGATTCGACCGACGCGTTCATGGACGGGGTCAAGGAGTTCGCCCGCCAGTTCACGACGCCAGCGAAGGCGGCGATGGCGGTCGGGCACATCAAGCGCTCGTGCCAGTCCGGCGCCGAGGTGGCGATCGAGCAGGGTCTCGCGATCGAGCGCGAGCTCCAGGCCAAGCTGTTCTCGAGCCAGGACGCCAAGGAAGGGCTCAACGCCTTCGTGGAGAAGCGGAAGCCACAGTTCGCGGGGAAGTAGCGGGACCGGCGCCGGGATCCGGCACCGGTGCAAGCACCGTAGTCTTGGACCAGAAACGGCATGACGATCGGAAAGGAAACGAGGGAAGCAACCTCCTAAGATATTGACCATGGTCGATGACTATGGTACAATTCTCAGATGCTCACGGAGAAGGAGACGATCGCGATCTCCAAGTTCAAGGCCACCTGCCTGGCGGTCCTCGAACGCGTCCGCCGGACCGGCAAGCCGGTCGTCGTCACCAAGCACGGCAAGCCGGTCGCCGAGGTCGTGCCCGCTACGCCCGACCGCCCCATGAATGATTGGCTGGGCTCCATGCGAGGTCGCGGACGCGTCGTCGGAGACATCATCGCGCCTGCCGCCGAGCCCGAGGAGTGGGAGGTTCTCCGGGACTGAAGCTCCTCCTCGACACACACGTCTGGATCTGGGGCCACCTTCACCCGGAACGCATCAAGCCCCAGGTGGGCGAAGCCCTGCGGTCCCCAGAGAACGAGCTGTGGCTCAGTCCGGTCAGCGTCTGGGAGGCGCTCCTGCTGATCGAGCGGGGAAAGATCGAGGTGGACGTCCAACCGCCACTCTGGATCCGGGAGGCGCTCGCAGCCACCCCGATGAAGGAGGCGACGCTCAACAACGAGGTGGCGATTCGGAGTCGGACGGTCGATCTTCCCCATCGCGATCCGGCCGACCGTTTTCTCGCCGCCACGGCGGAGGTCTACGAGCTCACCCTTGTCACCGAAGACGAACGGCTCCTCACGAAAAGGAGCTGGAACGTCCTTCCCAATCGCGCCTAGCCAGACGAAGTATAGCATTTTCTGTACAGGAATTAGCATGACGATCCGTACATCCTACACTCAGGCTCGCGCCAACCTCGCGGAGCTGCTGGACAAGGTCACCCGGGACGGCAAGACCGTCATGCCGCGTTGACCCGCGCCCTGGCCGGCACAGTCGAGCCTTCCAGCGCGGAGGAGCTGCGCCGAGAGCTGGGTGAATCTTCGATCGACCCCGAAGGAAGGATGAGATGAGCGAGACGACCATGGCCGCGGCCGCGCTGCCCAAGATCCTCACTCCGGGCCGGCTCTTCATCGACAACGATTGGGTCGACGCCGAGGGCGGGAAGACGTTCGAGGTCGTGAACCCGGCCAGGGCCGAGGTCCTGACCGAGGTCGCCGAAGGCAGCGCGGCGGACATCAATCGCGCCGTCCGGTCCGCCCGCCGGGCCTTCGAGTCCGACGAGTGGCGGCGGATGGCCCCCCGGAAGCGCGCCCGGATCCTCTGGGACCTCGCCCGTCTCATGGAGGAGCGGAAGGACGAGTTCGCCCGGGTCGAGACCCTCCAGAACGGAAAGCCGCTCTTCGAGAGCGGCATCGACGTCGACATGACGATCGAGACGTTCGAGTACTACGCCGGCTGGACGACCAAGATCGAGGGCGGC
>JBOHRQ010000016.1:0-41133 GCA_050732875.1 Gemmatimonadota bacterium | reverse complement strand
GCGAGCAGGGGATGGCCATAGATCCGACCGCCCCAGGTGACGTGCCCGGCCGTGTTGTATTTCTCCGGCCACTTCGCCTCGAGCAGCGCCTCGGCGCGGCCGTAGCCGAACTGCTGCCGCCAGTAGGAGCCGACCGACTCGCGCTGGTGATGCCAGACCACGGCGGCCGGGCTGTACCCCAGCTTCCAGCCGCGCTCCTGGAGTCGCCAGCACACATCGACGTCGTCGCCCGCGACGCGGTAGCCCGGATCGAACCCGCCGATCTCTTCGAGCGCCCACTTGCGGAAGGCCATGTTGCAGCCCGGGATGTGCTCCGCCTCGCGATCGGAGAGAAGGATGTGGGTCGGACCCCCGGGCGCGTTGGCCACGCAATCGGCGATCTCGCCGTCCTCGGGACAGGCCAGGTTGGGGCCGCCGACGCCGACGTATTCTCCGTCGCGCAGCGCTTCCGCCAGGTAGTGGAGCCAGTGCGGGTCCGGGCGGGCGTCGGCATCCAGATACGCCACGATCTCGCCGGTCGCCGTCTCGAGGCCGGTGTTCCGCGCCGAGCTGAGCCCCCGGTTCGCGGTGCGGACCAATCGGCAACGGAAGTCGGCTGCGATCTCGGCCGAGCCGTCGGTGGAGCCGTCGTCCACGACGATGATCTCGAAGTCCGGATATTCGACCCGGGACAGCCCCTCGAGACAGTCGCGCAGGGTGGCCGCCCCGTTGTGCACACAGACGACGACCGACACGCTCGGCCAGGAGGACTCGGGCGAGAACGGCGTTTCGCTGAACGCCTTCCGCACCACGCCCAGCGCCGGCTTGGCGACGCGATTCCTGTCGGTCAGGCCGAAGTCCCAGTCGAGCACGTCCTGGCCGCCGCGATGCCACTCGTCCGTCCAGGAGAAGATGAACGCGCCGGCGCATCCGGAGACGAACGCGGTACGAATCTGGTGATTCAGCGAGCGCGCCTGTCCGTGCTCCCCGTTTCGACGGCTGTCCAGGCCGAGCTCGCCCAGGACCAGCGGTCGATCGCGAGCCAGGTTCTGGAGGCGAGCGATGTAGGCTTCGAGCTGCCCCGGCCGCTCCAGGTAGACGTTGTAGCACACCAGGTCCAGGAACGGGAGATCCAGGTATTCCGTGGATGGGAAGTTCCCGTAGGTGACGAGAGCCTCGGGGTCCTCGGATTTGGCTATGTCGTAGAGCCGCCGGATGTGACGCTCCACCCGGCGGCGACCCGCCCAGCGGACGATGGAGGGCGGGATCTCGTTGCCGATCGCGTAACCCAGCACCGCCGGGTGACCCGCGCAGGCCTGGACCCCGGCCCGGACCCGCGCCTCGATCGCCCGGACCCGCTGTCGATCCTCGAGGAAGAGGATGTGCTGTTCCCAGGGCACACCCACCATCACCCACAGGCCGGTCCGGGCGGCCAGATCGAGGAGCCAGATTGGCGGAATGGAGTAGACACGAATACAATTGATATCGTTGTCCGCCATGTCGCGGAGATCGCGCTCGACGACGTCCAGCGACGGGAAGTCGCGGCCTTTCTCGTCCGGCCGGAAGGTCCCGTAGGTGGCGCCGCGGATGAACAGCTTCTCCCCGCCGGCAAAGAGGAACTTCCCTGCCGCGCGAGGCCGCTGGGGAGGGGATGAAAGGTCGATACGCCCGGTCAGGATCTCCACGGGGCCGCCTGGTCGCCGCGTCCTGAGACCCGCTTCCTGCAATGGGGACGATGGATCTACCCGTCCCTTCCGCAGGTCGGTCCGACACGAGATAGAGTGATCTTTTTGACTCGTGATCCTCGGGAGCGGCCCCCGCCCTCCCAAGCTGGATGTCCGTCTGGAGAGGGTGCCGGGTCGATTCCGGAGGACCGGGTCCTCCTGCAAAAGACCGACCTTATGCAAGGAGCATTCCTCTATGAGATCGGGACCGCGGAGCTGGTGACCCCGTCCCCTGTCGGTTCCACCTTCGCCTCCGTTCTCACCCCGGTAATGGCGTCTGCGGCGGCCGGCTCGCGACCGGACTTCGGGGACCGGGGCTCGCGACACGGCCCTCGGCGACCCGGGCGCGGGTCACGCTTGGGCTATATCGTCGACACCGCGCCCACTCAATAGGTCAGCGGCAGCTCAGGACGGCGTCCAGGTCATGCTCCAGACACAGGCGAGCCTGGCGGAGGACCTCCCGCGGATGGCGGAAGCGGGTGCGGGCACCGCGACCTCTCTTTTCGTGGAAGTCGACGACATCGATGCGGTCGAGCGGGCATTCGACGGGGCGCAGATCGTCCAGCCCTGCCGGAAGACGTTCTACGGGGCCATCAAGATCGCAGTCCGCGAGCCGGGCGGGCACTTCGTCACGTTCGCGCAGTTCGGAACGGCGGGATGAGTGCTCTCAGGTCAGACCAATACGGGAGACTCCGAATCGCTCGGCAAGTTCAGCCTGAGTCATTTCGAGAGGCTTCAGAAACTCCTCACGAAGCATCTCGCCCGGATGGGTCGGGGGTCGGTGGGTTGGCAGTCGGACCATGGCCTAGACCGCCTGGCTGACGCTCGAGAACTTGAAGGCTGAGGCGCGGACGGCCGGTACGTAGGAGGGGCTGACGGCCCAGTCCTCGTCGGCGACGCGCTCGGGGCGCGACATCGCCTCGGCCCGCTCGAAGAAGCGGACCGGTGACTCGTTCCAGCGGAAGTTGTTGACCGCGTGGGCTATCCTCCCGCCCTCGATCCAGTAGGTGCCGTCGCGGGTCAAGCCGGTCAGCGTGAGATCGGTGGGGTTCAGCATCCGGATGTACCAGAGACGGGTCACCAGGACGCCGCGCTCCGTCTCGCGGATCAACTCCTCGACCGACCGCTCTTCGCCCATCATGACCAGGTTGGTCGGGCCGGGGACCGGCTCGACGCCGTTTCTCCCTGCCCAGTAGCGATCGAACTGGAGGGTCTCGACGACCCCCTCCCGATACCAGGTCGTCGGCCGGGCGGGGAGCTGCTCCGCGGCCCAGGCGCGCCCGGGTACCGCGGGATGAAGCGGATCGGTCTCGATCGTCACGATCGGAGCCACGAGCTGCTGTCCTTGCTTCGTCTCGCCTTCGGGCGCGGCTAGGTATGAGCGTCCCTCCATCGCCCGGCGGGCGTCCATCTGGCCCACCAGCGCCCCCGCCATCACCGCGGCCGCGGCCGGCTCCAGGATGACCGGGTATTCACCCGGCTCGAGCGGCTCCATCGTCTGTGAGGCGATCGCCTTCTCGGCCGCCACCCGGGCCCGCGCGGCGGCGTCGAGACCGGCCGTGTCGTGGAGACGGACGCCAGCCCAGCCAGACCCTTTCCCATCCCGAGTCCGAACCGTGTTCGTGTACTCGAGCCAGGTCATCGGGAAGTAGCCGAAGAGCCCCTTGGAGTTCGCCGTGGCGAGACCCAGCCCGTAGTTCTCGAGGAAGCCCGCGATCGTCGTGTCCCGCTCGACCGCCTCCCCGATCGCCGTGGTCACCGCGCTCGCGCGCTCGGCCGGACCGTAGGCGGCCGAGGTCTCGAAGAAAGCCTGCGGGTCGGGGTATTCGACCGCATCGAGCGGCGACACGTACTCGGGATCCTCGGGGGCGAGCTTCGCCGCCTCCTCGGCGCGACCGACGACCGCGGCGATCGCCTCGTCGTCGACGCCGTTGGTCTCGGCGGTCCCGCTCCGGGTCCCGAAGGCCGAGGTCACGGTCACACCGAGGTTGGCGACCTGGCCAGAAGTCGTGACGCCGTTCACGGCGAAGCGGGTGTTACCGCCCTCCCGCGAAACCAGGTTGACGACCGTGGCGTCGGCGGTCGCGCGCTCCATTACGGCATCGACGATCCGACGTGCCTCCTGCTCGGTCATGATCGCCATCGCGCGTCGATTCCCGCCGCCGCCCATTATCCCGTCGGCAGCACGTTGACCTGCCGGAACCGCGCCGGCGGGCATCCGTGACTCACCGCGTTCACCTGGCCGGGCTGGCCCTTGCCGTCGTAGTACGATCCGTGCACCTCGTACGTCTCCGGCCCACCCAGGCCGTCGCAGCTGTTCCAGAACTCGACCGTGTTGCCCTGGTAGGCGACGTCGCGGAGCATCCGGCCCCGCTTTCCGCCCTTGATCTCCCACGTCCCCTGGCCGGCGAACTGGAAGTTGTAGCGCTGCTGGTCGATGGAGTACGACCCGCGGGTGTCGATCAGAAGACCGTCGTCGACCCCCGCGATCAGATCCTCCAGCGATCCGCCGTCCGCCGCCGGCACCAGGTTGATGTTCGGCATCCGCTGAAACTGCACCAGCGACCAGTTCTGGCCGTACGAGCAGCCGTGGGATCGCGTCACGCCGGTCTGCTCGGCGATCCACTGCACCTGGTCGCGAGTCGTCTGGTAGTCGACGAAGACTCCGTCCCGGACCAGGTGCCAGCGGTCGGCGGGCACGCCGTCGTCGTCCCAGCCCACCGTCGCCAGGCTGTGCGGCTCCTGCCTCTCGGCCTCGAAGTTCACGATCTCGCTCCCGTATTGGAGCTCGTTCAGCTTGTCGGGCGTGCAGAACGACGTGCCCGCGTAGTTGGCCTCGTAGCCCAGCGCGCGATCCAGCTCGGTCGGATGCCCCACCGACTCGTGGATCGTGAGCCACAGATGGTTGGGGAGGATCACAAGGTCCTTCTTCGTCTCCGCCTCGATCGTCGGCGCGGCCAGCTTCTCGCGGACCAGCTCCGCCGCCCGCGCGACCCCGGTCGGGAAGTCCTGGGCGACCACGAACTCCCAGCCCGCGCCGGCATTGGTCTGGATGTCGTTCCAGGTCGCGAAGCGCCCCCCCTGCCGGTCGACCGCGGTCACCTCCCAGGGAACGAACACGCGGAGAAAGGTCTGCCGGATGTACGAGCCGTCGGTCGAGGCGAAGTAACGCTCCTGCTTCTGGAACACGATCGACGAGGAGGCGAAGTCGGCGCCGGCGTCGAGCGCCGAGGCGTTGATCCCGAGGAGGAACTCCACCTTCTCGCCGATCGTCAGCTCGAAGGGGTCCTTCTCGTGCGGCGTCGTCCACTCGGCGTCGGGGAAGGCTTCGACCGGGGCCAGCTCGACCGGCGTATGCGGGATCTTCGCGCTGACCTTCGCCTGGTCGACCGCGGCCTTCGCCACCCGCGCCACCTCGTCCTCGGCGACGACCCGGCTGGCGGCGAAGCCCCAGACGCCGTCGGCCAGGACGCGGACGCCGAAGCCGTAGGTGATCTCGTCGTTCATCCCTTCGACGCGCCGCTCGCGCGTCTGGATGCCCTGATCGAAGTGGCGGCTGATGCGGATGTCGGCGTACGAGGCGCCCGCCGCGCGCGCGGCGCTCAGGGCAACGTCGGCAAGCTCGCGGTCGTCAGGCTCGAGCCACCGGCGCATCCCGCGCGGCAGGGGCGGCGCGATCGGGCTCGGGAGCGTGACCGCGCCCAGGACGAGCGCCGAGGATTGGAGGAAGGATCTTCGCCTCACGGGCCTCAGATAGCTAAACCATCGCGGAGAAATCGCAACTTCGACGAGCATCGGCCGCCGCGCCGCCCCGGGGAAACCGCATCTCAGCGGGTCTCCGGAGCCTCGTGCGACGAGATGGGCTCCAGTCGCGGACGTCCCGTCCCCTCCAGCGGAAGCCGCCGGCCGCCCGCGAGCCGTGCCGAGGCGCGGACCACCGTCCACCTGTCGTCCTGGACGGCGAGATCCAGGTACACGCGGGCGCTGTCCCGGCTGCCCACCGCCAGGGCGCTTACGGAGGCTCCGGCCGGGCGGTTCTCGCCCACGACCTCCACGGGCTCGACCCGGCGGATTCCCCCCAGGAGGCCGACCAGCGTGTTGTCGGCTTCGATTTCCTCTCGTGCGGCCTGGAACGGCGTGTCCGGGCCGCGCGCCTCGAGCGCCCGTTCGCCATACCATCGGAACAGCAGGAACGCGATGCCCGCGAATAGCGCCATCAGGAGGACCAGCCAGGTTCCCGAGCGCCCGGCCCTGGCGAGAGACGGCCCGCGGCTGCGTGGGCCAGCTGTTTCCGGGCTACCGCCCACTGTCCCGGAGCGCCTCGAGGGCCTCCTCGAGACGCTCGACGACCCAGCTCTCCTCCGTCTCACGGAGAATCGGCAACAGGTGCGCGGGGGTCTCCTCGAGATACTTCGTACGCATCGACTCGTCGCCGTTGTCGATCGTCATCCGGATGTTGTGCAGCCGGTCGGCAGCCTTGACGAGGCGAACCGCTCGCGGGCCGCGGCGGATCCCGGACCAGTAGATGTCCTGTGGCCGATCGAGATCGAGCGCCTCCACGCGCAGGGAGAGGAGCGTCACCCCCTCCTGGACCGCCCGCCCGTAGCGCTCCAGGATGATGGAGGGGTGGACATCGGAATCCTCGAGCACGTCGTGCAGGAGGGCGATGGCGAGGGTGACGTCATCGACCGGCTCGGGGAACTCGTCCTCGAGGATCGCCTTCACCGCTCGCGGGTGGGAGATGTACGGCTCGCCGTTCGCGCGGCTCTGTCCCGCGTGGGCGGCCTCGGCGAACGCGTCGACCTCCTCGAGGTCGATCTCGGGGTGGGCTCCGTTGGCTTCGGACACGGCACGAAGATAGGTGAAATGCACTTCGTGCAGAAACCAGATGTTCCCGATAGAATCTCTCCGCTCGAACCCACTTCCTATCCTCAACAGCGAGTGAAGATGCTCGGGAGCAAAATGAGCCACCGTTACGGAGACTTCCCCGAGCTGTTCTGGGACGCCGCCCCGGACGAGCGCCTGGATCCCACGAGTCCCGTTGTCCTGAGCCGTCTATTGCGACGAGCACCCATTGAGACGGTGTCGATGCTCGTTTCGCCGGACGAATTGGCCCGGCGCCTGAAAGACCTTGTGATCCCGGAGCACACGCGCATCTTCTGGATAGCCGTCCTTTCCGGCGTGCCCGGAGTGTCCCTTCCACGAAACCATGCCGCCGTCTTGGAAGGCGAGGGATAGACCGTGTCCAGGGTGCTGCGGGCTGATCCCGCGGTGGTCACGCCGCTGCACCTGGAACTCATGCGGCAGGTCGGGGCCGCGGAAAGGGATTACGGGGATCTCGACCTCCGGCTGGAGGGCGGAACGGCCCTAGCCGCCTATCACCTCAAGCACAGGCGGTCGGAGGATCTCGACTTCTTCGCCCATCACGAGATGGATGCGCGGGACTTCAGCGCGTTCGTCGCGGAAAGACTCCGCCAGGAAGGTCGAAGCGTCCAGTCCCTCCGAGCGAATCGAGGATTTGCCGAACTCCTGATCACCGGGAACGAGGGGCAGGACCCGATAAGGCTCGAGTTCGGGCGGACATCACCATTCGAGCTCGCCCCGCCGGACGGGACCCCCGAGGGGATTCGTGTGGCTTCGTACCGCGATCTGTGTGCCGGGAAGCTTCATGCCGTCTGCGATCGCTACGAGCCGAAGGATTTCATCGACCTCCACGCAATCCTTCGCCGTCCGGGCGACGCCCGGACACCGGGTGACAAGGGCACTCGCGGATCGTTCCTGGATCTGCTCGCCGATCTCGAACGGTCGGACCCTGGGCTCGGTCCGGCACAGGTCGGCGAGGCGCTGGCGCGCGGGGTGGGACACGACATCGTCGGTGAGTTTCCTCTCCGCATGCTCGTGCCGATTTCTACGAAAGAAGTGCGGGAAACTATCCGAATGGCCATCGCAGAGTGCGCGCGCCTCGCCCGTGAGCGGGCGGGATGGTCGTCGAGAGAGGAGTAGCGGGACCGTGGCTACGCCCGCCCCACCGGCAGCCGAATGGTCGCCACGCAGCCCCCGTTCCCGTCGCGATTCTCCAGCGACAGCGTGCCGCCGTGGGCCTCGACGATCTGCCGGCTCAGAGCGAGACCGATCCCGGACCCCTCCGTCTTGGTGGTGAAGAACGGTACGAAGAGGTTCGCGGTTCCGCCGATGCCCGGTCCTTCATCCACGACCGATACCTCGACAGCGGCGCCGTCGAACTTCCAGCCCACGCCGACGCCGCCACCGGTCTCCCGGGCGGCGTCCACCGCGTTATCGATCAGGTTGATGAGCAACTGGTCCAGCTGGTCGCCATCGGCGAGCACGGTGACGGGAGGCCCGGGCTCGACGATGACCGGCAGGCGCGTCTCCAGATTCGCGACCCTTTCCACCCACCCCTCGACATCGACGTGGGCAAGCCGGGGCTTGGGGAGACGAGCCAGCCGCGCGTAGGAGGACATGAACCGCGCGAGCGCTTCGGATCGCCCCGCGATTACCGTCAAACCCTGCTCCAGATCCTCCGGATAGCGATCGCGCGCGGGGTCGCGCGTCACCCGCCCGCGCAGGCTCTCGGCGATCGAACGTATGGGCGCCAGCGAGTTGTTGATCTCGTGGCTCAGGACCCGGACGAGCCGCTGCCAGGCGGTCCGCTCCTCCTCGCGGAGAACCCGGCTGAGATCCGAGAGGACGAGAAGCCGGTGGGGCCGGCCCATCTGCCGGAAGAGCCTGCGCCGGACCTCCCAGCGGCCCGATCCGCCGGGAAAGACCAGGTCCATGACCTCGGCCTCCTGCGTTTCGAGGGGCGCGTCCAAACCGAGCGATAGAGCGCTGCGGCCCAGCAGCGTGCGCTCGGAGCCGTTCAGGAGCCTCTTGCCCGCCCGATTGACGAGCCTCAGGCGCCGATCCTCATCGAACGCGAACACGGCGACGTCGATCTCCTCCATGACGCGCTCCAGGAGAGCGCCGGCCTCGAGCTCCTCGAGCCGTTCGCCGCGCAGTGTCGCGCCCAGCTGGTTGATTTCCAACGCCAGAAGACCGAACCCGTCGTCGGCGGCGTCGCCGCGCAGGCGCAGGGAGTAGTCCCCGACCTTGATGGCGGCCAGCGCGTTGGCGGCCGTCTGAAGCGGGCGGATCAGCCGCTCCCGGAGGAGGCTCGCCAGGCCGAGCCAGCTGGCCATGAGAAGCGCGGTCAGCGTCCAGCGCAGCCGCGGATCCAAGGTGCCGGTCCAGATCAGGACCAGCGCCAGGACGACGGCCGGGAGCCCCGTCAGAAGGGCCAGCAGGAAGATTCGGCGTTGGTACGACACCCCTCACGTCTCCAGCTCGTGCCGCTTGAGCCGGCGGTAGAAGGCGCTCCGGCTCAGGCCCAGATCCTCCGCTGCCCGGCTGACGTTGCCGCCGTGGCGGGCCAGGGCCTTCTCGACCAGCAGGCGCTCGGCTTCCTCCAGGGTCATCTGCTCGAGCCGGGGGGAGCGTACCGGCAGGCGGTCGAGGCCGAGGTGCTCCTCTTCGATCCGGTCGCCGTCCGCCAGCAGGACCGCCCGCTCGACCGCATGCTGGAGCTCGCGAACGTTGCCGGGCCAGGCATGGCCCTCGAGCGCCCGCATCGCGCCCGCCGAGAACTGCAACGGCCCCCTTCCATAGTGGCGCCTGCGCTGTCCGAGAAAGTATTCCGCGAGAGGGGCGATGTCCTCGCGCCGGTCCCTGAGCGGCGGAAGCCGGATCTCGACCGTGTTCAGCCGGTACAGCAGGTCCTCGCGGAACGCATCCCCGACCACCGCCGCGCCCAGATCGGTGTTGGTGGCGGAGATGACCCGCACGTCGACCCGGCGCGTCTTCGAGGAGCCGACCGGCTGGAGCTCGCCGCTCTCGATCACCCGGAGGAGCCGGGCCTGCTGGGGGAGAGGCATGTTGCCGATCTCGTCGAGGAAAATCGTGCCCCCGTCCGCCAGCTCGAAATAGCCGACCCGATCCGTCAGGGCGTCGGTAAAGGCGCCCTTCACGTGGCCGAACAGCTCGCTTTCGAACACCCCTTCCGACAGGCCGCCCGCGTTGACGGGGACGAACGAGCGCTCGGCGCGGTCGGAACGCGCGTGTAGCCGCCGCGCCACGACCTCCTTGCCGGTCCCCGGCTCACCGGTGATCAGAACGTTGGCGTCGGACGGACCGATCCGCTCGATCATGGCGAGAACGGGCCGCATGGCGCGCGACCCGGCGATCAGCTCGGGGACGTCGTCTCCCTCGCGCAGGAGCCGGTTCTCCGACTCCAGCCGGCGCGTCTCGACGAGGGCCCGGTGCAGCTCGACCTGGTTCCGCAAGGTGGCCAGGAGGCGCTCGTTGTCCCACGGCTTCTCGACATAGTCGCGGGCGCCCCGCCGCATCGCTTCGACCGCGCTGTCGATGCTTCCCCAGGCCGTCATGACGATGATGGGAAGGGTCTCGTCGAGCGCCCGGATCCGTCCCACCAGATCCAGCCCCTCGCGGCCCGAGGTCGTGTCGCGGGCGTAATTGAGATCGATCAGGACGACGTCGAAATCATTCGACTCGATGGCCTCGAGGGCCGCCGGCGGCGAGGCGACCGTCTCGATCGCGAATCCTTCGTCCTTGAGGAGCAGTCTCAGTGCCTCGCGGATGTCCGCCTGATCGTCGGCGACCAGGATGCGCGGCGCGGTGGAGCTCACGGCCTGGTGGGGGTCACGCGGCGGGCTCGACGATCCAGCCGTCCTCCAGCTGGATGATACGGTCGCCATAGGCGGCCACGGTCTCGTCGTGGGTGACCTGGACGATCGTCGTCCCTTCCTGGTTCAGGCGTTTGAGTAGCTCCATGATCCGGTGCCCCTGCCGGCTGTGGAGGCTTCCGGTCGGCTCGTCGGCCAGGAGGAGCTCGGGCCGTGCGATCACGGCGCGGGCGACGGCTACCAGCTGCTGCTGGCCGCCCGAGAGCTGGGAAGGGTAGAGATCCTTCTTCCCCACGATCTGGAACTCGTCCAGGATCTCGGCCACCCGGGACTGCCGCTCGCTCCGCTTGACGTCACGATAGCTAAGCGGAATCTCCAGATTCTCGTAGACGGTCAGGTCGTTCAGCAGGTGGAACTGCTGGAAGACGAAGCCGATGTATCGCTTGTGGAGCGCCTGCCGCTGTTTCGGCTTGATATCGTGAACCGCGTGCTCCAGGAAGCGGTATTCGCCCGTCCACTCGCCGTCCAGCATACCGAGGATCGCCAGCAGCGTCGACTTCCCGGCCCCCGATGGTCCCATGATGGTGACGAACTCGCCGGGCTGGATACGAGCGTGGATCTGCCGCAGGACGAAGGTCCGTCCGGCGCCGACGGGGTAGGACTTCTCGATGTTGGTGAGCTCGATCACCGCGGTATTCTCCCTTGATTCATAGGCGTTAGTCGTCCACAAGCACGCCGTAGTCGAAGGTCCTGATATCGGCAGGGCCCTGCAGGTCCCCATGGACGCGGATCCTCTCGAGCTGGGTGCTGGGTCCCAGGACCTCGACGGTCCATCGTGCCCGCTGGAGCTCCACCCGCGGGACACCACCTCCCAGTTCGAAGGCTCCCTCCACGATCATCGTGCCGCCGTCGTTCCCGAACTCCTCCCACGTGAACCGGAAGAGCCCGTCCTGGACGATCCCCGCGAGGTCGCACACCTCCAGGTCGGCTTCGATGACCGGAAAGCCCTGCTCGCCGGGCTCGACACGGAAGACCCGCAGGGAAGCTCGTGCTCGTGCGAGCCACGCGGGTCGATCGTCTCGTCCGCCAGGAAGAAGGCAAAGTCCATCAGCGTCTCGAAAACGATCCGTCGAACGTCGTCTTCTGTGAGCGTGACGAGCGATCCGGACGGATTGGGGATCGATGACAGGGTGAGCCCGGACGTATCGAACAGCTCCGAAGGCAAGTCGCGGTCGTCGACCTCCACTCGGGCGCCGTCCACCGTGACCGTCATGGAGACGAAGCCCAGACCGAAGGTCTCGGCATCGACGAACTCGGGGAAGAATCCTCCTTCCTCCCGCATTACGAGGTTCTCGATCCCGAAAGCGTCCAGCTCCAGCGGCTCGGAGCCCTCCACGTCGAATCTCAGAGAGCCCGTCCATGCCAGGCTCGGCGGGCAGCTCGGAAGCTCAAAACGACAGAAGCTCTCCCCGAGACCGGAGGCAGCCCATCGAAGCTCGCCGGATCCATTGACGACGATGCCATCGCCGAGGTCACAGCCGTGAAAGGTTGCGGCGCGACCGAGCGACGTGTTGCGGTATATGACGATCCCTCGTCGCACGCAGGGCAGGAAGTTGTCGAAGAAACTCGCGCCCCGGGAACCCGCGGCGACGGCCAGGCTGATCACGCCGAGCCGTGGGGCTATCCTCGTGACCTCCTCGGAACCAGGGGGCTCCGGGCCCGTGGTGCCGGCTCCGTCACACGCCACGGCGGCGATCGCGATCAACAGAACGACCCTGGTGCTCCGCATAAGAGGGAGAGCGCCGATCACCTCTTCTGGCCGGTCGGCCCATCGTCGGCGGGCTGCGGCCGGAGCTCCCACAGGACGTTCACGATCTTCCATCCCTCCTCCGTCTGCACCAGGTGCAGATAGTCCACCCAGCCATCGGCGTCCACGCGCACGCTGGCGGCGCGGCCGAAGATGTCGAGGATGGCGACGTCGGCACGCCCGGGGCCGGGCGCATCCGAGCCGCCGCCCCGGCGGGTTGCATCCACCAGCTCCATCGCGGTCATCTCGACAAGTGGTATGGGGGCTCCCAGCTCGGAGCCCAGGATCCGCTTCTCGAGGCGTGGATGCAGAGCTCGCTTCATCCGCTCGGCGTCCCCCTGGTACCACCCTTCGATGTAATCGAGCGCCGCCTCGCCGATGGCGGTCGAGTCCGCGCCCGTGGCGGGCGCAGGTTCGCCGGGGCTCTGCCCGCGTGCGGGTATTGCCACGAGCGCCAAAGCCATGAGGGCGCTCGCAAGCACGCCAGCGAAGCGGGGACGTTTCCAGAACTCGGTCATCAGCACCTCCTATTCGTTGCGCAGAGCGATCATGGGGTCGACGCGCGCGGCGCGTCGCGCGGGCAGCCAGGCGGCCAGCCCCCCGGCGGCAGCGAGAAGCAGCAAACCCGCGACGATGACGAGCGGGTCCGCCGGGCTCACCTCGTAGAGCATACTTCGCATGAGCCTCGTAAGCAGAAGCGCTCCGATGACACCAGCCGCCATGCCCGCCGTCACCATTCCCATGGCGTTCCGGAGAACGGCGCTCCGCACGGCGGCAGGCGCGGCGCCGAGGGCCAGCCGGATGCCGATCTCCCGAAAGCGATGACGGGTCAGGAAGCTGATCAGTCCGTAGACCCCGATCGCCGCCAGGAGCAGCGCCAAGGCCGAGAACACGCCCAGGAGCGACAGGTGGAATCGTCGCTCCACCAGCGTACCGGACACGAGGTCCTCGAGGGCGGCGGACTGGTCGATCGACTGGACCGGATCGACCTGCCAGATCTGCTCGCGGAGGGCAGGGAGAAGGGCGGAAGCATCGGCCCGGGTCCTGACGACCAAGGTCAAATGGCCCGTGCCGGACTGGGCGTACGGGACGTAAAGTTCCGGTCTTGGATCGCTGTCGAGCGTGGTCGGCCGGACATCCCCGACGACGCCGACGATCTCGCGCGTGACGGGGGCGCTCATCACGCCGATCGTGATCCGCCGGCCCACCGGGTCCTCGCCGGCGAAGAAACGCCGGGCCAGGGTCTCGTTGATCAGCGCGACCCGGGGCGCAACCTCGCGGTCCTGACCGGTGAACATGCGTCCCCTAACGAGCGGGATCCGCATCACCTGGAAGTAGTCCGGCGAAGCCACCGTCGTATAGACCCGCGGGATCGGTCCCTCCGTCAGGGGGCGGTCCTCCACGATCAGCTGGTCTTCGGCATCGATCTGCTGCGGATGGAAGGGAAGCGCCGACACCGCCGCGGCAGCCTCCACCCCGGGGAGCGACTCTATCCGTTCGTCGATCTCGCGAACCCGCCGGATCCGGTCCTCCGCCGTCGGGTTCCGGTCCCACAGGAAGAGCTGCAGCGTGGCGCGGCGCTCGACGCCGAAGCCCGGGTCGTTCGACAGCAGCTTGACGAAGCTGCGCGCCAGGAGCCCCGAGCCGACCAGGAGCATCAGCGCGAGCGCCACCTGCGCCACGACCAGCGCCCTACGGAGGCGGTTCCGCGTCCGGCCCGTCGTACCGCCGCGGCCCCGGCCCTGGAGGGCCGACAGCAGGTCGGGGCGTGAGAACCGGAGCGCGGGGGCCAACCCGAAGATCAGAGTGGTGAGCAGCGTCCCGCAGATCGCGAAGACGAGGACCCGGCCGTCGATCCCGATCGTGTCCACGCGGGGAAGGTCGGACGGCGCGAGAAGCGCGAACGCCCGAACCCCGACGTACGCCAGCGCGACGCCGACGATGCCCCCCATCACGGCCAGGACGAGGCTCTCCGTGACGAGCTGGCGCGTCAGACGCGTCCGGCCGGCGCCCAGGGCCGCCCGCACCCCGAGCTCGCGGCCGCGCTCGGAACCCCGCGCGAGGAGCAGGCTGGCTACGTTCGCGCAGGCGATCAGGAGGAGGAACGTCACCGCCCCGAAGAGCACGAGAAGGCCCGTCCGCACATCTCCGAGGACCTGTCGCTCGATGGGCACGACCCTGGCCCCCGTCTCGGCGTTCGTCTCCGGAAATTCCGCGGCGAGGGCGTCGGCGGTACGCTCCATGTCGCGGCGGGCCTGCTCGATCGTCACGCCCGGCTTCAGTCGAGCGATCGCCCACATGTAGCTCGAGGTGCGATCGGCGCCGGGGTCATAACCCTCTGTGACCTGAAACGTCATGGGCACCCAGATGCCCGCCTCGCCGGGGTATGCCAGCCCCGGGGGAAGCACACCCACCACGGTCGCGGGCTCGAAGTCGATCTGGATCCTTCGCCCGACGATGTCGGGGTCGGAGCCGTGGTGCTGCCGCCACACGTCGTGCGAGATGAGGAGGACCGTGGGAGCGTCGGGCGCGTACTCCTCGGCCAGGAACGTGCGGCCGAGGATGGGCTTTACCCCGAGCGCCTCGAAGAAGCCTTGGGTGACCCGCCACGCATCGAGAGGCGGCGGGGGCGTGCGGTCGGTGAGGTCGTAGCCGTACGGCTCCGCCAGCCCCATCTCCGAGAAGCTGGACGTCCGCCGCTGCCACTCGAAGAAGTTCCCCGCCGCCACCTCGCGCTTCGTCCCGCCGGTCGCGCCATCGGCCTCCCACAACGTCACCACCCGATCGGCGTCGGCGTACGGGAGCGGCCGCAGCAGCACGTGATCCACGGCGCTGAAGATGGCGGTCGTCGCGCCGATCCCGAGCGCCAGCGTGAGCACCGCGACCGCGGTAAAGGCGGGGCTCTTCCGGAGCGAGCGGAGGGCGTAGCGCAGATCCTGGAGCAGCGTGTCCATTCAGACCTCCTGTCCGGCGAACAGCGCAGTCACGGGCTCATTGGGGCGACCCCGCTCGCGGCAGGCTGAGCAGGATGTAGTCGGTGAGCAGGCGATCCGTCTGCTGGTGCATGCCGGTCGTGTTGAAGTTGGTGCTCGTGATGACCACCGTTAGGCGATCCTCCGGGAAGACCACCACCTTGTTCCCTCCGTTCCCCGACATGTAGTACGACGGATGGCGCGTGCCGTTCGCCTCGAAGGAGCGTAGCCACCACAGGTAGCCATACTCGGTCCCATCGTCGATCCGCGCGTGCGGCTGGACCGAGCGGCGGACCCAGTCCCCCGGGACCACCTGAACCCCATTCCATCGGCCGCCATCCAGGTAGAGCTGACCCAGCTTCAGCAGATCCCTGGATCGCAGCCGCAGCCCACCCCCGGTCTGCGCCAATCCCAGCGGCGAGTAGAACCACTGCAAATCGCCGATGCCGAGTGGTTCGAAGAGATGCCGCCGTGCGAAATCGGGAACTGGCTCACCGGTCGCTCGGGCCAGCACGGCCCCCAGAGTGAACACCCCCGCCGTGCAGTAGCTGAAGCTGCGACCGTACGGAGAATCCTCGGGGCGCGTCGCCCATGGGGGAAAGCCCTTGATCGGGAGATCGAGCGTGAACTGAACCCAGTCCTCGACCAGATACATGCGTTCTTCGTTGCCACGCGAGAAGCTGTTCCAGTCGTCGCACTCGAGCAGCGAGCTCATGGTCAGGAAGTCCTCGACCGTGATCCGCGTCTTGCGCGGGTCCGGGTTCTCGGGCGGCATCCTCTCGGGGAAGAAGGAAGTCACCCTCGCATCCACGCCGGAGAGGTGACCATGGTCCAGCGCCAGCCCGACGAGCATGCCGGTAATGGTCTTGGTGGCCGATCGCGTGTCCCGAAGCGCGGCGGGGCCACCGTCATCGAAATACTCTTCGTAGACCAGATTCCCCTCGTGGGCGAGGAACACGCTGGTGATGCGACCGAACTCTCCGGCGCGAATGTCGGCCGCCATACGGGATAACCCCTCGCCGTCGAGACCCGCGCTCTCGATCGTCTGGCTCCGCCAGCCATCCTGGAGAGAGGGCGGCGGGCTGACCTGCGTTGCATGGGAAGCGATCGGATGGGCGGTCGCGGCCGCAAGCGAGATGATGGCCGTTGTCAGCGCCGACAGCAGGCGATGCGTCTCGCGTTTCGTGTTCACCGACGTCATATCTTGACCTCACGATCGTGTAGTCTCATGATCGTCGCGAGCCTCCTATTCGCTCCGCAGCGCCACCATGGGATCGACCCGGGCGGCCCGGCGGGCGGGGATCCAGCTCGCCAGCAGCGCGACCAGGGCGAGCATCAGCGTCACCCCCGCGAACGTGATCGGATCGGTCGCACTCACGCCGTAGAGCACGCTCCCCAGCACCCGCGTCGCCATGAAGGCCGCCGCGAGTCCGATCACGATCCCGACGAGGGCGATCGCGAGACCCTGCCGGACAATGAGACTGAGCACCCTCCCCTTACCGGCGCCGAGCGCGATCCGGACACCGATCTCCCGGGTCCGCTGGCTGACCGCATAGGCGATTACGCCGTAGATGCCGACCGCGCCGAGCACGAGCGCCAGGCCGGCGAACGCGGCGAGCAGTAGCATCGCGAACCGCGGTCCCGCGACCGATTCACCGACGATCTTCTCCATCAGCCGGACATCGGATATGGCCAGGCGCGGATCCATACGGCGGATCGCGCCGCGCACCGGCTGGATCAGAGACGTCGGGTCGCGGTTCGCCTTGATGACCAGGCTCATCGTGCGTTGCTCGAATCCTGAAGGGAGCTGCGCGTGGGGGGCGTAGAAGCGCGGCCTGACCGGCCCGGTCAACCCGTTGTGACGCGTGTCCTCGACAACGCCGATGACCGACCAGGCCGGCCCGCCGCCGATCACGACCGGCCTGCCGAGCGGATCGCGACCGGCGAAGTACTTGTCGGCGAAGCTCCGGTTGATGACGAGAACCAGCGGGGCATCCGCATGGTCGCGCTCGTCGATGAAGCGGCCCGCCAACAGCTCCGTCCCCATCGCCTCGAAGAAGCCCGGCGTGGCCACCTGCCACTCGGCCGCGGTTGGGTCACCTGGCTCGTGCTGGTGCCCCGGGACGTGCACCCCCATGTCGCCGATGTCGGTGGCGAGCGGCAGGACGCGGACGGCGCCGGCAGCCTCCACCCCCGGCAGCTCCGCGATCCCTGGCTGGAGCTCGGCATAGAAGGCAGCCACCTCGGCGGCGTCCGGGTAACGAGCCGACGGAAGGGACACCTGCATGGTGAGGACGTCCTCGCCGCTGAAGCCAGGATCGATCGCGAGCAGGTTCCTGACGCTGCGGATCGTGAGGCCGGCGCCGATCACGAGCACCACAGCGAGCGCGATCTGCAGCGCCACCAGTGCGTGGCGGGTGCGCAGCCGGCCGCTTCCCGGCGTTGCCGCCTGTCCATCCTTCAACGATTTCGACGGATCCATCCCGGCCGCACGGAGGGCGGGGAGCTCCCCTGTCAGCACCGCGGTCGCGAGGCTGGCGATCGTCGCGAAGGCGAGCACGACTCCATCGACGCCGATCTCGTCGATCCGGGGGAGCGACTCGGGAGCCACCGCCCGTACCGCCTGGACGCCGAGCCAGGCCAGCCAGACGCCGATGGCGCCGCCGACCAGCGAGAGGAGGACGCTCTCCGTCAGGAACTGCCACGCCAGCCGCCCGCGACCCGCCCCGAGCGCGGCCCGGATCCCGATCTCCCGCCGCCGCACCTCCCCACGGACGAGCAGCAGACCGGCCACGTTCGCGCAAGCGATCAAGAGGACGAGGGCGACGGCGCCGAGAAGCACGAGGAGCACCGGGCGGATCGTGCCGGTGACCTCCTCCGGTAGCGGGATGGCGGTCGCCTGGAAGCCCCAGTCCGCAGGGTAGACGCCCTGCGCTGCGAGCCGTGCCGTCAGCGCTCCCAGCTCGGCGTTCGCCTGCTCGACGGTAGCCCCGGGGGCGAGGCGGGCCACGGCGTAGAAGGTGTGGGCGCCCCCTCCGAACGCGATTTCCGGCCCCGCCACTGCCTCGTAGTCCTCTGCCTGGGCAGCGAGCGGGAACCACGCCTCCGTCGGCTCGCCGGCACCGTAGTCGACCGGCATCCGGAAGCCTGCGGGCAGGACGCCGACCACGAGTCGCTCGGTGCCGTTGATCAGCGCAGGGCGCCCGACGATCGAGGGGTCGCCCCCGAAGCGCCGCTGCCACAGGTCATACCCCAGAATGACGGCGGCGTCATTCCCCGGAACGTCCTCTTCCGGAAGGAACGCACGGCCCAATGCCGTCTCGACCCCCAGGATGCGGAAGAGATTCCGGGTGACGGCCACGGCGGGCACACGCTCCGCCTCGCCACGTCCCTCGACGGTCGCCGAGAGACCGCCGTACCAGAGCCCGATCTCCTCGAAGGCACCGACCTCGTCACGGTAGGCTTCGAACTCGTCGTACGAGACCCAGGTCTGCGGGAAGTCCTTCCAGCTGCTCCACAGCATCACTGTCCGTTCCGGCGCCGCGTACGGGAGCGGCTCCAGCAAGACGCCATCGATCACGCTGAAGATGGCGGTCGTCGCCCCGATCCCGAGCGCGAGCGTGAGCACGGCGACGGCGGTGAAGCCGGGGCTCTTCCGGAGCGAGCGGAAGGCGTAGCGAAGATCCTGGAGCAGCGCGTCCATTCAGACCTCCTGTTCGGCGCAAAGGGCAATCACGGCCTCAGGCCCCCGCAACCGCAGACTGCGTCTTTTTCTGTTGAGCGCTCTTGACAAAGAACTACGACGGCGTATGGCTTTCCATATGATGCCATTCCATTTTCCTCATTCCGCTCGGAGCGCCGCGAGCGGATCGACGCGCGCCGCCCGACGCGCGGGAAGGAGAACCGCGGCGAGCCCGACAACGAGCAGGACCAGGGCCGCAACCATGTAAGCCATCGGGTCCGTCGTGCTCACCTCGAACAGCAGCCCCTCAAGCGCGCGGCTCGCGACAAGCGAGACGGCGAGGCCGATGATCAGTCCTGTGGCTACGAGCGTGAGGGCGCTCCGCACGATCATGAGCACCACCTCGGACTCCCGTGCGCCCAACGCGAAGCGGATGCCCAGTTCCTGGCGCCGCTGCCCCACACTGTAGGCCAGGACGCCGTAAATCCCGACTGCTCCCAGGAGCAACGCGAGTCCGGCGAACGTTCCGAGCAGGAAGAGAATCGTCCGCGGCTCGGCATGCGAGCCGCTCAGCAGCTCCCGGCCGCTCCGCATGTCGAAGACGGGCGCGTCCGGCTTCACTTCCCGGATCGCGGCCCGCAACGAGGGGAGCAGCGTCGACGCGGGCACGTCGCCGCGGACGAGGAACATCGCTTCCTCACCTCCAAATCCTCTCGACGGCTGAGCGATCGGCCGGAACATCTCGGGCGCCGGATCGGCGCCGAGCCCCTCGTTCTTGGTGCTCCCGACCACACCGACCACGGTGACCCACAGACCCTCGCCGTCGAGGCCCGTGTTGATCCGCTGACCGATCGCGTCACCGGCGGGCCAGTGCCGCCGGGCCATCGCCTCGTTGACGACCGCAACCGGAACGGTTCCGCTCCGGTCCCCTTCTTCGAGGTACCGGCCGCGAATGAGAGGGATGTCCGCAGTACGGAAGTAGTCCGGGGACACGACCTGCCAGGAGGCATCGGGGAGGTCTCCCTCGGATGCGGGCCGGCCCTCGATCCGGAGTCCGGCGCCGGGTCCATCATCCGCCGGACCACTCATCGCCACCGCGGCCGAGATGACGCCGGGTAAAGCCTGGGCCCGTGCCAGGATGTCGGCGTAGATCCCGGCGACCTCTCCCGCTTCCCGGTCTCCGGCCCCGGGGATCGAGATGCGCATCGTATGAAGCCCCTCCGCCCGAAATCCCGGATCGACCTGCTGCAGCCGCCACGAGCTCTTCAACGCCAACGAAGCGCCGAGCACCAGCATCACCGCGAGCGCGCATTCGGCGACGACGAGCCCGCGGCGGATCCTTTGCCCCACCGGACCGCCGGAATCGCTCCCCCGTTCACCCAGCACCGACCTCGGCTCGATTCGCGCGGCGACGATGGAGGGCAGCGTGCCGAAGACGAAAGCGGTCAGGAGCGACAGACCGAACGCAAAGCCGAGGACGGGCAAGTCCGGTGCGATGTCGCCCATCGGCAGACCGCCCTCGGGGATCAGCCTGCTCAGCAAGGGCGCACTCCCGTACGCGAGCAGAACACCCAACCCGCCGCCGGAAAGGCCGATGACGACGCTCTCGGCCAGGAGCTGAGAAGCCAGCCGTCCACGGCCGGCGCCGAGCGCCGTCCGGAGCGCCATCTCCTTTCGCCGCCCCGTCGCGCGGACCAGCACGAGGTTCGCCACGTTGACGCACGCGATGAGCAGGACGAGCCCGACCGCCCCCGACAACATGAGCATCGTCGCGCGCGAGTCGCCGACCAGCTCCTCGTGAAGCGGCACCAGCCGCACGCCGGCGTCGAGGTTGGAAACGGGATACAGGGCCTCGAGCTGCCGCGCGAGGACTTCCATCTCCGCCTGGGCCTCGGCCAATTCGATCCCTTGAGCCAGCCGGCCGACGACGCGGAAGTACCAGGCGTCCCGGAGCTCCCGGATGTCGCCCGGGAATCCAGAGAGCCCGGGCACGTCGAAGGGAGCGCGTATCCAGAGCTCCGTTCCCGCCGGGAAATCCAGGCTGGGCGGCATGATGCCCACGACCGTGAACGCTTCTTCGTCCAGGTTCACCGTGCTCCCGAGGATGGCCGGATCGCCTCCGAATCCCCGTTGCCAGAGGCCGTGACTGAGAACCGCCGTCCGGGAGCCCGGAGCGGGCGCGCCGCCCGTCAGGAATCCACGCCCGTGCGTTGGCTCTATTCTCAGGGTTTCGAAGAAATTCGCCGAGACGGTGGCGAACGTGAGCCGCTCTGGTTCGTCGCCGCCCAGCAGGTTGCCGGTGCGGACATCGTAGGAAGCGAGCCCCTCGAAGGCGCCGCTCTCGGCGCGCCAATCCAGATAGTTGGCCGGTGCCACACGGCGATCGTCCTCACCCGGCCGCGTCTCCCAGACCTGAACCAGATGCTCGGGCTCCGGAAACGGCAGCGGCTGCAGGAGCACCTCGCTGACGATGCTGAAGATGGCCGTGTTGGCGCCGATCCCGAGGCCCAGCGTGAGGACGGCGAGGGCCGTGAAGCCGGGCCTCTTCCGCAACGCACGAAATGCGTAGCGCAGGTCCTGGAGCACGTGGTCCATCGTCATCTCACTCCTCCCGGATCGCCGTGACCGGATCGACGCGGCAGGCGCGAAGGGCGGGAATCGCCGCCGCGCCGGCGGCAACAGAGAGGAGCACGATCGACGCGCCCGCGATGCTCCATGGATCGAAGCGGCCGATCCCGTAGAGGAGGCTCTCGACGATCCGCGTCGCACCCCCCGCGATGAGGACCCCAAGCAGAACGCCGGTGGCCGCGAGTTGGACGCCGCGTGCGAGAACCGCCTGGAAGACGTCCCCTTCGCGGGCGCCCAGGGCCCGCCGGATCCCGATCTCGCGATGCCGGCGGGCGACCGAAGTCGCGATGAAGCCGTAGACCCCGACGCCCTCGAGGAGAAGCGCGAGCGCGGCAAATGTGGCGAGCAGGGTCGTCGCGAAACGGGGCCGGGCCAGCGATCCGGAAACGACCGCTTCGAGGGACTGGACGTCCGCGATCGGCTGATCCGAACGGAGATCCCAGATCGTCCGCTGGACGGGTCCCGCGAGCGCGGCGGGGTCGCCGCCCTTGACCACGATCGTCATACCGCGGCGGGAGACCTGCCGGTGCGGCGCGTACAACGCGGGCTCGGGCTCCTCGGCCAGCGCCGTCTGCCGCACATCGGCGACGACGCCGACGATTTGGGCTTTGGCGTCCCCGATTTGGATGCGGCTGCCGACCGGGTCCTCGCCGGGCCAGTAACGGTCCGCCATGGTGCGGGAGACGATGACGACCCCCAACCCCGAAGGCGCATCCGGAGCCGGCCGATCGTCGCGCTCGGTGAAGTCCCGTCCCGAGCGCAACGGGATCCCCATCGTCCTGAAATACCCGGGGCTCACGATCCGCAGGCTCGCCTCGAGCTCGTCTCCCACGGCCGGCAAGTCCCGGCCGGAAATCGTGAACCCGAACGTCTCGCCCTTGAACGTGTTCGGCCCCAGCGGCAGCGGGCGGACCATTCCCGCCGACTCGACGCCGGGGATGGCGCGGATCCGGTCGAGGGCCTCGTACAGGAACTCGCGATAGTCGTCCCCGCCGGCGTCGACGCTCAGGGTGAGCACGCCTTCGGGCTCGAATCCCGGGTCGACGTCGAGAAGCCACTCGTAGCTGCGGAGGAGCAGGCTTCCGCCGATCGCCAGGAGCGCGACCAGGGCGACCTGCCCGACCAGCATCAGATCGCGTGCGTTTCGTCGGCGCCGTCCACCGCCGTGCGGCCGACGACCGTCCTTCATTCCCGAAACGAGATCGAGCCGCCCGGACCGCCATGCCGAAGCGATCCCCGAGAGGAGGCCTGCCGCAAGGGAGGTCCCGAAGGCGAATGCGAGCACGCCGGCGTTTACGCCGACGGCGCTGAGCCGTGGAAGGTCGGCCGGGGCGATGCCGATAAGCGCCTCGACCCCCACGATGGCCAGGACCATTCCCACGATCCCACCGGCCAGCCCGAGGAGCAGCGCCTCGAGGAGGAAGCCTTCCGCGATCCGGCGCCGGGAAGCGCCCAAGGCCGCCCGAACGGCCTGGTCGCGCGACCGCTCCTCCGCGCGCGCGAGCGAGACGTTGGCCACGTTCGCACAGGCGATCAGGAGCAGGAGCGCCACGCCGCCGAACACCGCCAGGAGCGCGGGACGGATCGGCCCCACCAGAACTTCTTTGAGTGCCTGGACGGTGACGTCCGTCAGCCCCTCATTGGCCTCCGGGTAGGCGGCGGCGAGCCTCCCGGCGATCGTCTCCATCTCGGCCGCGGCTGAATCCACCGAGGCGCCCTCCGCGAGTCGGCCCACCACGCCCAGCCAGCGCACGAACCGTTCGCGCGGGATCCCCTCCGTGGGGATGACCGAAGTCGGCACCCAGACGTCGATTCCGCCCTCGGGGTACTCGAACCCCGGCGGCATGACGCCGACGACCGTGAAGGCCTCGTCGCTCAGGGTGACGGTGCGGCCGATCAGCGCCGGAACGCCTCCGAAGTGGCGCTGCCACGCCCCATGGCTCAGGACGATCCGCCGGTTGCGCCCTTCGGCGTGGTCCTCCGCCTGCAGCGTCCGGCCGCGCAGCGCGGGGACGGCAAGGGTACGAAAGAAGCCGGCCGTCACGTGCGCGGTCTCCAGCTCGACCGGCGCGGCGCCGCCAGCGAGAATGAGGCCGCCGATCGGGAACACCGAGAAGCCGCCCATATCCTCGAAGAGCCGGCCCTCCCGCCGCCAGTCCTCCAGGTCCATCGGCGAGACGGTCCCGCGATCGATCTCGCGCTCGGGATACGCGCTCCACAGCCGCACGAGACGGTCGGCGTCGCCGTAGGGCAGCGGCCGGAGGAGGACCGCGTCGCCGACGCTGTAGACCGCCGTGATCGCCCCGATCCCGAGCGCCAGGGTTGCGATCGACACCAGGGCGTACCCGGGAGCTCGCCTGAGCCGCCGGATGGCTCGGCGCACGCGTTGGATCATCCCGCCTCCTCCTCCATCACTCGCTCCTGAGCGCGTCCATGGCGTCTAGCGACGCGGCCCGCCGGCCGGGCAGATAGCTCGCCATGAGCACAGCTATCAGCAGCACGGCCGCCACGATACCGAAGGTCACCGGGTCGAGCGCCGGGATGCCCAGCAGGAAGCCGCGCAAGAGAAGCGCGACCCCGACGGCGATGACCCATCCGCCAGCCGGCGACGTGTCGCAGAGGATCCGCCTGCTCACGCAGTTCGAGCAGTTCGGGATAGGTGAACGAGTCGAATCCGCCGCCGCCCAGGGTCCGACCCACCTCGATCACTCGATCCGGCTCCGGTATTCCGGGCGGCGCCTGCAGGAGGAGCCGGTTGGCTACACTGAAGACCGCGGTCGTGGCGCCGATCCCGATTCCCAGCGAGATAATGGCGATGAGCGAAAACAGCGGCCGCTTGGCGAGGAAGCGCAAAGCCGAGCGGATTTCCAACATCGTCCTTACCTCTCCTATTCGTCGCGCAGCGCGATCAGCGGGTCGACCCGCGTGGCGCGCCAAGCGGGGAGGTAGCATGCCAGGAGCGCGATGAGAGCGAGGAAGAGCGCGATCCCGGCAAACGTGAGAGGATCGGTGGGAGCCAACCCGTAGAGGAAGCCGGCCAGGACCCGGGTGACGCCGAACGCGAGGACGAGCCCCAGCCCGAGCCCGAGGAGCACCGGGCGAAGCCCCTGCCCGATCATGCGGCTGATCACGTGCCTGGCTTCTGCACCCATCGCCATCCGGATCCCGATCTCGTGCGTGCGCCGGCTGACGGTGTACGCCGTCACGCCATAGACGCCCATCGCGGCCAGCAGCAGCGCGATCCCGGCGAAAGCGGCGAAGATCCAGCCGTAGAGCCGGCGGTCCCAGAAAGAGCGCTCCACCACCTGCTCCAGCGGTTCGATCTGATAGAGGGCGAGCGACGGATCGATGCCGGCGATCGCGCCGCGTATGGATGGCACCACCCGGGCCGGATCCGGTAAACTCGTTCGCACGACCAGGCTCATCGTTGCCCAAGGGCGCTGCGAATAGGGCTGATAGAATTGCGATTCCGCCGGCTCACCGAGCCGTTGTTCCTGGACGTCTCTGGCGACCCCCACGACCGTCTGCCACTCGTCCCCACCGCTCAGTCGGATCCGTTTCCCGACCGCGTCCTTCCCGGTCCAGAAACGCTCGGCCATCGTCTCGTTCACGATCACGACCTGTCCTTCGCCCCTCACCTCGCTCTCAGTGAAATCTCGGCCGCTGAGAAGGGGTATCCCGAGCGTACGGAAATAGCCCGTGGTGATCGGCCTGTAATCGGCGCCCGGCTCCTCGCCCGCAGCCACGGGCTGCCCCTCGACCGTGAAGGAAGTGCTGGTGTTGCTGCCCGAGAGCGGGATCAGGTTGACGGCGGCCGCCGACTCGACGCCGGGGAGGGCCTCGACGAGCTCGATCGTTCGGGAGAGGAAATCGGTCCGCTCGTCATCGGCATCGTAGGCGTCGCCCGCCAGATGGACGCTCAGGCTCAGTAGGCGGGCAGGGTCGAATCCCGGGTCGGCATGCTGGAGCCCGAGGAAGCTGCGGATCATGAGCGTCGCCCCGATCAGCAGGACCACGGACAGGGCCAGCTCCGAGACGACCAGCGCGCCGCGCAGCCGATTGCGCGTCCTTCCCGCCCCCCTGCGCCCGCCCTTCTTCAGCACCTCGTTCACGTCGGGCCGGGAGGCGCGGAGGGCGGGAAGGATGGCAGAAACGAGCCCCGTCCCCATGGAGATGGCGAACGTGAACAGCAGCACCCGGCCATCGATGTCGAAGCGGATCCAGTACGGCAGATCCACCGGGATCCCCATCCGGATCAGGTCGAGGCCCCAGGCGGCGATGAGGATCCCCACCGCTCCGCCGGCGGCCGCGACGATGAGGCCTTCATTGAGGAGCTGCCGCACGAGCCGACCGCGGCCGGCCCCGACCGCGGAACGGATCGCCAGCTCGTCTCGGCGCTCCGTCGCGCGGGCCAGAAACAGGTTGGCCACGTTGGCGCAGGCGATCAGCAGGACGAAGCCCACCGCCGCGAGCATGATGTAGAGGATCGTCTTGACCTCCCCCGCCAGCAGCGAGTCGCGCAGAGGCACGACGAGGGCCGAGATCGTCGCATTCGTTTCCGGGAAGTCACGCTGCAGCCGCTCGGTGATCGGGGCCAACGCCGCGTTCGCCTGTGCGATCGTCGCACCGGGTGCGAGCCTGGCGACGTTGGGATAGCTGTGATTGCCGCGCCCTTCGTCCGGGTCCAGCGAGAGAGGCACCCAAAGTTCGGACCGCTCGGGGAAGCGGAAGCCGGCGGGCATGACTCCGATCACGGTGTGCGGTTCGCCGTCGAGGCGGAGCGTCCGACCCACGACGCGGGGATCACCCCCGAAGCGCTGCTGCCACAGGTCGTGTCCAAGGACCATCACGCCGGACGGTCCCGGCTCCCCTTCATCGGGCAGGAACCCGCGACCGATCAGCGGCCGCACCCCGAGAACCTCGAAGAAGGAGGTCGACACGGCCCCCCCGCCGACATAGACCGGGGCGCTCTCGCCTGAAAGATTGAAAGCGTGGCCTTCGTATGCCGCCGCCCCCGCGAAGACATCGCTCTCCTCCGTCCAGTCTACGAAGTTCGGGTAGGCGACCTCGTTCCAGCTCCAGCCCCCGAACGCCGTGGACGCCTCATTGATCGAGACGAGCCGGTCCGGCGCCGCGAAGGGGAGCGGGCGGAGAAAGAGCCCGTTGAAGGCGCTGAAGATCGTAGTGTTCACGCCGATCCCGAGGGCGATGCAAAGGACGGCGATCGCCGCGAAGCCTGGGCTCTTTCTGAGCGACCGGAAGGCATAGCGCAGGTCCTGGAACACTGTGTCCATCTTTTCCCTAGATCCGGGGCATCGCGTTACTCGTCGCCCGACTCCGTGCCTCGTCGAAGCGATCCGCCAGCATGCGGCCCAGTTGCAGCAAGTATCGCAGCTCCTCCTCCTGCTCGGATCCGACCCGAAGCGGCTTGAGGTATGCGAGGCCCTGGCCGCGCGCCAACGTGACCGAGAGCGGGTGTTCCGGCGGGTGCTCAGCCAGTACGGCTTCGATCTCCCGCGATGCGGTCGACTCGGCGAAGGAGCCCGGGCCGGCTCGCCTCGGGCGAGAACCATCCGGACGGTACACGGCCCAGTGCGTATGGCGCGGATCGACGGGAAAGAGCGCGGCGATCCGGGAAAAGTGCAGGTTCTGGGATTCCCCCCACGGACTCAGGTCGAGCAGCTCCACGCACTTGAGCAGCCGGACCCGGCCATCGCTGACCACATCGCGAACGTTGCTGAACGCCCGCACTCGTCCGTCGCCTGACGGGCGAAACGTCTCGGTCAACTTCTCCGCCAGCGATTCTGGGGGACGGGCTTCGTACGACAGCCCGTTGCGGGTCGCGAAACCACGGAGCAGCCGAGTGCGACGCCGGCCATGGAGGATCAGATGAATCCCCACCCCGAGAAAGACGGCTCCCAGAGCCCATAGGACCCATGTCTCGTCGGCCATCATTCGCTCCTGAGCGCGACCAGCGGGTCGACGCGCGTGGCCCGCCGAGCCGGCAGCCAGCTGGCGGCCATCCCCGCGACGAGGAACAGGACCGCCACCGCCGCGAAGGTGAGCGGATCGGCAGGGCCGACCCCGAAGAGCAGGCTCGTCAGGACCCGGCCCAGGGCGAGCGCGCCACCGGCGCCGATAACCAGACCGGCGACGACCGGGACCATCCCCTGACGGACGACCATCCCGGCGATCTGATCACGGCGGGCGCCGAGCGCCTTCCGGATGGCCAGCTCCCGGGTCCGGCGGGCCACCCCGTGCGCGACGACGCCGTAGATCCCGACCGCGCCCAGGACGGCGGCGACCGCGGCGAACAGGGCCAGTAGCAGGGTGCGGAACCTGGGCTGCGCCACCGTCCCCGCGATCACACCTTCCATCGTGCGCAGATCGTGGATCACCATCGTCGGCTCGACGGACCGGATGGCCTCTCGAATCGTGGGCGCCAACGCCAGCGGGTCCGACTCCGAGCGGACGATGAGGAAGCGCGAAGTGAGCCGCATCCATTCCGGCGCCTGTGCATAGGGGAAATACATGGCGGGGACCGGCGCATCGCTCAGGTGGAGCTCGCGCACGTCGCCCACCACTCCGACGATCTCCCACGAGCCCTCATCCCCCCGCACGATTCGCTCACCGATGGGATCGCCATCGGGCCAGTAGCGTCGGGCCATCGCCTCGTTGATGACGACCACCGGCAGCCCTCCGGATTCGTCCGCGGGCGTGATCCCCCGGCCGCGGAGCATCGGGATGCCGAACGTCCGGAAGTATCCGGGCGTTACCGCGCGCGCTTCGCCGTTGGGCATCTCGCCAGGAGCCGGTTCCGGACGTCCCTCGATCGTGAAACCGAGGCCGTTGAAGTTGCCGCTCATCGGCAGCCGATCCACCGCCTCCGCGGACTCCACACCGGGGAGGGCGCCGATTCCCTCGAGCATTTTCGAGTAGAGTGCGGCTACCGTCGCGACCTCTTCGAAGCGCTCCGACGAAGGACGCTGGGTTTCGAGCGTGAGGATCCGCGCCGGCCGTAGACCAGGATCGACCCGGGTCAGGTTCCAGAGGCTCCGGACCAGGAGCCCCGCGCCGACCAGCACGACGACGGCGAGCGCGACCTGCCCGGCGACCAGCGTCTTTCGGAGGAGCCCGCGGCCGGCATCACCTTCCTTGAGCGCGGGCTGGAGACCGGTCCGCGACATCAGCAGGGCCGGAGCGATTCCAAAGAGAATTCCGGTGAGCACGGAAACGCCCACGGCGAAGGCGAGCACCCATCCGTCGACGCCGATCCCCTCCGCCCGCGGCAACCCGGCTCCGCCGAATGCCATGAGCAGGTCCGTGCCTAGCCATGCCAGACCCAGGCCCGCCGCCCCCCCGATCAGCGCCAGAAGAGCGCTCTCGGTCAGGAGATGGCGGACGATCCGGCTGCGCGAAGCTCCCAGGGCACTTCGAACGGCAATCTCTCGGCGCTGCCCTGCGGTGCGCGCAAACTGCAGGTTGGCGACGTTGGCGCAGGCGATCAGGAGGACCAGCCCGACCGCGGCCAGGAGGATCAGGAGAGCCGGGCGGACGGACCCGACGATCTCGTCCTCGATCGGAACCAGCGCCGCTCCGCGCTTCGCGTTCGGCTCGGGATAGACGGCCTCCAGCCGTCGCGTGACGGCGTCCACCTCGGCCTGCGCCCGCTCGAGGGGGACATTCGGACCGAGGCGAGCGATCACCATGAACGACCGTCCGCCCCGGCCCATCTCGGCAAAGTAGGACGGCGACACGCGCCAGATCTCCGGTTGCGAAAGACGAAGCCGCAGATCGTCGAACGCCGGCGCCACGCCTACTACAGTGTAGGGCTCGCCCTCGAGCTCGAGGCTTCTGCCCAACACCGCCGGATCGGCGCCGAGGCGCCGGTACCAGAATCCATGCCCAAGCACTACGCTCCGCGAGGCTCCCGGGCGGTCCTCTTCCGGCAGGAAGAACCGTCCCAGCGCCGGCCGGACACCCAGGACCGTGAACCAGTCGGCGGTGACCGAAGCCGCATTTACCCGCTCAGGCTCGCCGCTCCCCAGGAGGATCGGCTGCCACTCGTGCTGGGCTGCCATCGCCTCGAAAACGGTCGCCGACCCTCCCGCGCCGCTCGTCTGCTCCTGGAGATCGCGGAAGTTGGGGAGCGAGATCGTGCCGAACTCGTCCCCCGTCTCGGCAAAAGTGCCACGGACCCTCAACACCCGGTCCGCCTTCTCGTAAGAGAGGGGCCGGATGAGCACCGCGTTCACGACGCTGAAGATGGACGTCGTGGCACCGATCCCGAGCGCCAGGGTGAGCACGGCAACCGCGGTGAAGCCGGGGCTCTTCTTGAGGGAGCGGAGGGCGTAGCGCAGGTCCTGGATCAGCCTGTTCACCCTATTCCGCCCTCAGAGAGGTCATGGGATCGACCCTCACCGCCCGGCGCGCGGGGACGTAGCTGGCGAGCAGCGCCACGCTCGAGAGGATCAGCGCAACGAGGATGAAGGTGACCGGATCGGTGGCGACCACTCCGTAGAGCAGGCTGGCCAGGACCCGCACGAGCAGGAGCGCGGCCAGCAGGCCCACGATCAGCCCCGCCGCCGCGACCATCATTCCTTGCCGGACCACCAGGCCCACGACACGGCGCCCGTCGGCACCGAGGGCCATGCGGATGCCGATCTCCCGGACCCGGGTCGCGACGAAGAAGGTCCCCACGCCGTAGATGCCCATGAGCGCCAGGAGCAGGGCCGTGGCACCGAAGGCGCCCAGCAGCATCAGGCTGAACCGGCGACCGGCCAGCGCCGCGGAGAAACGCTCCTCGAGCGTGCGGAAGCTGGGCGCCGCTTCAGGGAACAGATCGCGCACGATTCTGCGCGCGGCCGGGATCACGGATGCTGAACTCGCCGCGCCCGAGATTGCATAGGTGAAATCCCCCGTTCCCCGCTGGCCGGCTGAGCCGTAAAAGACCGGTCCGGGCTCCGACTCCAAACTGCGCCCACGCACATCGCCCATGATCCCGACGATCGTGAACGGCCGCAGGTCGCCGTCCATGTTGCCGAACTGGATCACCTTGCCGATCGGATCCTCGTCCGGCCATCTCGTCTCGGCGAGCGTGCGGCTGATCACCGCCACGTGGGGCGCGTCCGGCCCGTCGCGCTCGTCGAACAGCCGGCCACGCAGAAGGGGGATGCCCAACGCCCGGAAATAGCCCTCGCTCGCGACCCGGAACTCGGCATAACCCGTGCGCACCGGGTCATTCGCGAGGCGTCCGAAGTCCTCGAAGCTCGTTATCTCATCCGATGGCTCGAGGATCAGGAACGCTCCGTTCGCGCCGTCGCCGGTCAGCGGAAAGGCGTTCACGCCGCCGACGTGCTCGACGCCGGGGATGGCGGCGAGGCGCGCGGTCAGGAGCCGATGCAGACCCGCCCGGTCGGCCATCCCCCCTTCGCCTTCCGGCCAGGGCAGGTTCAGCGACATCGTCGTCGCACCCGAGGTCTTGCCGCGCGCCCGATCCCTCGAAACACCGCCCGCCTGCGCGCGGCCGCCCTCCGCCAGCGAGCCGCGCAGGTCGGCACGCATCGCCTTCAGCGCGCTGGCCGGGCCGATCAGGATCGCCGCCAGCAGCGAGACGCCCATCGTGAAGGCGAGAACGATCCAGTTCACCCCGATCTCGTCCAGACGGGGGAGATCTTCCGGACTCATGGATACGAGCACGCCGACGCCGACGATCGCGACAGCGACGCCGATCGCTCCGCCCGCGAAAGCGAGCACGAGCGACTCCGCCATGGAAGCCCGAATCAACCGCCCCCGGCCGGCGCCCAGCGCCAGCCGCACCGCCTGCTCCCGCTCGCGGGAGGCGGCGCGGGCGAGAAGCAGGTTCGTCACGTTCGCGCATGCGATCAGCAGGAGGACCCCGGCAGCACCGAGCAGGATCAGGAGGACCGGACGAACCTCGCCGACGATCCCCTCGTGCAGGGTCGTCACCGCCGCACCCGCCATCCACGTGTCGTCACCGTGCAGGTTCTTGAGTCGCCTGGCGATCGCGCTCAGATCCCGGCGCGCCTGCTCGAGAGTGACGCCGTCTCTCAGGCGGCCGAACACCTGGTGGTTGTGCGCGGTCCGGCTCGGGGTCGGCGCCTCGAGCTCGATGGGCGTCCAGATCGCGTTTCCGGCGGGCACGTCGAAGGCGGGGGGCATGACGCCGACGACCGCATACACCCGGTTGTCGAAGATGAGGGTCTCCGCCGAGAGGTCGGCGGTGGAATCGAGATGCCGCCTCCAGAAATCATGGCTGACCAGTGCCGCGGGCGGCCCGCCCTCCCGCTGCTCCTCCGGGGTGAATGCTCGCCCCCCGATCGGGTGAATGCCGAACACCTCCAGGAACTGGCGCGAAACCCGGGCCGTCGTGACCCGCACCGGTCCGCCGCCGCCGATCACCCCCGTCATGCCCATCGGCGACACTCTAGCCGTCGATTCGAAGGTGTGGCTCTGCGCGCGGACGTCCTCGTAATTGGGAAACGAGAAGTTCATCCGCCCGCCGTCCTCGTCGACCTGCCACAGGCGGACAATCCGTTCGGCCTCGGGGTAGGGCAGCGACTTCAGCAGGACACCGTTCACGACGCTGAACAGAGCGCTCGTGGCGCCAATCCCGAGCGCCAGCGTCAGCACGGCGACCGCGGTGAACCCGGGGCTCTTCTTGAGGGAGCGGATGGCGCAGCGCAGGTCGTGGAGCAGTGTCTCCATTGGTGAATCCTCGTCTCTTGGGCGCTACTCGTATCGCAGCGCGACCAGCGGCTGGAGCCGCATGGCGCGGAGCGCCGGTCCGAGGGTGGCAAGAAGCGCGACCACGCCGAGCAGGGCCGGCACGGCTACGTACGTCAGGAGATCCGTCGAGCCGACGCCGTAGAGCTCGCTCCGGACGAGCTGCCCGAGCGCCAGACCTCCGACGAGCCCGATGGCGATCCCAACCCCCACCAGGAACGCCCCCTCGCGAAGGAATTGACTCAGAATCCCGCGTGGCCGGGCGCCGAGAGCCATCCGAAGACCGATCTCGGATGTCCGCTGGCCGACGGACCACGCGAGCATGCCGTACAACCCCGTGAGCGCCAGCACCAGCACGACGATGCCAAAACCGGCGAGGAGCCCGGCCAGCACCGACGAGGTCGCGAGATCGTCCGATACCACCTGGCGCATGGTCTCTACGTCGTACAGCGCTTGATCCGGATCGATGTTCGCGATCACACGCCGGATGGGCTCGACCAGGAGTTGCGGATCCGTGCCGCCCCGAACCAGGAGAGCGAGCTCCCGCTGCGGCCGCTGCGATAGAGACAGATAGATCTGTGGAACCGGAGGCTGATCGGCGTCCGAACTGCGAACGTTCCCGATCACACCGACGATTTCGATGGCTTGGGCTCCGGTCGCTTCGGAGCCGAGCTCCAGGCGCGAGCCCAACGGGCTCCGGGAGGACCAATGGCGCTCCGCCAGCGCCCGGTTGATCAGGGCCACGGGGGTCGCCGACGGGCCGTCCCCGTTCCCGAAGTCGCGCCCTTCGAGCAGGGGGACCCCGGCCGCTCGAAGGAAGCCGGGACTGACGATCACGCGACCGGCCCGTTGTGGCTCGTTCGACCGTGACTCCGATCCCGCGATGAAGAACGGCCCGGTCGTCTCCCGGTCCCCGATCGGCACTCGAGTCGTGGCCCCTGCGGCGGTGACGCCGGGAAGCTGGCGGATCCTGTCCAGAGCCTCCTCCGTGAAGCGCGCGACGGCCTCGGGCGAGTCGTACCGTGAGCCTGACAGATCCACTCGAAGCATCAGCGTGCGATCCGGCTCGAAGCCGAGCGGGATGTTGGCGATCGCCAGAACCGTCTGCACGAGGAGTGAAGCGACCCCGAGGACGGCCATGGCCATGGCGAACTGCGAGACCACCAGAAGGCGCCGGCCCCGCGCACGGGCGGTCACGGTGCCGCGATGACCCGAGGACTTGAGATCAGCGATCGAGCTCTTCCGGAGCGCCGCCAGAGCCGGCATGGCCCCGGACAGGAGGGGAGCGGCCACTGCCACGGAGGCGGCGAACAGCAGGGTGGGTCGATCGATCGCCAGTCCGCTCAGGTATGGATCCGCATCGCGTATCAGATTCCGGACGAGCCCCAGCCCTCCATGGGCGAGCAGGATCCCGAGTCCCGCCGCGAGAAGCGCGAGGACGAGGTCCTCCGTCAGGGATTCCCTGAGGATCCGCGACCGGCTGGCGCCCAGGGCGAGCCGCACGGCGGTATCGCGACGGCGCGAGGCCGCGCGCGCCATCAGGAGCCCGGCCGCGTTCGCGCAGGCGATCAGGAGCACGAGCGCCGCGACCAGCCCCAGGATGCCGAGGATCGTCCGGGCATCTGCCGTCAGGTCTCGCGCCGAAACCACGCGCACGCCCCAGCCCGCATTGGTCGTGGGATGATCGGACGCCAGCGCCCGGGCGATACGCTCGAGATCGGTCGCGGCCTCGTGGTGATCGACGGCCGGTCGCAGCCGGCCCACCACGAGGTAGGAGCGGTCGCCTCGGTCCTGTGACGCACCGGGGGCCGGGGCGAGGGCTGTCCAGACGTCCGCCTGAAGCGGCCCGCTCCGGTCCATTCCAGGGGCCTGAATGCCGACGACAGCGTGGGGAGCCCCGTTGAGCAGAAGCGTCGTGCCAAGAATGGCGGGATCGGCGCCGAAGGCGCGGACCCAGAACCCGTGACTCATGACGATCACCGCGGGCGCCCCGGGATCACCGTCGGCGGGGATCAGGAGACGGCCCGCGGCGGGCGTCATGCCGAGCAGGGAAGAAGCGTTGGGCGTCGCCGCGATCGTCGCGACACGGATGGACGATCCCCCCTCACGCCTCAGGTTCTGGGATTCGAACCGGATCGCCACGAGATCGTCGAATGCGCGCGTCCGCGCACGCCAGTCGAGATAGTCGGGCCAGGAGACGAGCAGCCGCGTCTCCGGGCGGAGGGAATCGGAAGACCACACGAAGGCGAGACGCTCGGGGCGAGCGAAGGGGAGCGGCTGCAACAGTACCGTGTTGACCGCGCTGAAGACGATGACGCACGCGGCGATCCCGAGCCCCAGCACCACGATCACCGTGATCGTGAAGCCGGGGCTCTTCCGCAGCGAGCGGACGGCGTAGCGGAGGTCGCGGATCAACCTCTCCACCCGGCCCCCTCCATGCATCGACCATCTGGGTCCTGGAAAACCTTGACAGCACCTGGCGGACGGGCTCCCTGTATCGGGAAATCCCAATGTCGAATAGTCGTCGATTTCACGTCGTCTGATGCCGACGGCGATGCGGATCGGCCCCTACCGGTTCTTCTTCTATGCGGGCGATCGTGAGGAGCCGATTCACGTACACGTGCGCCGAGAGGCCTTCGAGGCGAAGTTCTGGTTGGAGCCGGTTTGCCTGGCTCGGAATCACGGCTTCGGTGGACACGAACTGGATCAGATCCTGGATCTTGTCGCGGAACATGCGGAAATCCTGAAGGATGCGTGGCGTGACTACTTTGAAGCTTAGGAATGAGCCGAAGGTCCAACGCATCGAGGTTGGAAACGATCGCCTTGACGTTTACCTCGAGGACGGACGTATCCTGTCGGTGCCGCTCGCCTGGTACCCCCGTCTCGTGCACGGCACGCCTGAGGAACGCGAACGATACGAGCTGAGTGGGAGTGGTCATGGGATTCACTGGCCCGACCTCGACGAAGACATCCGGGTTGAGAACTTGCTCGAGGGCCGTAAGAGCGGAGAGAACGAAAACAGTCTCCGCCGCTGGCTCGCCAGACGGCAGCCGCTCGAGAATCAATCCTGACCGTGCGCGAGGCCGATTCACCTCGGGCATGATTGACGGCCCCCCTGCGTCCTTACTATATTAGGCCAAAACAACGATTTCGTAAGGAGATCACGCGTGCCCAGATCCACTTTGACCTCGAAGGGGCAGGTCACGATCCCGAAAGCGGTTCGGGATCGGCTGGGGCTGCGGCCAGGTGACCGGCTGGAGTTCAGCATAGAGTCGGACGGCACGATGACAGTCGAGCCGCTCGGCCCCGATGGCGAGGAGCGCCCCCTGGCAGGGTATCTGAACGACCACATCCCGGCCGGGAAGTCCCTCACCGTCGAGCAGCTGGACCGGTCCATGCGCGAGCACGTGGCGCGCGAGGTCATCTCGAGCCTCCGAGCGCCCGGTGTCGGAGGCGACGATGATCGCGCTTGACACGAATGTTCTCCTGCGTCACCTGTACACGGCGGATGACCCGAACCAGAGCGCGCTCGCGAGCGCATTGATCGAGCGGGCGCGGGGTCGAGACGAGACCGTCTACCTGTCCGGAATGGTACTCTGCGAGCTCGTGTGGACCCTGAGGAGCGCCTTCGACCTCCCACGCAGCGATGTTCTCGCGGTGCTGCAGCGCATCCTCACGGAACGCCAGAATCCGGCGGCGGAAGATGAAAGTCCCGCACTGTTCGTCATCCCGGACCGGGATCTGGTCCAGCAGGCAGTCGACGACCACGCCTCGGGACAGGCCGACTTCGCCGATTACCTGATCGGACGTCTGGCGCACCATGCCGGCGTGACCACCACCTACACCTTTGATCGAAAGGCTGCGGCCGCCCCGACTTTCAAGCACGTTCGTCCTGGTTGACGCGCCCTGTAGATAGGTGTCCATTCGATCTCCTATTCCGCCCGGAGCGCGATGAGGGGATCGACTCGCGTGGCACGGCGGGCGGGCAGCCAGGCGGCCACCAGGCTGACCGCAGCGAGCAGGAGGGCGACGACCAGGAACGTCGCCGGGTCGCCGGCGTCGACCCCGTACAGCATGCTGGCTAGGAAGGGAGAGAGGACGAAGGCGGCCGCGAGCCCGATCGCCAGCCCGATGACGGCGAGCGCCAGGCCCTGCCGCATGACGAGCCTGCGGACACGTCCCGGTTCGGCGCCCAACGCCATCCGCACCCCGATCTCGTGCGTCCGCTGGCTCACCATGTGCGCCATCACACCGTAGATCCCGATCGCTGCGATCAGGAGCGCGATCAGGGCGAAGATGCCGAGCAGGGAGCTCATCAGCCGTTCCGGCGAGGTGAAGTCGGCGACGACCTCCCGCATCGACCGCGGCTGATCGATCGCCACGCCGGGATCCAGCGCGGCTATCTGCCGCCGGATCGCCGGGATGAGATCGCCCGGATCTCCCTGCGCGCGGACCACCAGGAACGCCGCCTGGCTAGGGGCCTGCGACTGGGACAGGTAGATCTCCGGAGACGGAGCCTCGGCGAGCCCCCAGTGATGGACGTCGCTCACAACGCCGACGATCTCCCACGTCTGGTCCCAGAGCTGAACCCGTCCCCCCACTGGGTTCGTGCCCGGGAAGTAGAGCCGGGCGAGTGTCTCATTGACCAGCACGACGCCCGGCCCGTCCGCCGATTCGTGTCCGTCGAAGCCGCGGCCGCGGAGGAGAGGGATCCCCATGGTCTCCAGGTATCCCGGCGTGACCTGCCGGTACTGGGCGGACGGGTCCTCCCCCGGGGCCGGAGCGGAACGTCCTTCGACGGTGAACGAGATCCGCGACCCGGATCGGCTCATAGGCAGATAGTTGACGAGCCCTGTTGACATCACGCCCGGAAGACCATGGACCCGCTCGAGGAGCTGGTCCTGAAGCAGGGTGGTTCGATCGTCCTGATACTCCCCCGGAGGGAGGGAGACCTGGAGCGTGAGGAGGTGATCGGTGCGGAAGCCGGGATCGGCGCGGAGCAGGCCGACAAAGCTGCGCACCATCAAACCGGCACCGATCAGGAGGACCAGGGCGAGCGCGACCTCGGCTACGACCAGCGTTCGCCGCAGGCGCCCGCTCCCCACTCCCGTGCCTCCGCGCGCGCCTTCCCTGAGCGCGTGGATCGGATCGCGCCGGTACGCGCCGAGCGCGGGGAAGAGGCCGAAGAGCACACCTGCGAACAGCGATATCGCCAGGCTGAATCCGAGCACCCGGCCATCCACGCCTAGCTCGCTCCACCCTGAGACGAAGTGCGCCAGGTCCGCGGGGATCGACCGCTGCAGCATCTCCACGCTCCAGAAGGCGAACAACATGCCGAGGATTCCACCGAGGAGCGCGAGCAACAGGCTCTCGGTCAGGAGCTGGCGGACTATCCTTCCGCGTCCCGCCCCGATCGCCGTCCGGACGGCGATCTCCCGGCTGCGGCCGGAAGCGCGGGCGAGCATCAGGTTGGCGATGTTCGCGCAGGCGATCAGGAGGACGAACCCGACCGCGGCGAACAGAATCCCGAGATAGGTCGTCAGGTACTCGATCTGCTCGGAATAGAAGGAGTGCAAAAGGATGCCGGTGCCGGAATGGATCTGGGGGGCATCCTGGGCGAGTCGGCGGAGTAGCGCGCTGAGACGCGCCTCTGCCTGCTCCGCAGTCACGCCCGGCTCGAGGCGTCCGACGACGTACAGGCTGGCTCCATGATCGGATCGGAACTCCCGCGGGACCCACAGCTCGGCGTGCGGCGGAAATGCCTGCCTCGAAGGCATGACCCCGATCACCGTGTGCGGATCCCCGTTCAGGGTGATCGTCTCTCCGAGCACCGCTGGATCGACCGCAAAGCGATTCCGCCAGAGCTCCTGGCTCAGGACCACGACCCCGTCGCGCCCCGGCTCGCCCTCGCCGGGGGCGAATGTCCGGCCCAGAAGGGGCCGCGCTCCGAGTGTCGTGAAGAAGTCGGGCGAAGCCTGGAAGCCGGTTACGCGCTCCGCACCTTCCTTCCCCCCGAGATTGACGCCCCACCAGTGAAAAGCCGCAAGGCTCTCGAACTCCGGGCTCTGATCGCGCAGCGCCAGATAGCTGGCGGCCGAGAGCTGCGACCACTCCTCCCCATTCTCCCTGAGCTGGCCGAACTGTACCAGCCGATCTCGGTCGGGATACGGAAGGGATTCGAGGAGGAGCGCGTTGACCGCGCTGAAGATCGTGGTCGTCGCGCCGATCCCGAGCGCCAGCGTGAGCACGGCGACCGCGGTGAAGCCGGGGCTCCGGCGGAGCTGGCGGATGGAGTAGCGGAGGTCGTGGAGCAGAGTTTCCATCGCGTTCTCCTATTCGGCTCTCAGAGCGTCGACCGGCTCCACCCGCATGGCTCGGCGGGCCGGAAGCCAGCTCGCCAGCAGCGCCACGGCGCCCAGGATGGCGACGGCGGCGGCCAGAGTAGCGGGGTCGGTCACGCTGACACCGTGGAGCAGTCCCTGCATCACGCGAGTCAGCCCGAACGCGCCCACCAGCCCGATCGTGATCCCGAAAAGCGCGAGCCCGCCTGCGGACTCGAGCACCAGGCGCAGCACGCGGCCGGGGCTGGCGCCGAGCGCGCGCCGGATCGCCATCTCGCGCGCGCGCTGTTCCACCATGTACGCCATCACGCCGTAGATGCCCACGGCCGCGAGCAAGAGGGCCGACCCCGCGAAGATGCCGAGCAGGAGCGTATAAAAACGGGGGTTGGCGATCGCCTCGTCCATGAGCCTTTCGAGCGTCTCGACGTTCGCCATCGCCAAGTCTGAATCCCTGGCCCCGATGAGACGGCGGATCGGCCGCACCAGCGCGCTCGGTTCGCTCGAGGATCGGGCCACGATCGTCAGCCCGTCGTCCGGAAATTGCGCGTGCACCGCGTACACCGTGGGGCTCGGCTCCTCGGCGGGACCGTATTCACGCGTATCCGAGACGATGCCGACGATCCTTCCACCAACGCGTTCACCATCCAGCCCCAGACGGGTGCCCAGCTCCAGAGATCGATCAATCACATCTTGGCGGCCCCAGAGAAGTCGCGCCGCCGACTCGTTGACGACGACGACGGGCTCGGCGTCCGGCCCGTCCGAGGGCGTGAACCCGCGGCCCCGCAACAGATCGATTCCCATCAGCCGGAAGTAGCCAGCGGTCGCGAGACGCACCTGCACGTTCTTCGATTCCGCCGGATCGGTGTATGCCGGGCCGCCGTCCAGCTCCTCGACCGAGATCGAATAGCCGGCCCCGCTCAGCGGCAGTCCGGAGACGCCTGCCGCCTCTTCGACACCCGGCAGCGTCTCGATCTCATCCAGCAGCTCGGCGAAGAAGGCGCGTGCCTGGTAGGGCTCGGTGTAACGCGCCTCCGGAAGCGACAGATCGAACGCGAGGATCCTCTCGGTCCGGAAGCCGGGATCGACCTGACGCAGGTTGACGAAGCTCCGCATCAGCAGCCCGGCGCCGGTCACGAGCACGACCGCAAGCGCCACCTGGGCAATCACCAGACTCGCCCGAAGCCGGCCGGCCGACTGCCCGCGTCCCGCGCCCGCCGTTCCTTCCTTGAGCGCACCGGCGAGGACCGCGAGACCTGATTCGCGGATTGCGGGAAGGAGCCCGAAGAGCGCGCCCGTGAGCATGACCAGGCCACTCGCGAAGAGGAGCACCCGTCCGTCCAGACCGATCTCGCCGAGCCGAGGAATGCGACTTTCCTGTAGCGCGGCGAGAGCGTCGACACTCCACAGCGCGAGCAGAACGCCGAGAGCGCCGCCGAGCAAGGCGACGAGAAAGCTCTCCGACAGGGACTCGCGAGCCAGCCGCAAACGGCCGGCGCCAAGCGCGGCGCGGATCGCCAGCTCGCGACGGCGAGCGCTGGCGCGCGCGAGAGCCAGGTTGGCGACATTCACGCAGGCGATCAGCAACAACAACCCGACGGCTCCGAGCAGGATCAGCAGCGCCCCGCGGTAGTCGCCTATCGCGGCCTCCAGCATCGGCACGGCGAGCGCGCTTACCTCGCCGTTCGCGTCCGGGTATTCCTCGGCGAGCCGTCGTGAGAGGGCCTTCAGCTCCGCCTGGCCTTGCTCGATCGTCGCACCCGGGGCGAGGCGTCCGACGACATCGAGATAGTGCGCGCCCCGCTCAGTCATGAGGTCGTCCGCGGTGAAGCTGCGTGGCACCCACAGCTCGGCGCCCGCGGGATGGTCGAACCCCGGCCGCGCTACACCCACCACCGTGTAGGCCTCGCCATCGAGCTCGATCGTTCGGCCGACCACGTTCGGATCACCGCCGAAGCGGCTCCGCCACAGGCCGTCACCGAGCACGGCGACTCGGTCGTCGCCGGCGGTCTCGTGCGAGCGGTCGATGCCGCCCCCGATGGCCGGCAAGGCGCCGAGCACGCGAAAGAACCCGGCGGTCACCCGCGCCGCCGAGAGCTGCTCCGCCTCGCCCGGGTCGGTCATCGTGAACCACACGCGGTGGTAGCCCGTCATGTCCGCGAACGCGCCCGTTTCCGAGCGGTAGTCCATGAAGTTGGGCGGCGAGACCGTCCAGGGTTCGCCACGCCAGTTGTCATAGACCCGCACGAGCTCGTGCGGGTCCGGATACGGGAGCGGCTCGAGCAGCACTGCGTTCACCGCCCCGAAGATGGCAGTCGTTGCGCCGATCCCGAGCGCGAGCGTGAGGACGGCGACCCCGGTGAAGCCGGGGCTCTTCCGCAGCGAGCGGAGGGCGTAGCGCAGGTCCTGGAGCAATGTGTCCATCGCGATCGCCTACTCCGTCCGTAGGGCGGCCATCGGGTCCACGCGCGTCGCGCGACGGGCCGGGAGGTAGCAGGCCAGGATCGCGACCGCGGCGAAGAAGGCTCCAGCCAACGCGAACGCTGCCGGGTCCGTCG
>JBOHRQ010000015.1:0-42059 GCA_050732875.1 Gemmatimonadota bacterium | reverse complement strand
GGCGAAGTCGGTCGAGCTCCAGATCTGCACCAGCGCCAGCACGCCGACCGCGAAGGCGTGGCCGACGGTGATGAAGAGCAGGCTCTCGTAGAACTGGGTCCGACGCCGTATCCGGCGCACGCTCCACGCCCCGGCGAGGCCCCCCAGCAGCCCCGTCCACAGGACCGGGAACCCAAGCTTGACCTGGGCCACCACCAGGACCGCCAGGAACAACGTCGTGGCGACGCTGAGCCGCGTATCCCACAGGATCGCCACCAGGATCGAGCCGAGCGCTACTGGGGCGGCGAAATCCGGCATCGCGTCGACCCGCTCCGCGAAAGCCGCGAGGCCGATCACGAGCGCCCAGATGGCGGTCATGACCGCCAGGGCCCGATAGTCGTCGAAGACGTCGCGGCGGTACTGGAAGAGGTAGAAGCCGAAGAGGAGCAGGATGGCGGCGCTCATTGCGAAACCACCCAGCCCGGTCCTGAGGTCCTCCACGGAGAACCCGGCATGCCTGCGCTCCATCTCCTGGCGCAGGCTGCTCACCTTTTCGGCCTGTTCGGGCGTCACGCGCGTGTGGGCCGCCACCATGAGCTCGCCTCGCAGGACCTCTCCGTGATACGGGCTGACCGACCGGCGGGCCTCCTCCCGGCGCGCCGCGGTCAGCGAGGGCAGCGCCTCGAGGTTGGGCACCATGAAAGCGGGCAGGAGATCGAGGACCAGCCGCCGGACCTCCGGGTCGAGCCGCTCGGCGCGCCGGGTGAGCGGCGGAACGTCCTCGCCCGGCACGACGAACGCGATGGCGTCCCGAGCCACGATCTCGGGCTCGCCGCCCGGGTGCCGTATCTCGATCTGGGTTCCGACGATGGTCTGGGCCGCCTCCGGGCCGAGCAGCCAGCTCTCGCCGTAGATCGCGGGCAGCTCGCGGCGCGCGAAGTCCCGGACCTGCTCCCGGATCTCCGGCTCGGTCAGCTCCCGGAGCTCCGAGGGCCGCAGATCCACGGCCCGGGGGTTCACCTGGGCCAGGTCGGCCAGGCGCGCCGGTGCCGAATCGGCCGGGAGACCGGCAAAGCGCCCCAGGAACGTCTCCACGGCCGCCAGCGCCGAGTCGCCCCGCGCAGAGTTGACCGCGTACACGGGTGGAACCGACGCCGCGGCCTGGTCGCGCAGCCGGAGCAGCTCCTGCTCGTCGCGACGAACCGGGAAGTCGAACGGCGCCAGCATGTCCTCCGCCGCCACCGCGCCCACCCGCACGGCGGGCACGTCGTACCCGCCCGGGGGCGGGAAGAGAAGCAGCGTAAGGCCGGCCACCAGCCCCGGGAGGATCAGGCGGAGCGCAAGGTCCCTCGGCGAGGTGGGGCTCGCCGACGGTCGCCAGGCGGCCGCCCGGGAGGACGACCACCTCGACAGACGGGCGCCGAGGCTCACGTGTCGCTCCGGTGGGATCGGGACCTGGAGGCCCGGGACGGCCGGTTCCCGGAGGCCTCCGTGGTCTCGTAGGCCTTCAGGATCTTCTGCACGAGCGCGTGACGGATCACGTCGCGGGCGGTCAGATAGACGAAGGCGATCCCGTCGATGCCTCTCAGGATGCGCTCGATCTGCAGAAGGCCCGACTCCTCGCGCGGCGGGAGGTCGATCTGGGTCTTGTCGCCGGTGATGACCGCCCTCGAGTTCAGGCCCAGCCGGGTCAGGAACATCTTCATCTGCCGGGTGGTCGCGTTCTGGGCCTCGTCCAGGATCACGTAGGCATCCGCCAGCGTCCGGCCTCGCATGTAGGCCAGCGGGGCGATCTCGATCGTGCGTGTCTCGAGGTAGCGCCGGACCTTCTCCTGAGGCAACATGTCCTCGAGCGCGTCGTAGAGCGGGCGCAGGTACGGATCCACCTTCTCCTGCAGATCGCCCGGCAGGAACCCCAGCGTCTCTCCGGCCTCGACGGCGGGACGGGCGAGCACGATGCGACGGACTGCCTTTCTGTGCAATGCGTCGATGGCCATCGCCACGGCAAGGTAGGTCTTGCCGGTACCGGCCGGGCCGATCGATACCGTGATGTCGTTGTCGGCCATGGCGCCGAGGTATTCCTCCTGCCCGGCGGTCTTGGGCTTGATGATCTTCTGCGTGCCGCGGATGGCGACGCGTCCCCGGTCGAGCCGCTCCAGATCGGTCTCGGTTCCGGTCGACAGCTCGTCGTAGAACCTGCGGACATCGTCGGGATCGAAACCGACGCCGGTCTGGATCAGGGTCACCAGGTGCTCGACCAGCGCGGACACGCGGGAGACGCTCTCCGGCGGTCCCTGGATGCGCAGCTCGCCTTCCCGGACGATCAGGCGCGCGTCGCTGAGCCGCTCGATCAGCTTGAGGTTATTGTCGTTCGTTCCGAAGAGCGTGAGCTGGTCGACGCCGTCGAGAGGGATGGCGTGCAGGTGGGCCATGGTCCGGGCGTGCACGTCGATCCGAGTCTAACGACGCCCGCTCGGCGCAGTCAAGCCGGAGCCCGGTGCCACGACGCGGATGTGGAGGTCCGCCAGCTCCTGCGGATCGGCGACCGCGGGAGCGCCTTCCAGGAGCGCGCTGGCGCTGGTGGTCTTGGGGAAGGCGATCACGTCGCGCAGGCTGTCCCCTCCTGAGAACAGCATCGCCGTACGGTCGAAGCCCACCGCGAACCCGCCGTGGGGCGGAGCACCGTATTCGAAGGCCGACAGCAGGAACCCGAACTTCGCCCGCGCCTCCTCGGGCGAGATCCCCAGCCTCCGGAAGAGGGCCTCCTGGACAGCGCGCTGGTGGATCCGGATCGAGCCGCTGCCGATCTCGTAGCCGTTGATCACGAAGTCGTAGGCCTTGGCCTCGATCGAAAGCGGATCTTCGGCGGCCAGGCCCTCGAGCCCTCCCACGGGCGCGGTGAAGGGATGGTGGCTGGGGACGATGTTCCCCTGCGGATCCTCCTCGAAAAGCGGGAAGTCGACGACCCACAGAAGGCCCCACGCCTCTTCGTCGATCCAGCCCCGCTCGCGCGCGAGGTGGATCCTGAGCGCCCCGAGCGCGAGCCTCGCCGCTCGCGGCCGGTCGGCGACCGCGAGCAGCAGGTCGCCGGGCCCGGCGCCGGCGGCCGCGCCGGCGGCCCCCCAGCGCTCGGATGCCACGAACTTGTCGATCGACGAGCTCCATCCCGCGTCGTCCCGGCGCGCCCACACCAGCCCCCTGGCGCCGGCGCCCTGCGCGATCTCCGTCCACCGGTCGAGCTGGCTGCGGCTGGCGACCGCCGCCCCCGGCACCCTGAGCCCGACGATCCGGCCGCCCGACTCCATGACCCCGTCGAAGATCCGGAACCCGCTCTCCCGGAAGTGGTCGGTCAGGTCCACGAGCTCGTGCCGGATCCGGAGGTCCGGCTTGTCGCTTCCGAAGCGCGCCAGCGCCTCGTCGTAGGAGAGGCGGGGTATCTCCCCCACCTCAATCTCCAGACAGGCGCGGAACAGATGCCGGAACAAACCGCTCACCACCTCGATCACGTCATCGGTGTCGACGAACGCCATCTCCATGTCGATCTGGGTGAACTCGGGCTGGCGATCCGCCCGCAGATCCTCGTCACGGAAGCAGCGGACGATCTGGAAGTAGCGGTCGTACCCGGCCACCATGAGAAGCTGCTTGTAGAGCTGGGGTGACTGCGGCAGCGCGTAGAACTTCCCGGGGTGGACCCTGGACGGCACGAGATAGTCCCTCGCCCCCTCGGGTGTCGGTCGCGTCAGCATCGGTGTCTCGATCTCCCAGAAGCCGAGCCCGTCGAGATAGCGACGGGCCTCCCAGGCGATCCGGTGCCGCATGCCCAGGGCCGCCGTCAGCCGGGGCCTGCGGAGCTCCAGGTAGCGGTAGCGGAGCCGCAGCTCCTCGGCCACTTCGCCGCCCTCCTTCTCGACGTCCACCGGAAACGGCGGCGTCGCCGCCTCGGCGAGCAGCGAGCAGGCGGTGACCTCGATCTCGATGCCGCCCGTCGGCATCGTCTCGTTGACGCTGGCCTCCGGACGGGAGGCGACCTTCCCCTCTACGCGCACGACGTCCTCGGCGCGGAGCTTCTCCACCGCCGCGAAAGTGGCGCCGTCGAGCCGCTCCGGGTTGGCCACGCACTGCACGATTCCGTAACGGTCCCGGAGATCGAGGAAGACCAGCCCGCCGTGGTCACGGCGGCGATGGATCCAGCCGCACAGGGCGACCGCGCGGCCGACGTCGGCGGCACGGAGAGTGCCGGCTCCGTCCGTGCGCAGACCGGTGGAAAGCGGGTCAGTACACGCCATCACCTGTAACCTCCGGGGGGATCGACCGGGTGTGAGCCAAGCATGAGAGTATAGATGAACCCGCCCGGTCAGAACAAGCGTTCGGCGTGGGCTCGCAGGACCTGGCGGCTGGGGATGGCGATTGGCCTGCCCTGTGGAGAATCGAGAGTCAGGGTGGAGTCGAGGACCTGCTCCTGCTGGTGCAGGTCGAAGATCCGGTCGACCGGATCGTAGAGGTAGTGGCCGTTCACCGTCCCCTCTCCAGTCAGCGAGACCGACGACCCGCCCAGCGTGCCCATCCCCTCCACGATGATCGTTCCGGCGTACTCGACGGGGACGACCGGACGGCCAGCAAGCGCGCTGGTGTCGGAGACGGTATAGCGGATGACCGTCTCGATCTGGGTGGTCACACCCTGCAGGACCTCGGTCACCGTGAGCGTATCGGTCCACGCGGTGACCGGCTCGTCCGCGGAGGGCAGATGGGGCAGGAAGGCGGCCGCGGCGCGCTCGACGTAGCGGGCCCCGAGGCCGGGCGGGACGACTCCGCTGGCGACCGCTTCGAGAACCACCCCGCGTGCGTTGGTCGTCAGGGTGACGACGGTTCCGCGCAGCTCCTCGGTGCGCGGCGTGGGGAACGGTCCCTCGATGGTCATGGAGAGGTCGTCGAAGCCCAGCCGCCACAGCAACCGGGGCCCGGGATTCAGCAGCGTCAGGCGCACGATCCCGCCGACCTGGAGCACGTAGAGGTTGTCGCGTCCCAGGATTCGTTGGGAGACCTGGAGCTCATTGTTGGTGCGGAAGCGGAAGGAGGTGCCTTGCGATGGTGCGTAGACGAGCGATTGCGCGGCGACCGGGTCGCTCCACACGCCACCGCTCGCCGCGAATCCCCAGGTGCAGACTAGGAGCAGACCTTTCCGCAATGCGCCAGCACCTTCCTCGCGTATCCGTTTCGCGGCACGACGCCGTTGGCCAGGGCCCGACTCAAGCGTGCGCGCCCCATGTTGTACGAGAGCAGCCCCAGAGTCCAGTCGTACCGGAAGTGGGCCAGCTCGCGGCGCAGATGAGTCATGCCTACGCGCAGGTTGATCTCGGGATTGAAGAGCCGCTCCCGAGTGGCCCGGTTATCGTAGGCGCGGGCCGTGGAGGGCTTGATCTGCATGAGGCCGACCGAACCGGCCCGGCCGACCGCGCGTGAATCGAAAGCGCTCTCGGTCGCGATCAGCCCGAACACTGCGGCCGGCTCGAGCCCCTGCTTGACGGCGGCGCGATGGATCATCTCGGCCAGCTCGACGTCGATCCCATAGCGGGCGGCGAAGGCGACCGCGATCGAATCCCCGTGCGCCGGAGTCGAGCGGACGACCGGCTCCGGTTCGGGCTTCCGGGCGTCACCCGGCAGAGGCCCCGGCAGGAGCCCCAGGAGGAGCCCGACGGTTCCGATCACGGGCAGGGCGGATCGATGGAGGTTCATGGGGGTACCTCGCAAGACTTAATGAGTATGTTTGACAACCTGCAACCATTTACAACAAAAAAGGATCGAACGTCGGTTCGATCCGATGGGTGCCCGGTATACCCCGTCCCGCGCGTCGGGTTTCGACGGTCGATGGGTCCGGTTTGGACGCCCGGCGCGACTCTTGACACGTTACGACGCCGCGGGCATCTTCTGCCCGGGTCCGACCGCGGCGACCCCTTCGAGCGGGAATAGCTCAGTTGGTAGAGCGCAACCTTGCCAAGGTTGAAGTCGCGGGTTCGAGTCCCGTTTCCCGCTCCAGACATGTCCGAGGGCCCTCCCGGATGCGGGAGGGCTTTCGCTTTCCGGGGGGGCGGCGTAGCCAAGTGGTAAGGCAGAGGTCTGCAAAACCTCGATACGGCGGTTCGAATCCGCCCGCCGCCTCCAGGCCTTCCCGCCCGCACGGGTGTCCCCGGGGTCAGGACGCCGGCGTCTCTTCCCCCCCCTTCTCCACGAACAGGTCCGCGCGCAGGGGGTTTCCCGGCCGGAGCGCGTAGGCATCCAGATCCGTGATCCCGGCCTCGGCCAGCGCCTCTTCATCCAGCAGAAAGCGACCGCTCAGGGAGTGGCTGTCCCGGGCGAGGATCCAGCATGCCGCGTCAGCCACGATTTCGGGACGCCGGCATTCCTCCGGTCGCACCAGCCCCTTCAGCTCGTTCAGCGCCGCGGTGGCGATCGTCGTGGCCGGCCAGAGCGCGTTCACCGCGATGCCGTCGCCGCGGAGCTCCTCGGCCCAGCCGATCACGCACAGGCTCATCCCGTACTTCGAGATCGTGTAGCCGAGATGCGGCGCCAGCCAGCGCGGGGCCAGATCGATGGCCGGCGCCAGCACCAGCACGTGCGGGTTCGACGAGCGGCGAAGGTGAGGCAGACAACGCTGAGTACAGAGAAAGGTCGCGCGGACGTTGACGTCCATCATGAGGTCGAAGCGGCGGATGGGGGTTTCGGCGGTCCCCGTCAGGCGGATCGCGCCGGCGTTGTTCACGAGCGCGTCGATTCCGCCGAAGCGCTCGACCGTACGGGCGATGGCCTCGTCCACCTGGTCCTCGAAGCGGACGTCCATCTCGATCGGCAGCGCCTCCCCGCCGGACTCTCCGATCTCGCGCGCCGTGGTGTGGATGGTGCCGGGAAGTCGTGGATGCGGCTCGGACGTCCGGGCGGCGATCGCCACCCGGGCGCCGTCCCGTGCCGCCCCGATCGCGATCGCCCGGCCGATCCCGCGGCTGGCGCCGGTTATGAAGACGGTCCTGCCGGCGAGTCCAGTCAGGCCGACGGGTCGGTCCTCACTCATGAGTCGCCCTCCCACTCATCGTCCGGGCTACCGTTCCCTGGAGGTCGTGACCGCCCACTCGTCGCCGCGACTCTCGAGGCGGTAGTGCCGGTACTTGCCCCGGGCGCGGGGAATCGTCTCGACGAAACGCGTCTCCACCTCGCAGTCCGAACCGCAGGCCTTTCGTACGATGCCCGCCAGGCGTTTTTCCATGGCGTCGCGCAAGCGGCCTCCGGAGTCCGGCGTGCCCGACAGACCCGGGGCCTCCACCCACACTCGCCAGGTGAGAGGATCGACCTGGCCGAACAGGACCTGGCGGGCGCCGGTGGAGACGGGATCAGCGAAGAACGTGGCCAGCCCTTCCATCAGCTCGGACGCATGCAGCGAGCTCCTGTCGGCGGCGAGGAGGGTGTTCCCGGACCGGGATTGGAGGTCAACCAGAACCGGGTGCGGGAGACCGCAGCCGCACCTGTCGGGTGACAGCCGCCCCCGGTCGCCGATCCGACACCGGACGATCGGCATGGCCGTGTTGGCCAGCGAGGTCAGCGCAATGTCCCCCAGCTCGCCGATTCCAACCGGAGCCTCCCCCCGCAGGATTTCCAGGTGGACGTGCTCGGCGAACACGTGGAGAGAGCCGGCCGGACATTCACCCGCCACGGGGCCGACCTCCGTGCAGCCATAGGAATCTACCACCCGCTCGGCGAGCCCCTTCTCGATCACCGCTCGCTGGAAGGGGAACAGCTGGTCGCCGCCGACCCGCCCGACCCGAGCCAGCGGTACCGCTTCATCGATCTCCCGGAGGTAGCGTGCGAGATGGAAGAGCGCCGAAGGCGAGCCGGTCACCAGGTCCGGCCGCTCGCGGCTGAGAAAGCTGGCGGCCTCCGCGAGCCCCTCCGGCGTGAGCGGCGTCCGAATGGTCTTCAGCCCCAGGATCCGATCCCGCAGCGGGCGAACCGTGCGCTGCAGCCGCAGCGTCCGAACCCCGATCGGGATCCCGTGCCACTGCAGGGCCCGGCACCTGTGCGCCCACCTCCAGGACGAGTCCCGAGCGGTCAGAGCGATCGGGATCGGGGGTCCCGTGGAACCCGAGGTCCGTTCCACCACGTGCCAGGGCCGTCTCGGCAGCGCCCGCAGCTCGTCGAAGCGCTCTCCCAGGACGTCTCGCTCGAGCACGGGCCAGGCCTCGAGCCCGTGGTCGGTTCCCGACAGGGCGCTCTGCCACCTGCCCGTCCGATACAGCGGCACGCGCGCACGCGCGTAGGCCAGCATCCACTGCAGGCGACGCTCGTGCAGACGCTCGAAGTCGGCCGGCCCCAGGCGCTCCCATTCCTGGAGCTGACGGACAAATCGACCCAGCGGTCGTCCTCGCAACCACTCCAGGCCCAGGCCCAGTCGGCCGTGGATCGGCTCCACGAGCATGGTCCTTCCCGCTCCCCTCGAGAAAGATAAGGCCTTCGACACGATCAGCCGGATCCGAGCAGCTCCCGGTACGCCGCGAGATGGCTCTCGATCGCCCGCCCGGTCTCGAAGGTCTCCGCCACGTAGCGCCACCCGGCGAGGCCGCGCTCCCGCCAACGATTCTCCTCCACCAGAAACCGCAGCCCGCTTTCGAAGTCCCCCTCCTCTGCGTGCCACCCGAAAAGAGAGGCGAAACCGTCAGGATCCACCGCGCTGAGGATGGCGCATCGGTGCGCCGCAGCCTCGAGGAGAGCGTTGGGGAGTCCCTCCCGGGCCGACGTGTTGATGAGGATCCAGGCCTGGCTCAGGATTTCGGAGAGCTCGTTGGTCTGGAACTGGTCGACGAAGCCTCTCATATCGAGGTTCGAAAGCGAGCCGTATCGGTCGCGCAGGTACTGATCCCAAACCGGGTCGTTCGACGCGCCGACCGCGATGAATCGGATATCCGGGAAGCGCTCCACGAGACCGAAGAAAACCTCCGGCTTCTTGCGCCGGTCCAGGCGTCCCACGAAGCACACCGTCGGCTCGGCCGCTTTCTGCACCGACTCGGGGATTTCGATTGGCGTCGGCAGGAAGCGAGGCGGCATTCGCAAGCGATAGACAGCCTGGGCCTTCGGAACCAGGCATTTCGCCGCTGCGTACACGGCGTCCGCCCGCTGGACCCCCCGCCGGACGAGCGGCCCGTTCTCGTACACATAGTTGGCGATCACGCGCAGCCTGCTCCGCGACGGGAGAGCGAACTCGGTCTTCCAATCTTCCCAATCCCGCGGATCACGACAGGTCACCACGTGCCCCCGGTCGGGTCTCGTGCGGGACGCCAGGTACGTCCCGAACGAGGGTTCGCAAGAGTGATAGATCTGAGCGTCGGCATCGCGCAGCAAGCGGGTCGAAGACAACCACCGGCGGGGCGGAAACGAGAGCACGGTCATTCCGTCCAGACACTCCGATTCCGCCTGCTCCGGACGGCGGGGCACGACCGCATAGACCTCATGTCCCCGAGCGACGAGCTCCCGTCCGATGGTTCGGGTGGCGCGTCCGAAACCGCCATACTTTCCCCACGCGAATATCTCGACGCTGATCAGGCAGACCCTCACCCGCCCTCCTCGATCTTCCTCGGTACCTGGAGGGGGGCGCAGGGATAGACCGCGACCTTGACCCGATCGTCTCCATGCCTCCTCTTCAGCTCGTCGAGCAGCTCGTCCCAGCTACGAAACAGGGCGGCTGCCGGAAAGCGCTTCGCCAGGTCCTCCTGGGAGATGTTCGGACAGAGCATGAGGAACTCCAGCTCTCTGCGGCTTCGGGTCCGCCTGAGGCTGAAGAACAGGTGGCGCGCCTGCTTCCATGCATGCCGCGGGCGAAGGGTCAGTAGCCGCACCCAGGCGCGCCTCGCGAACGATAGCTCCGTGGGCTTGAGCCGATGCGACCCCGGACCTTGCGATCCGTCGGCGAGGGCGACTTTGGTCGCGTCCGGCTGCGCCTCCGTGAGAGGCCAGAGCCCCCACGGGACAAACCAGAGGTTGGCGTCGAACGGATAGGTGTTCGCGACGACGATCCCGGCGTCGTCCACCGGCGTCACCGCGAACTTCAGCGCCGCGACCCTGGCTCCTTCCCTATGCGCGAGGATTCGATCACCCGCGAACAGGTCGACGATGTGCCGCCCATGATCGAGGATCACGTTCACGATGAAGTTCAGGCCCAACGCTCCGGTGATGGCGTCAAGCTCGCTCCTGAAGTCGTTGTCGACGGCCCCCCCTCTCCCCTCGGAGCCCTTCAGAAAGTCGTGCAGATACCGCGCGGTCTGCGTTCCGGCCACACCCGGAACGAGGATCTTCGACCCTCCGGAGAACCCAGCGGCATCGTGCGGACAGATGCTCCCGATCCCAATCTTGAGATCGGCTTCCATCACCGTCCGGTTGATGTGAAGTGGAATCCCGGAAGGGGAAATCCCGGCGTACACCAGGTCCCCATCGGGGTCATGCAGCTCGAAAGCCACCCTCGCGGCGATCCCGGAGCCTATTTTCTTGAGATTCTCGTCTTTCGAGGCCGCCTCGTGGCCCCCGGCCGCAATTACGATCCGGATACTGGGCGGTGGGATTCCGCCGTCTTCGAGCTCTTCGAGGACGAGCGGCAGCAGCTCAGCCGTGGGTGTAGGGCGGGAGATGTCATCGATGACGATCACCGCTTTCCTGCAGCCCCGGGCCAGGTGGGCCACTCGCGGGCTCCCGATCGGATCGCGCAACCTGTCCCGGAGCTCCGCCGAGCCAAGGCGCGGCCCGGGGCTCTCGCCGATGACCTGAACGTCCCAGGCGGGGGGAAACGTCAACCTCAGGCGGCGATCTCCGTACCAGGCGCCTGAGAAGACCTCGACGGCTCTCGCCGTCGCAAAGTCCCGCTCGGGTCCGCCCCCTCTTCCCTGCTCCTTCATGCCGCCTGATGCCCGAGAAGCCGGTCGACACAGCGCAAGAGCTGTCTCTGCATCCTACCCTCTCGTCGGCCCGCCAGGGCAGCCGCCACCGGGAGCCGCCATCGCGCCAGCTCCTCGAAGCCGCCCGATCGGAGCTCCATGTAATGACGTAGATAGGTGCGCTGAAAAAGGGCCCGCCCCGCTTCCAGCGGCCACCGTGCGGCCAGGCTTCCCGGCGGCTCCCCGAATCGCAACTGAAGTGCCGCCGTCGCCACATCTGCCAGCGGGTTGCCACGGGTGGCCAGCACCCAGTCGATGATCATCGCTCCCCCAGGGTAGACGATCACGTTCAGCATGTGCACGTCATTGTGACAGACCGTCGTCCCATCCGGCAAGCCTCCCAGGGCTTCCAGAGCTGCGCTCCTCGCCTCATCGGAAAGCACGACCGCGGTCCGTATCTGGTCATCGATCCGCTGGCGTTGCGAGGGGAGGTCCGGTGCCGAGCATTCGTGGACCGCGGCATGAAGCTTCGCCAGCTCGCAGGCCGCCGCCTGGATCCGCCAGGGCCTCGTTCGAACGGCCCGGCTGAGGGTCTGACCCTCTCTCAGGTTTCCGAATACGATCCCCGGCCGGCCGTCGACCTCCAGCATCTCGTCCACGCGCGGCGCGTGCACCCCGGCCCGATCGAGCACGCTCGAAAGCTGAGCTTCCAGGTCGGCCAGCGATGCGTAGCGCGGAAAGAAGAGCTTCAGAATCCTTCCGTCTGGAAGCACGAAGACCTCGCTCTTGTCTCCTTGGCCGACCTTCCTCATTCGGCGCTGCTCCGAGCCGGTGCGCCACCGCGACCCGACAGCAGGATGTTCTTCAGCTCGAACAGGCCTCCCAGGCTGTTGGCAACCAGGGCGCTGGCAAAGAGCAGGAAGGCCAGGGCGACGGCCTGGCTGGAAGAAACGGTGTACTCCTGCAACAGGATGACCAGGCTGCCCTCCCGCACGCCGATGCCCGAGAGGGAGATCGGCACCATCACGAGCACCGCGAGCACGACCCGGATCCAGCCGATCGTCAGGAACGAGAGGTGCGCGTCCAGCGACAGGGCGAAGAGGCTGAAGCTCAGGATCCCCAGCACGTGGCGGAACAAGGCGAGCGCGGCGATGGGTATCACCACGTCGCCGAAGAGACGGTAGCTCTCGACCATCGCGCGCATGAGCTGCCTGCCCTTCTCCAGCAGCTTGCTCTGCAGCCACGAGAACCCGCGGTTCGGTAGAAGACGCTTGACGAAGCCGCCTACCGTCCGGCTCGCCAGCACGACGTGCGCCGTGACCAGCACGGCGGCGATGCCGATCATCGGGATGCCGATCCAGCGTCCCGGGCCCGACGGCATGTCGAGCGCCCAGAACACGATGCCCACGAGCACGAGAGCCAGCATGTTCACGAGACGGAAGAACGTGAGCGCCGCCACCACCTCCCCCCACTGTTTCCTCGGGCCGGCCAATCGGTACAGCTTCACCGCCCCCGCCATGAGCTCGCTCGGCAGAAACTGACCATAGAATCGAGTAATCATGTTGATCTGGTAGATCTCCCACGACCCGAGGGGCATCCCCTGGCGCTTGAGGAGAATCCACAATTGAAAGGCTTGCAGATAGCTGCCGAGGAGGAACAGGGCGAAGCCACCTGCGAGGTAACCGGGCTTCACGTCCTTGAGGACGCCGATCACCTCGGAGAGGGGTATGTACCAGAAGATGCCCACGATCAGCACGGCCGTGCCGATCAGCCGCAGCGTCCATGACTGCCATTTCTTGAGGCGCAAGGAGGGAGGACCCGCCGCTAGGAGGCACGGTCGGACCGGTCCGACCTCTGCCCCGCGAGGTCCGAAGCGGAGCGCCGTACCCCGCCGGCAGCTCTTCGGTGGCGGCTTTGGTGGCGGACCAGCTCGCCGTAGAGATCGATCAGGCGGTTCGCGAGCTTGGGGTAGCTCAGCTCGGCGGCGGCCAGCTCCCGAGCCTCGGCTCCCATCTGCTCGCGGCGCGAGGCATCCGCCAGCAGCGACCGCAGGGCGTCCGCCAGCCTCGAGCTGTCCCGGGCCGGTATCAGGCGACCGTGCACGCCATCCCGCACGACTTCGGTGATCCCCTCCCCTACGCAGGCGATGATCGGCTTTCCGAACTGCATGGCCTCTCCATACACCGTGCCGCCAGCCTCGCCCCACGAGGGGAGGGCGAAGATGTCGCACCAGGACATCTCTCCCAGCACCTCGGCGTGGGGCCGTCTTCCGACAAGCTCGACGATCCCGGACAATCCCAGCTGATCGACGAGCTCTCTCAGCCTGGGACGTTCGGGACCCTCGCCGATGATCCGGCAGACGAGATCGGGAAACTCCGCTTTGATCTCGGCTACGGCCCGCACCAGATACTCGTGTCCCTTGCGCTTGGAAAGAGCACCCACCGAAAGGACGACCCGCCTGTCCACGAGGGCCGGCGGGCGCTGCCGTTCCAGGCTCGCCACCGCGCCCGGGTGCATGCCCGGCTGCTTGAAGACCCTTAGGTCCCCCATGGCCGGCTCCATCTCGCGAAGGCTGGTGGCCATTGCCTGGTTCTCCGTGATCACCACATCGGATGCCCTCAGGATGCGCCGGTAGGCCTGCCCTCTCCGGGCGTGCTCCCGGGCCATGCCGAGCCGCTGGACGCTCCGCTCGTGCACGACCAGGGGGCTGCCGTACCGTCGCTTCAGCTTCAACCCCAGGTAGCCGCTGGGGAACAGGAAGTTCGCGTGCACGACGTCGAACGGATGGCTTTGCATCACGCGCGCTGCCGCCCTCCCGATCCAGGGCCACAGGAGAGCGGTGTCGAGAAAAGGAAATCTGTTGTAGAAGATATCATTCACCCCGCGGCTGGGATAATGCGGACAGCGAGGGTAGTAGACCGGGACGCCGCGGATCTGCCATTGCCTCGGGACACGGGACCATTCACGGAGAGATCCGGTGGGAGCGATAACGCGAGGGATCCAGGGGGTCGGGGCCAGCACCACGACCGGCAGGCCGGCTTCCTGCAGGGCGACGGCAGACTCCAGCGCCCACGTTCCCGTCGTCATGTCGTGCGGACGGGGAAAGTAATCGCAGATCCAGAGCACGCGCCGGAGTCCCATCACTCAGGTCGTCCGGGCACATTCCGCATAGTAGTCGAGATACCGGCTGGCGACGGCAGACCAGGTGAAGTTCTCCTCCAGCCGGGCCCGCGCAGCCGCGCCCATCCGGCGGCACAGCTCCGGATCGGCGACCAGTCGCGTAAGAGCTTCTCGAATCCCGGCGGCATCGCGAGGCTCGACCAGGAGCGCCGTGTCACCCACCACCTCTGCGCAGCCGGTTCCCTTCGTCGTAATGATGGCCGAACCCGCGCTCATCGCCTCCAGCAGAACCATCGGGAAGTTCTCCGCCTCGGACGGAAACACGTAAATCTGCGACGTCTCGTAAAGATCGATCAGCTCTTCCGAGCCGCGATCCATCCATCCCCGGAAGTCGACATCCAGGCGAAGTTCACGGGCCAGCGTCCTGAGGGTCCCCAGGTACGGCCCATCGCCGACGATGTGCACTTCGTGTTCCAGCTCCAGTCCCTCCAGGGCACGCAGGAAAAACTGGACGCCCTTTCGCTCGAACATGCGGGTCACCACCAGAATTCGCTTCTTCTTGGTGACCCTGGCGCTGAATCGATCGCTCGCGAATCCGTTGGGTATGACCGTTGTCCGGGTATCGGGTTTCGCCTTGAGCACGAGGGTCCGAAGGCTCTCGCTGGGAGAGACGATTCCCTCCGCATCGTCCACGATGGCACGCCATACGGGGGCGAGCACGCGGTGCGCTCGAAGAAAGCGATCCGGATTGTAGCCAGGCACGTCGGAGCCGTGGCTCGTGACGAGATAGGGGAGGCCTGTGAGCTTGTGGATAAGCATGGAGAGAAAACCGTCAGGAAAGATGAAGTGGGTGTGGTTCACGTCGTGGTTGCGCTTCCGCACCAGCTTCAGCGCATACGGGAGAGCCGAGGCAACATAGGTTGCCTGCTCCGGCATCGTGCAATAACTCTCACGAAGCCGAACGCACGGCACCCGGTGCACCTCGACGCCCGCTATCCGCTCCCGGCGAGGCAATCCCCGATACCCCATCGTCACGACGTCCACCTCGTGCCCGAGGCGCGCGAGCTCCGTCGAAAGACCGGTCACGACCCCGGCTCCGCCGCCGCCAAGCGGCGGGAACTCGTAGCTCAGCATCAGGACGCGCACGGCGAGAGGCTACCGCCCTTCCACGCCGGGGAGGGCCCCTCCGCCGGAGAGGGGCCGGAAATCGTCGGCGATGCGGGATGCGACGACAAGCGTATAGCGCCTCGCCGCCGGCTCGATCACGTGGTCGACGTTCTGCATCTGGTCGGCGGCGAAGGTCACCAGGTCAGGCAGGTAGTAGACATTCTCGCTCCCCAGCGCCTGGCTCTCCAGGTACTCCCCCATGTCTCCAACGTAGCGCTGAAAAGCACCGCTCTCGAGCAGCTCCTCGTAAACCGGGCCATGGATCAGGTAGACGTCGAAGTCGTAGCGGTCGGCGAGGACCCGGATCCGCTCCAGCGCTGCCCGATTCACCTCCGAGACACGGAAGGCGTTCTGCGACATGAACTGGACGTGGCGCCGCATGTCGTTCCTGACCCCGTTCGGGTACGCCCGTTCCTCGGTGACGAAGCCGTGTTCGCCCATCCGATGCCGAAACTCAAGATAGTGTTGAATGGTCCGAAAGGGACGGCTGAAGAGCTGGCCGAGGGTAAGATTGCTCGCGTACAGCGGCAGATAGCGAGCGACAAAGAACTGGACCAACTCGGCCGTTCCGGGGTCCAATCGGGGAGTGAACCGTCGCCAGTAACCCCACTCCAGGGGGATCTGGGCCAGGGTCGGAAATGACAGCTCGCGGCGCAGGATGTCGAAGCTGTGAATCACCAACACCGCCTTTGGCGGCCGGAAGCGAGCCAGATAGCTCTCGAGCATCCAGGCGTCGTTGACGACGAGGGCGTTGCCCGTCGTGCAGAGGTTGAGGCCGGACGTCAGCCCCAGCCGGGTGGCGGCCAGTTGCGGCTCCAGGGCCTGGCGGCAACTCGAGTCGCCCAGCACCAGAAGGTCGACCTCCTCCCTCAACTCGTTCAACATGTGCCACTTCTGTCTGAGCACCAGGTAGCCGGTGTTGGTGGTGGGTGCGAGGACGAACGCGAAGTTCACGAGCAAGGCGATCGTCAGGACACCGGCCACGGTGACGAGGATCTCCCGCCACGACGCGGGCGCCACAACCTCGTCCGTCAGTTGCTTGTGTTCTTCCCGATCCATGACGCTCCTCAGCCTGCCTAGAACTGGAAGTAGACGAACTCGATGGATTCCCGAACCCCGAAGATAAAGATCCAGACGAGCATGAAGGCGTAAACCGGAACGCGAACCGGGAGCGGCAGCTTGGTCGGAGCGAGGAGATCAATCCGAACATACTGAAACAGGTTCATCGCCACCAAGGGGGCGGCGAAGAAAAGGAGCCGATGCCCGAGGTAGAGGCTGGAAGCGGAGGGCATCGGCCCTCCCCGCGCGAGAAAATAGCCGAGCTGGCCCAGGGTCTCGGAGCGGAAGATCATCCAGCCGATCATGGTGAGAACGAACATCAGCGCCATCTTCGCTATCACGCGGGAATAGGCGTACCGGCCTCCCCATGGATCAGCGTGCTCCGGGTCACGGTCGAAGCGGCGGTACAGCACCAGGATCAGGCCGTGGAAGCCACCCCAAAGCACGAATGTCCAGGCGGCCCCGTGCCACAGCCCGCCGAGCAGCATCGTCATCATGAGATTCGCGTACGTCCTGACCCTTCCCAGCCTGTTTCCCCCCAGCGGGATGTAGAGATAGTCGCGAAGCCACGTCGACAGCGAGACGTGCCAGCGTGACCAGAAATCGCTCGGATTCAGAGCGAAGTAGGGGAGCTTGAAATTGACCATTAGCTCGAACCCCATGAGCTTGCACAGGCCCCGGGCGATGTCGGAGTAGCCGGAGAAGTCTCCATAGATCTGTATGGCGAATGCGAGCGTCCCGATCCACAGGTCGAGCCCCGAAAAGCTCGTGTAGTCGTTGAAGATCTCGTTGGCGAGCAGTGCCGCGTTGTCGGCGATCACGACCTTCTGGAAATAGCCCCACAAGAGCAGAAAGATCCCTGCGTTCACCTGGTCCGCGGTGATTCGCCGGGGCCTCTCGACCTGGGGCAGCAGGTTGGCGGCTCTCTCGATCGGTCCCGCCACCAGCTGCGGAAAAAACGAAACGAACAGCGCGAAATCCAAAAAGTTGCCGGCAGGGCGGAGCTTTCGCCGGTAGATGTCGAAGCTGTAGCTGATCGTCTGGAACGTGTAGAAGGAGATTCCCACGGGCAGGACGATGTTGAGGGTGAAGAGGTCGGGGGCCATGCCAAAAGCCCGCAGCAGGTCGGCGAAGCTGTCGGTGAAGAAGTTGAAGTACTTGAAGAATCCGAGGAGGCCCAGGTTGCCCACGAGGGACACCCCCAGAAGGTGCTTCCGTCTGCGCGGGTCGTTGGTGGCGAAGAGGCGATGCCCCACCCAGTAGTCGAGGAGCGTGGAGACCAGGAGGAGCGACAGGAACCGCCAGTCCCAATACCCGTAGAAGACGTAACTGGCCACCAGAAGGAGGCGGTTCTGGAGTCGAAGGCGTCCCTGGAGCAGGATGTACGCCGAGTAAACGGCCGCGAAGAAGCCGACGAAGACGAACGAGTTGAAGAGCAAGCAGCTCTATCCTCTGGAGGGAGGAGGAGCGCCGGGCGAGGAGCGAGCCTTTATCGGTCTGGCGAGCCTGCCCTTGCGGGTCTCCGGATAATACCGCTCCATGAGCTCGCGACAGTGGGCGTCGCATTTGTCCGCCACGTACTCCTGGTCGAGACGGTCCAGCAGCCGATCGTCCGAGGAGCGTCGATAGGTGTGGCTCCGGGCGGGGTCCACGGATGACGGGGAAATCCCGAGAAAGGCGGCGAGCTCGCCGGCGCGCGACCCGATCTGGTCCGTCCGCAGCACGAACAGTCGCGCGGTCGGGACGGTGTCCAGCACGTGCCGGTTGTGGGTGCTCCAGTAGGTTAGGTAGCCATCCAGGGTATGCAGCCCGGCATCCTTCAGGACCTGCTCCTCGGGTGGGTGCCGAAAGCGGTCCCGCTGAAAGTAGAGATCCCAGACGGTAGCCCACTTGCGATCCTCCGCCTCATCCCGCTTGCGAAGCTGCTGGTTGATCATGGAGTCCAGCCACGAGAAGCAATCGCGGATGGGCAGGACGAAGCGCGCCTCCGGGAAAAGGGGGACCAGGGTCGACACGAACGGGCCCAGGAGGTGGGAGGACTCGAGCTCCAGGCCGAGGATGCGGTCCCGGCGCTTCAGCAGCTGCGCGCACCTCGCGGGAGGAATCGAGTGGAAGGAACTTCCCTTCAGCGCGTTGATCAGCATCATGGCGTGGGGTTCGTGCGCCACCCTGAGAGATCCACCCAGAAGCGATGCGAGGGAGTGGGTCCCGGACTTCGGAGCCCCCGGACAAAAGGCGTGGGTTCGGCGGCCGTGGAGGACTTCGGCGAACGCGTTACGAGAAATCAGCAGCTGGTCCCGGGGCCAGGCGAGGACGGGGTACAGCGGCGAGCCGATCAGCCGCTGGTAGATGGGGTGTCGCCTCATTCGGATCGCGTCGGGGTCCCGCCAGAGTATTCTACCTGACCTCAAATTAAGTGGTAGGCACCGGAGGGCCAAGCTCTCCCCACGTCGATGGTCTCGACCGATGGCCCTGCGCTGAACTGGATCGGATGACGCCTGCTTCGAATCCGGGCGTCAGGCGGGGACGATGAGGGCGGTGGCGTACATGATCATGACCCCCAGCGCCGCGCCCGCCAGCACCTCGCTCCGCCACAGTCCGGGGATGCCCTCCCGCTCCGCCGTCATGAGCCGCCCGACCTCGACGACCACCTGCAGGATCGCACCCGCCCCGACGGCCAGGAAGATCGCCGCCCACAGCGGGTTGAAGACGAGGCCCCCGATCCAGGTCCCGAGGACCGCCGGCCCCCCGGCCAGGAGGGCGAGGCCGGCGAAATCCAGGAGCCGCGGCTCGCCGCGCAGCAGCGGGGCCGCGATGCCGACGCCCTCGGTGATGTTGTGGAGGGTGAAACCAACCACGAGGAAGGTTCCGAGCCCGACCGCGCCCGTAGCCAGCGCCGCGCCGATCGCGAGACCCTCTCCCAGGTTGTGCAGCCCGATCCCGAGCGCGATGAACCCAGCCACCGCGAGCGGCGACAGCTCGCCCCCCCGCGAGCGGCGGCGTCCGCCGATCGCCAGCAGGCCGACCAGGGTAGCCAGGGTCACGATCCACACCAGGATCGGGACGTGGAACGCCGCGGCCGCCTCTCCCGCCAGCTCGAGCGCCTCCATCAAGGTGTCGATGGCGAGAAACACCAGAAGCCCGACCGTGAGGGCGAGCAGGAAGTCGATGCCGCGCCGCCCCAGGGACCGCAGGAACGGGTACGTGGCGAGCCCCAGCGCGACGGGGAGAACGCCGACGTAGAGGCCGAGCAGAGCGAGCCTGCCGAACCAAGCGGGCGTCGCGCTGGGTGTCCGGGTGGCGACCTCGATGGTGGCGTCGAAGGTGACCCCGTTTCTCGAAATGAGCCGGACCTCGTGGGTCTCCCCCTCGACCCACGGATAAGGGATCTCGATCGTGGCGTGCTCCAGCCGGTCGATGGTCGGATCGGGAGCGATCCGGAACGCCCACACGGCGTCGTCGACCGCAACCTGGTGGATGGAAACCGGGTCCTGCCCGCCATTCACCACGTGCACCACGATCCGATGCGGCTCGGGCAGCTCGATCCGTTCGACGGTGAGCTCCTCGATCGGGGGCGCGGCCCGCTCGAGGCCCACCCCCCTGACCAGCAGGAATGCCAGCAGCCCCACCATCGCGAGGATGCCGATGAACGCGACCAGGCGGCCGGAGCTACGCTTCGATGACATCGAAGAACCCCATCCATCCCAGCTCGGCAAACTCGCTCTGGTGGGCATGGAACATGAACTTTCCGGGATAGCGGAAGTTGAGCTCGAGGACGTGCCGTTCGCCCTGGCAGAACATCAGGGTGTCGGTGAAGTCGTCCGGCTCGAGCCGGGTCCCGGTGCGGTACACGTCGAAGAAGTTGGCGTGCAGGTGAATCGAGTTCACCAGGTCGAACTCCAGAAGGTTCAAGACGTACAGCCGCACCCTCTCCCCCACCGCCGCCGGGAGCGGGTGGCGCATGTAGTGGAAGGCTACCGTGTTGACGGCGTAGAACTCGTTCTCGTTGTCGAAGTTGGTGTCGAAGCCGTTCATCACCATCACGTACTCGCGCGCCGGGGAACGCCCCTCCGGGGGGTCCACGATGAAGGCGCCGTAGAGCCCCTTGTGGATGTGCCGTCTCAGCGGCGTGGTGTGGCAGTGGTAGAGGTGAAGCCCGTACGGCTCGGCGTCGAACTCGTAGACGAACCGATCGCCCGGGTTCACGACCTCGAAGACGCCGTCCATGTCCGCTCGATGGAACCCGTGGAAGTGCATCGTATGGGAGTGGCTGCTGGCGTTGTAGAAATGCACGCGGATCCGGTCGCCTTCCGTGCAGCGGATCGTCGGCCCGGGAACGCGGCCGTTGTACGTCCAGGCCGGGAACCAGACTCCGGGGGCGATCTCGATCTCGCGGTCGAGCGCCACCACGTCGTACTCGCGAAGGGTCCGCCCGTCGGGCAGCCGGCTGGCCCGTCCGTAATCGAACTCGGTCGCGAAGGCGCCGGGGTCGAAGCCTCCGGGGCGGATGTCGGCGATCGGACCGGTACCGCCTACGCCGTGCAGGCTCGGGATCTCGGCGCGTGGCTCGAGAAGCCCACCCCGGCGGTCCTGCTGCGAAAACGCCGCCCCTCCGATGGCGGCCACCCCGGCCAGGGCGCCCCCCTTGAGGACGGTCCGACGGCTCAGGCCCGATGCCGATCTGTCCCGGGAGTGGCTCTCGTCCCTTTCGTCCATCTCGTTGTGCTCGTTCGACATACGCTTCCAATCGGGGGCAGGCGACCGGTTTCGACGTCACTATTAGACTGGCCTAAATATCTGAAATCCGGCCCCGATGTCAAGCGCCGGCGGTGGCTCGCGAGGAGGTCCCCCCGATACGGTCGGCCAGCTCGCCCAGCCGGGCCTTGGTCCGGGCGTCCGTTTCGGCGGCGCGGGCGGCTTCCAGCCGCTCGGCGACGAGCCCGGCTCTGGGAGGAGGAGGGCTGGACCGCTCCACCGAGTCGGTGAGGGTCGGGTCCAGCGGCGTCGTGGCGGCGACATAGTCGCCGTCGGCCTGAACGTCCTCCAGCTCGAGGGCGATCTCCACCGCGTCGGCGGGCCGGATCGGCTCGCGGATCGCTCTCTCGCCGAGGGCCGCCAGCCGATCCGCGCGGCGCTCGAGTCGGGAAGCTGGCAGATCGGCATCCGAGAAGTGCCATCCCGCTCCCTTCAGGCGGCGGACCACCTCCAGCCGCTCGGCTCGAGCGAGGGCGCGGGTGGCGAGCAGCTCCCAGACCGCGCCGAGAGCCGGTCGATCGACGCTCGTCCGCGCCAGCTCCGAGTAGATCCGGCTCGCCAGCCGTTCGTTCGCCGCCAGCGTCTCGATCACGCGGGTCGAGTCGAGAACGGGATCCACGTGGACGAAGGCACGATCGATCCTCGGAAGACTTTCCACGGCGTGTCGCACCGCTCCGCCGATGTCGTGCGACTGACGGGTCCGCATCTCCTCGTCCACCTCGACGTGCAGCTCGACGTGCACGCGATGGCCGACGTAGTGCGCCCGCACGTCGTGAACCCCCTTCACCTCGATGATGCCCAGCGCTCCCTCCCGGATCCTGGCGAGCAGGGTCGGATCCGGGCTGGCTCCCATCAGGTAGTCGATGTTGCGGCGGCCGAACCGGTACCCTCCGACGATGATCCAGACCCCCACTACGGCGCCCGCGATCGCGTCCACGGCCGGGGCGCCGAGCGCCGCTCCCACGACACCGGCGAGGGCGGCCAGCGAGGTCCAGATGTCGTTCTCGCTCTCGACCGCGTTGGCCAGGATCGCCGGGCTGTCGAGGGTTTCTCCGCGCCGGCGAAGATAGCGTGAGAGAACGAGGTTCCCGACCATCGAGAGCAGCAGCGCCGCGATGGCCCACCCAGGGGCGCGGATCGGCTCGACGCCCCCGATCAAGCGCTCCACCGCCGCCCGCGCCACCGAGACCCCCAGAATCGCGGTGAAGATCGCGACGCCGAGCGCCGCCAGCGGCTCGGCCCGCTGGTGCCCGAAGGGATGGCTCCGATCGGGAGCGCGGCGGGCCAATGACACGGAGTAGGCGATCCCCACCGAGGCCGCCACGTCGACGAGCGAGTTGAGGGCGTCCGACACGAGCGCGATCGACCCTGTCGCGATCCCGGCCGCGGCCTTGACGGCGAACAGCAGGCCGTTGCCGGCGATCCCGACCTTGGTCGCCCGCCCCGCGGCCCGATCCGCGTGGGTCTTCATTCCAGGGTTTGGAGCGGCCGCGCCATGGGCTTCAAGTGCTCCGGCGGGGTCTCGGACTCGAGCTGGATGGTCGTGTGCGTGATGCCGTACCGTTCGCGGAGAAGCCGGTTGAGACGCGCCAGAAGCATATCGCGGGCGACCTGATGATCGCACACAACGTGCGCCGACAGGGCGGGATAGCCGGAGGTGATCGTCCATACGTGCAGGTCGTGGACACCGGCCACCCCCTCCACCTCGCGCAGTGCCGCGATCAGGTCTTCCACATCGAGCCCGTGAGGCGTTCCCTCGAGGAGGATGTGGATGGCGTCACGCACGACCCGCCACGAGGAGACCAGGATCAGGATGCCGATGAGGAGGCTGGCGAGGGGATCCGCGGCCACCCATCCCGTCAGCCCGATGACCACCGCGGCGCTCACGGCCCCGATCGACCCGAGCAGGTCCCCCAGCACGTGGATCCCCGCCCCGCGCAGGTTCAAGCTGCGATCCCGCCCGCCGGCACCGCGGTGTAGAACCACGAAGGAGAAGGCGTTGACGACCAGGCCGCCGATGGCGATCGCCAGCATGGGACCGGTCCGGACGGCGGGGGCCGCGCGCAGTCGCTCCACGGCCTCGTAGCCGATCCACGCGACGATGGCCCACATGAAGAGCCCGTTCAGGAGCGCCGCCAGGATCTCCACGCGTCCGTACGCATAGGTGTGCCGGAGGGTGGCCGGGCGCTGCGCCATCCACAGCGCCCCGAGCGCCAGGGCCAGCGAGGCCACATCGGTGAACATGTGCCCGGCGTCGGCCAGCAGCGCCAGGCTCCCCGCCCACATTCCCCCGACCACCTCGGCGATGGCATAGGCGAAGGTGAGCCCGAGGACCGTGCGCAGCCGGCGCCGGTCCGCCTCGCGCCTCAGCCCCCCACCGGGAAGCCGCGTGACGGCGTCGTCGTGATCGTGCAACGCGGGCAAGGTAGCGCGACCGCCCGAGCGGACGCACGGGGCGATGGGAACGGGGCTCGAATCCGGGCCGCGCCCCAGGGCTCCGGGGCGCGAGCGGCGACCGCACGGATTAGTCGGCGGCGGATGCGCCGGTCGCGGCGGGAAGGGTAATGACGGGCTCGATCGCCAGGCGCTCGGCCAGATCGGCGAGGACGCCGTCGGGAACCCCGGGCCCACCCGACCAGCGCAGCTCGCTGCCGTGGACCCAGACCAGGTCCACGCTCCTCTCCGTGGCCCAACGCCGCACGTGCTCCAGGTCGGTGACGACGAGGCGCGATCCCAGGGTCAGCGCGCGCAGCTCGGACCGGCCAGTGTAGGGAACGTACTCGGCCGACGCGCGGTCGCCGTTCGTCTCGCTCGCGAGAGGCCGGGTCAGCAGCGAGTCGAAGGCCGTCACATTGTCCGGCGCGACCAGGAACTTGACCTGACCATGACCCAGCAGCGTTTCCACGATCGTCGTGCAGGTCACCCAGCTCTCGGGCGGCAGGCCCGTCCAGCGCTGATCCAGAGCGACGAGGACGTATCCCTCCCGACGCCGCGGGGCGTCCGACGGGCGCCAGGGACGGATGACGACGCCTGAGCCGTCCTCATGGATGACCTCGCGACGGCGGAGCTTGGTGACCAGACCGATCGTGAAGAAGACGGTCTCCAGCATGATCAGGAAGTCCAGCAGGATCGACCGGTGCTGGATGTAGTAGAGGTCGTACTCGAGGTTCTCGTGGATCTCCGCGTGACGATCCGAGCTGAGCTGCCAGATCCCGGTGATGCCCGGCTTGGCCTCGAGACGCTGTCGCTCGAGCGCATTGTACTTCTCCACGATGAACGGCATCTCGGGCCTCGGCCCGACGATGCTCATCTCGCCCCGGAGGACGTTGACGAGCTGCGGGAGCTCGTCCAGTCCGGCCATGCGCAGGATCCGACCCACCCGGGTGATCCGCGGATCGCTCGTATCGCCGATCGGCGAGCTCTCGTACGGATTGCTGTCCTTCCGCATCGTCCGGAACTTGAGCATCTCGAACGGCTGGCCGTCCTTCCCGACCCGCATCTGCCGGAACAGGACCGGAGCTCCAGATTCGAGCCGGATCCCGATCCCCGCCACGGCCCAGACCGGCAGCGTCACGATCGTGAGACCCGTGGAGACCACCAGGTCGACGCCCCGCTTGACAGCCGAATAGAGGCGGCGCGAGCGAACCGGGCGCGGTCGCAGGAGCGTGATCGCGCTCAGATCCTCGACCTCGAGCTGGTCGGCGCGGATCTCGCCGAAGCGCGGCACCACCCCGACCTCGACCCCTGCCTCGCGAGCCAGCTGCAGGAGCTCGTGATGCCGCTCCGCGTTGGTCAGCGAGACGGTGACCAGGAGCTCGTCGACGCCCTTCTCGCGGGCGATCTCCCTCAGGTCCTGGAGCCGACCCAGGACGCGCGCCTCGTAGACCTCCATCGTCGTCTGGTCGATGCGGCAGTCGACGGGCGCCCCGCGCGGCGCGAAATCGTCCAGGAAGCCGATCACCGTGCACGCCTTGTGGGGCGCCTGCACGAGCTTCTTCATCAGCAGCCGGCCGGTCTCTCCGCTCCCGTAGATGAGGACCTTGCGCCGGCCGACCCGGCCGCTCAGGCCCAGCCCGCGCGCGAATGCCGAGAACAGACGTCGTTCGAGCACCACATACAGCACGGCGAAGAAGAAGCCCACGAAGGCGACGAAGCGTGAGAACGGGAGGAACTGGAAGAGGAACACGAGCGCCAGGAAGAGCACCGCGGCCAGCAGCACGCCCTTCAGCGCCACCGCCAGCTCGTGAAGGTTGAGGATGCTGGCGCTATCCTTGTAGAGCCCCGTCCTCCAGAACACGACCACGACCAGCAGGCCGTAGAGGATCCCCAGGTTGACGTAGGGGCCGGGATCCAGCACGATCGGATTCAGCCATCCCTGCGTCTCGACCCACGCCCGCAGGAGAAAGCTCGTCCAGAAGGCGAGCAGTACGGCGAAGAAGTCGAGCAGTCCGCGGAGCAGGAGGATGGGCCGCCGGTCGGCCCGACGCTGCGGGTGCACTCGGGAGGGGGACTCCTGGGGCTGGGAGTGCCTTGTGATCATGCGTGTCTGACCCGAAGCCGCGTTCAACCGTTTTCCAGAATCGAGCCGGTGCGCGGCCTGGGCACGTTCCGGGGAGCGCCGCTCGGCGCCGCTTCGTTACGTGCACGCACCCGATCTCGGGGGTCGCCAGATCGAGTTCTCGCTTCCAAGGATACCCTACCGGACGGGAAGTTTGCAAGAGTCTCGTAGTGCAAGAGCCGAGCCAACCGCCGGCCTGATGCCCATGTACCGTTGGGCCTGCCTCAAGTTCCACCCCAGGGGGCGTTATCGGCATCGCCGGGGGGCGGGTGCTATGTTGGGGCGGCCGGGGTGGCGGAACTGGTAGACGCGCGGGACTTAAAATCCTGTGGGCGAAAGCCCGTGCGGGTTCGAGCCCCGCCCCCGGCACGCTTGACTCGCCCCCTCATCCCCACCCGGGAATCCTCCCGGATCGGATCGGCCGGTCAGGTGGTGATGTCGGCGGTCTCCTCCCGCTCCGCGCTGCCCGCGGTCCCCTCGCGGGTTTCCGCCGCCGACCCCGTGGCATCCGTCAGCGCCGCCCCCAGCACGTCGCCGATCGTATCGGCGTAGACGAAGCGCAGCCCCTCCAGGAGCTCGGGCTCGATCTCCTGGACGTGCTCGCGGTTCTTTTCCGGCAGGACGACCGTGCGGATCTCCGAGCGCCGGGCCGCCACCAGCTTCTCCTTGATTCCGCCCACCGGCAGGACCTGGCCCGTCAGCGTGATCTCTCCGGTCATCGCCACCTCCGGACGAACCGGCCGCCCCGTGAGGGCGCTGGCCAGCGCCGCCGCCATCGTCACTCCGGCGGAAGGCCCGTCCTTGGGGGTCGCTCCGGCGGGAACGTGCAGGTGGATGTCGACCTTCTCGAAGAAATTGGCGGGAATGTCGAGCTCCGCGGCGTGGCTCCGGACGTATCCCAGCGCGGCCCGCGCGGACTCCTGCATCACTTCCCCGAGCTGGCCGGTGAGGACGAACCCCTTGCTCCCCGGCATGGTGGTCGCCTCGACGAACAGGATCTCCCCGCCGGCCGGGGTCCAGGCCAGCCCGGTGCTCACGCCCGGCTGGGCGGTCCGGCGCGCGATCTCGTGGTACGCCTTGCGGGGTCCCAGAAACTCGACCACGTCGTCGACGTCGACCTCGACACGACCGGTTGCGCCGCTCGCCACGCGGGAGGCCACCTTGCGACAGATCTTGGCGATCTCGCGCTCGAGGTTCCGCACACCCGCCTCGCGGGTGTAGGCGTTGATGATCCGCTCGAGAGCCGCGTCGGTGATCACGAGCCCATCCGCGTCGAGGCCATTCGCCTCGAGCTGCTTCGGGATCAGATGGTCGCGCGCGATGTGGACCTTCTCCCCGTCCGTGTAGCCGGGCAGGCGGATCGTCTCCATCCGGTCCAGAAGCGCGGGCTGGATCGTCTCCAGCACATTGGCGGTAGCGATGAACATCGCGTTGGAGAGGTCGAGCGGCAGATCCAGGTAGTGGTCGTTGAAAGTGTTGTTCTGCTCGGGATCCAGCACCTCCAGGAGCGCGCTGGAGGGGTCGCCGCGGAAGTCCGCCCCCACCTTGTCGATCTCGTCGAGCATGAACACGGGGTTGTTCACCTCGACCCGCTTCAGGGACTGGACGATCCGGCCCGGCATGGCCCCGATGTACGTCCGACGATGACCCCGGATCTCGGCCTCGTCGCGCATCCCGCCCAGCGACATGCGTACGAACTCGCGCCCCAGGGCGCGCGCGATGGACCGGCCCAGCGAGGTCTTCCCGACCCCCGGCGGACCCACGAAGCAGAGAATCGGTCCCTTCATGTCATGCTTTAGCTTGAGTACCGCAAGGTATTCCAGGAGACGGTCTTTGACCTCTCTCAGATCGTAGTGATCCTCGTCCAGGACCTGCCGCGCGTGCTCCAGGTCGAGACGGTCCTCGGTGGAGCGTGTCCACGGAACGGCGCACAGCCAGTCCACGTAGTTGATGATGACCGAGTACTCCGGGCTCGCCGATGGAATGTTGGCCAGCCGCTCGAGCTGCTCCTCGGCCGCCTTCATGACGTAGTCCGGCACCTTGGACTCGACCAGGCACCCGCGCAGGCGCTCGATCTCCGCCCCCTCGTCGGGGCCTTCCCCGAGCTCCTCCTGAATCGTCTTCAGCTGCTCGCGCAAGTAGTACTCGCGCTGCTTCTTCTGGATCTCCTCGTCCACCTGGCTCCGGATCTCGCCGCCGATCCGGAGCACGTTGAACTCCCGGCGCAGCGCCTCCAGGACGAGCTCGAGCTTCTCCTCCGGATCGTCGCTCGCCAGCACGCGCTGCCGCCTATCGTCCTCCAGCTGGATCATGGAAGCCACCATGTAGACGAACTGGCTGGGATCCTCCAGCCGGCGGACGGCCGCCTGGAGCTCGTCGGGCAGGAAGCTCGATTCCTGGATCACCCGCCCGGCGAGCTCGTAGCCTTCGCGCAGCAGGGCCTCCTGACGCTCGGTGAGCTCCCCCTTCTCGTCCGGCAGGACCAGGATGCGGGCCTCGAGATGAGGATCCGTCTGGTCGAGCGAGACGATGCGGAAGCGGGTGATTCCCTGGAGGAGCACTCGGACGGACTGCGCCGACTTCACCATGCGATGGATGATCGCCACGGTTCCCACATCATGGAGATCGTCGCGACCGGGGACGCCGCCCGGCTGGACCTGGTTCTTGAGAGCCACCACGCCCACCATGCGCTGGCCACGCATGGCCGCGTCCACGGCGGAGACGAGCGGTGGCTCGGCCAGGGCGAGCGGCACGACCGTGTAGGGATAGAGGACTCCGTCCCGCAGGGGCAGCACCGGCAGCCGGTCCGGGATCGAAGTGAGATCGACCACCGTCTCCGGTGTATCGCCCGGCTCCGTGATGGAGGCGGCCCCCGAGACCTCGCCTTCCCCGGTGCCGGCCTCCTCCGGGTCGGTGCCTTTTCGATCCTCTTCAGCCACGATTCTCCTCCCCTGGGCGTTCCTGCCACACCGGGTCGATCCCGGACGTCAGAGTTTGCCCTGTGCCGTTGCTTCCCGCCAGCGCGCCCGGCTGGAGTCATCCAGAGGATAGATAGCGCCGGGCCCGTCTTCCGTATGAAATGTAAGACAGCCCCAGGGCCACCGCCGCGATCGCGGTCAGCGGCAGGTACAGCGCCTCCAGCCGGAGGACGTAGACGAGGATCAGCCAGCCCAGGGCGAACGTGGTCACCTTCCCGCTCCAGTTGGCGCCGAAAACCACCCGGTCCCGGCGAAAGAACAGGGCCGCGCCGAGCATCAGCGCGACGTCGCGGGCCAGAATCGCGACCAGGAGGAAGAGCGGGAAATCGCGCGCCACCGTCAGGTAGATCACCAGGCCACCGATCAACACCTTGTCCGCGACCGGATCGAATACCTTGCCGGAAGGACTGACCGAACCGCGGCTGCGCGCCAGCAGGCCGTCCAGGAGATCGGTCGCGCCGGCGAACAGGAGCACCAGCGTCGCCAGCCGATCGCCGGCCGCATCCTCGCGAGCCAGCAGGAACAGGACGGGAACGACGAGCAGCAGCCGGAGCAGCGACAGCAGGTTGGGGAGCGTCGCCACATGCAGTCGCTCGACCCGCTCGGGGGCCCGTGCCGGGTCGATCACCTCAGATCCCCCAGCAGCTCCTCGGCGTGATGGCGCGAAACGTCCCGATCGGGGTCGCCTCCCAAGAGGCGGCTCACCTCGCGAACCCGCTCCTCCCCGCTCACCGACCGGACGCCGGTGACCGAGCGACCCCCGGCCACGGACTTGACCGCTATGAGGTGCCGGTCGGCGACGGCGGCGATGGCAGCCAGGTGGGTCACCACGATCACCTGGTGGTGGCGGGCCACCTCGGCGAGCTGGCGCGCGACCAGGTGCGCGGAGGCGCCGCCGATGCCGGCGTCCACCTCGTCGAACACCAGCGTCGGGGTGCGATCGGCCTCAGCCAGCGCCGCCTCGAGCGCCAGAAGGGTCCGCGACAGCTCACCCCCCGATGCGATCTCGGACAGCGGGCGAGGGGGCTCGCCGACGTTCGGGGCGATCAGGAACTGGACGCGCTCGAGCCCGCCGGTCGTCCAGGCAAATCGCTCGCCCTGATACGGAAGGCCCTCCGAATCCGGTGTGCGCTCGAGCCGGACCTGCAACATCCCCTCGCCCATCCCCAGGTCGGCGAGCCGTCCGCGCACGGACTCCTGCAGCCGGTCCGCCGCCGTCTCCCGCGCGTCGGCGAGGGCCCCTGCCGCATCGGCCAGGTCGTCCCGCGTCAAATGGATATCGGCGCCCAGCGAGCTTTCCCGGGCCCGCGCCCGCTCCAGCTCGTCGATCTCGCGGGTCATGTTCGCTCCCTGCCCGATCACCTCCTCGACCGTGCCGCCGTGCTTGCGGCGAAGACGAAAGAGGAGATCCCGTCGAGCTTCGATCTCGGCCAGCCGCTCCGGGTCGTGCTCGATCGTCTCGCCATAGCGCTCGAGCTCGCGGGCCAGATCCTCGAGCTCGTACCGCGCATCGCCCAGGCGCCGGGTGGCCTCGGCCATGTCGGGATCGAGGCCGGCCAGCTTCTCCATCGAGCGTGTCAGGACGGCCAGCAGCGGGAGCACCGACGTTTCCGCCTGCTCCAGCCCCTCGCAGAGCTCGCCGGCGAGGACCGCGCGCTCCTCGCTGTGACGAAGCCGACGCGTCTCGAGGTCCAGCTCCTCCTCCTCGCCCGGCTCCAGATCCGCGGCGTCGATCTCCGCCACCTGGGAACGCAGATACTCGAGCCGGGCCTCGCGCTCGGAGCTGCGAGCCATGGCATCGGAGCGCTCGCTCTCCAGCGCCTCGAGGCGCCGGGCGGCCCTAGCCACGCGTTCGGCGAGTGCGGAGGCCCCTGCCCAGGCGTCGAGGATCTCGCGCTGGGCGCCACGCTCGAGGAGGCGCTGGTCCTCGTGCTGACCGTGGATCGCCACGTGCACCCCCGCCCGCTCCTTGAGCGTGCGGGCGGTGGCCATCGACCCGTCCAGGTAGCAGCGATTCGATCGGTCGCGCCATACCTCGCGGCGAGCGACCCACTCCTCTCCATCGTCCGAGAACAGGCCTTCGACCACCGCGCGATCGGCCCCTTCGCGAATGGCCGTCGCCGCCGCCCGGCCGCCCACCAGCAGGCCGATGGACTCGACGATCACCGACTTGCCGGCACCGGTCTCGCCCGTCAGGACGTTCAGGCCGGGGCCGAGCTCGATCTCCACGTCCTCGATGAGCGCCAGGTCCGTGATCCTCAGTCGTCTCAGCACGTCACGCTCCCCTGGTCGGCGCGGCCCCCCCACATCAGCTTCTCCCGCAGCCGACCGTAGTAGTCTCCGGGCTCGATGCCCGCCAGCAGCACCTGGTGGTTTCCGCGCGAGACCCGAATCAGGTCGCCCCGGACGATCGGCTCCTCCACCTGGCCGTCGATCACCAGGTGGACATCCTCGGTCGTCTTCTCGATGCGGACCTCGAGGCGCCGGTCCCCGCCGACCACGATCGGCCGTACCGCCAGGGTGTGCGCGCAGATGGGGGTGATCACCAGAACGTCCGTGTCGGGCGCCACGAGCGGGCCGCCGGCCGACAGGTTGTATCCGGTCGATCCCGTCGGCGTCGAGAGGATGAGACCGTCCGCCAGGTACGGACCTAGCGCGCTGTCGGCGACCTGCAGCTCGAGCCGCAGGGTCCGGATCCCGCCTCCCTTGTGGATCACGGCGTCGTTGAGAGCGTGATGCCGCGCCTCGACGCGTCCCGCGCGGATGATCTCGGCCGCGAGGGTGGACCGGTGAGCGACCGGGGCACGGCCGTCGAGCGCCGCCTCCAGCCGGGGCCAGAGGCCGTCCAGCGAGGATGACGTCAGAAAGCCCAGTCCCCCCAGGTTGACGCCGAACACCGGCACCGGCCTGCCGTTCAGTCGCCGAACCGCCGACAGCAGCGTCCCATCCCCACCCAGCGTGATCACCAGGTCCGCCTGGAGGTCGTCCCAGTCGAGCGGCGGGGCGGCGATGTTTGTCCGCTCGAGGGCCACGGCGTCGACGACGCCCTCCCAGCCGTGGCGAGCGAGGACCTCGAGGATCTCCCCAAGGACCGGCTCGACGTTGGGCCGATCGGGATTCGCTACGAGGGCCGCGCGACGCATCCGCGCAGAGCTGGCGGCCACTAGCGGCCGACGCGCTCCTCCGCGAGCGCGATGGCCGCCGCGCGGATCGAATCGGGAGTGAGGCCGCATTGCTCGAGCTGCACCTTGCGCGGCGCGTGGTCGATGATGCGGTCGGGAAGGCCCAGCGAACGGAGCTCCGGCCGCAACCCGTGGGCGGCGAGAAGCCGCGACACGTTGGCTCCGAAGCCGCTCCATACGGCGCTTTCCTCGACGGTCAGCACGCGCTCGAAGCGAGCGCCGAGCTCAACCAGCAGGTTCTCGTCCATGGGCTTCAGGTAGCGGCAGTTCACGACGTGCACGTCCAGGCCGTCGGCTTCGAGCGTGCGTGCGGCCTCCAGCGCCGGCTGGACCATCGTCCCCACCGCTAGGATGCACAGATCAGAACCCTCCCGCAGGGTCTCCCAGCGCCCGATGGGCAGGAAGGCGAAGTCGGTCCGGTCCAGGTCGATGCCATCGCTGATCGACTCGCGGGGGTAGCGGATCGCGAACGGGTGCTCGCGCTGCGACACCGCCGTGTGCAGGAGATCCTGGAGCTCGTGCTCGTCCTTGGGCGCGGTCACGATCATGTTCGGGACCACAGACAGGTAGCCCACGTCGTAGGCGCCCATGTGGGTCGGCCCGTCCTCTCCCACGAGCCCGGCCCGATCGAGCACGAAGACGACCGGAAGATCCTGGATGCAGACGTCGTGGACGATCTGGTCGTAGGCGCGCTGCAGAAATGTCGAATAGATAGCGCACACCGGGATCCATCCTTCGCGCGCCAGGCCCGCGGCGAAGGTGACGGCGTGCTGCTCGGCGATGCCGACGTCGAAGCCGCGCTCGGGAAACGCTTCGAGGAAAGCCTGGACGCCGGCCCCGTCCGGCATGGCCGCGGTGATGGCGCAGACCCTGGGGTTGCGCCGCCCGACCTCGACCAGCGCGCTGGAGAAGACCTTCGTCCACTTGGGGCGCGAAGGCGGCCCCTCCACCTTGCCGGACTCGAGGTTGATCTTCCCCACGCCGTGGTACTTCCACTGGTCGGCCTCGGCGAACGGGTAACCCTTGCCCTTCACGGTGAGGATGTGCAGGAGGCGCGGGCCCTTCATCCCCCTGAGCCGCTCCAGGGTGTCGATCAGCTCGTCCAGGTCGTGGCCGTCGATGGGGCCGAAGTAGCGGAACCCCAGCTCCTCGAACAGCACGCCGGGGGTGACCAGACCCTTCACGCCCTCCTCGATCCGGTGGGCGAAGCTGCGAACCTCGTCGGCGACGATGGGGATCCTCCCCGTCACCTGCCAGATCTCGTCCCGGATGCGGTTGTAGAGCGGGTTGGTCTGGATTCCGGTCAGATAGTTGTGCATGGCGCCCAGATTCGGCGCGATCGACATCTTGTTGTCGTTCAGGATGACCAGCAGATCGGTCTCCGCGGCGCCGGCGTTGTTGAGCCCCTCGTAGGCGAGGCCGGCCGTCATCGCGCCGTCCCCCGTGATGGTCACCACCTTGAAGTCGTCTCCCGCCAGGTCGCGGGCGGTCGCGATCCCGAGCGCCGCCGAAATCGAGGTCGAGGCGTGGCCGGCGCCGAAGATGTCGTGCTCGCTCTCGACGATCCGGCAGAAGCCCGACGGCCCGTCCGCCTGACGTAAGCTCTCCATATCGGGGTTCCGGCCGGTCAGAATCTTGTGCGGATAGCACTGATGCCCCACGTCCCATACGATCTTGTCGCGGGGGCTGTCGAAGACGTGATGGAGCGCCACCGTGAGCTCGACGACGCCGAGTGGGGCGCCCAGATGCCCGCCCCGGCATGACACCACGTCCAGAACCCGCTGCCGAACCTCGTCGGCGAGCTGGTGCAGCGCCTCGCGGGAGAGGCCCTCGAGATCGTCGGGGCTGCGGATGCGATCGAGCAGGCGAACCATGGAAACGCGAAGCTAACCCGCCGCGAGGGACCAGCCAAGCGCGTGGTATACTCGCGACCTGGGGATGGCCGAGCGGTGTGGCAGGCCGCCGAGGAGCCGCCGCTACCGGCCGGGATCTCGAAGGGCTGCCAGGAACGCCTCGCCGTAGCGCTCGAGCTTGACCGGGCCGACGCCGGAGACCGTCAGCATCGCATCCCGATCGGCGGGGCGTCTGTGCACCATGTCGCGCAGGGTCGCATCGCTGAAGACGACGTAGGACGGGACGTCCCGTTCGTCCGCCAGGCGGCGGCGGAGGACGCGCAGGCGCTGGAAGAGATCCTCGTCGGCGTCGGACCAGCGCGTCGCGCTGCCGACCCCGGCGCCGTCCGTGTGGCCCCCGGAGCCCCGTCGGCCGGCCGCCCTGGCGTGCCCCCCGTCACGCTCTCCCGTCCGGTTCCGGCGCAGCTCGTCGAGATACGCCTCGGTCGTGATTCCGAGACAAATATCGCATGCATCGCCGCACGGCGCGATCCGTTCGTCGAAGTGGGAAACGACCGCCTGATGCCGGCAGGTGGGCCGGTCGACCATGCGGAAGAGGCCCGTCGTGGCCTCCCGCTTCGCCCGCCGCAGCACAGGGTCCTCGATCTCGTCCAGGAACCGCTCGTGCAGCTTGACGTCGGCCCACGAGTAGAAGAGGACGCAGTCGCTCGGGAGCCCGTCGCGGCCGGCGCGGCCAAACTCCTGGTACCATGACTCGACGTCCTTCGGCATGTCGCGGTGGATGACCAACCGGACATCCGGCTTGTCGATCCCCATGCCGAACGCGATCGTCGCCACGATGATAGCGGCGTCGCCGCGGGCGAACGCTTCCTGGTGCCGGTGGCGGTCGGCGTCGTCCATTCCGGCATGATAGGGGAGCGCCTCGACCCCCTTCCGACGCAGCCACCCCGCCGTCGAGTCGACCGAGCGCCGCGAGAGGCAGTAGACGATCCCGCTCGCGCCGGACCGGGCGCGGATCAGGGTCAGGATCTCGCTGCGAGTGTCGCCGCCCTGGCCCTTCTTGCGCACCCGGAGCCGCAGGTTCGGCCGGAAGAACGATCCCTTGTAGCCGGCCGGCTTCCGAAGCCCGAGCTGGCGCAGGATGTCGCGGGCGACCTGCCGCGTGGCGGTCGCTGTGAGCGCCAGGACCGGAGCGCCGCCCAGTTCCTGCTTGAGCCCCGCCAGCCGCCGGTAGGAGGGGCGGAAGTCGTGGCCCCACTGGCTGATGCAGTGAGCCTCATCGACCACCAGAAGCGACACAGACCAGCGGCGGACGTGGCGGCGCAGCGAGCCATCAAGCGCCTCGGGGGCCAGGTAGACGAGCTCGTAGGCGCCCGCCGCTGCGCCCTCCAGCCGCCGGGCGCGCTCCCCGGGTTCCAGGGTCGAGTTGATGGCGGTCGCGCGAAGGCCGAGCTCGGTCAGGGCATCGACCTGGTCTTTCATGAGGGAGATGAGGGGCGAGACGACGAGGACCGTCCCCGGCAGGAGCTTTGCCGGGAGCTGGAAGGTCAGCGACTTGCCGGCTCCGGTGGGCATGACCGCGATGCAGTCGCGTCCGGCCAGGACCGCCTCCACCACTTCCCGCTGGCCGGGACGGAAGCGCTCGAAGCCGAAAACCTCGAGCAGGACGCGCTCGGCGGGCTCCGCCGCCGAGCCCGTTTCGGAGCGCATCGACATCATCACTCCAGCCGCTCGAGGACGTAGTCGACGAAGGCGGCCAGGACGCCGGTGTTCCCGTGCACCCCGCCAAGGCTCGAGCGCGCCTCGCCGGCCACGCGTCCGGCCAGCTCGCGGGCAGCCTCGACTCCGTAGACCGAAGGGTAGGTGGCCTTCGCCCGTGCGCGGTCCGCGCCCGCCGCCTTTCCCATCCGCACCGGGTCACCGGTCTCGTCGAGCAGGTCGTCGACGATCTGGAAGACGAGCCCGAGATACGTGCCGTAGTCGGAAAGGGCCGCGACGTCGTCCGCTTCGCCGCCGGCAGCCAGCCCCCCGAGCGCGCACGCGGTCGCGATGAGCGCCGCCGTCTTGGCGCGGTGGATCGCTTCCAGCCCGGGGCCATCGACGCGCCGGCCCTCGGCTTCGAGATCCAGGTACTGCCCTCCCACCATGCCGTCCACGCCGGCGCCGACGGCCAGCCGTCGCAGCATGGCCGGGAGGACGAGGGCCCGCTCCGCCCGCCGTCCGCACCCGCGGGCCAGGGTCAGGAAGGCGAGCTGCTGGAGCGCGGCGCCGGCGGCCGTGGCCACGTCGATGCCGTAGACCCGATGGGCGGTTGGCAGGCCGCGCCGCATGGCGTCGTCGTCCATCGACGGGAGGTCGTCGTGGAGGAGCGAGTAGGTGTGAACGAGCTCGACCGCGGCGGCGATCTCGTAGATCCCCTCGTCCTTCTCACCGCCGTCGACCGGGCGCGATTCGGCGATCGCGCGATGGGATGCCACGACGAGGAGCGGCCGTACGCGCTTGCCGCCCGCACGCACGCTGTACGCGGCGGCCGCCCCGACCGGCGGCGAGAGACGGGCCACCGCGCGCAGGGTCGCCGCCTCTACCCGCGGGCGCTCGGTTTCGAACAGGATCCCGAGCCCGAGGCTCATCGTCGCGACCCCCCGGGAAGGCTCACTCGAGGTCGAAGTCCTCCAGGCTGAACAGACCCTCCGACCGCTCCACGATCCGCTTGATCCTTCCCTCCGAGGCCTCGAGGCGCTTCCGCACCGCCACCGCGAGCTCCACTCCTTCCTCGAACAGCGCGATCGACTCGTCGAGCGAGACCGCCTCGCTCTCGAGCTTCTGGACGATCGTCTCCAGCCGGCGCAGCTGCTCCTCGACCGGCAGGTCGTCGATCGGATGCCCTCGTCCACTCGCGCCGGCCGGGCCGCTTCCGTCTTCCGGGTCCCCGTCCCCCGGGCGACCTTCCGGCGGGACGTCGATCGGAATCTGGCTCATGGCTCCTCCTCTTTCGTGCGCACGCTCCCATCGACACGCGTCACCCGCGCCGACACGCGCCCGCGTCCGAGCTGGATGGCGAGCTCCTCCCCCGCGGTCAGCCGGGCGGCGTCGCGGACGACCTGGCCGCGCGGGTCGGTCACGATCGCATACCCGCGCTCCAGGATCGAAAACGGGCTCGCCGACTGCAACCTATCTGCCAGGTGACGGGCGCGGACCGCGACCCGCTCGTGGCGCCGGCCAAGCTCACGGGCCAGTCCCGGGGCGCGATCCAGCACCCGGTGGGCCACGCCGAGTCTGCCCGTCAGCGACCCGGGAAGGTCCACCGTGATCGACGCCAGGTCCGCCCGGTGACCGCCCAGGCGCCCGGCGAGGGCAGGCCCCAGCCCGGCGGAGGCCTCGGCCCAGCGCTGCCGCGCCTCATGCCCGCGATCGCGGACCCGGCGGAAGCCGTACCGTTTGATGGGAGCCAGCGCCGCTTCGAGCCGCCTGAGCCGCTGGCGCTCGATCGCCCGGGACAGGCGGCGGAACTGGTCGAACAGCCCCCTGGCGATCTCGCGCGTCTCGGGAACGACGTGCTCGCCGGCGGCGGAGGGCGTCGGAGCGCGCAGGTCGGCGGCGTAGTCGGAGAGCGTGGTGTCGGTCTCGTGCCCCACGGCGCTCACGATGGGGACCCTGCTGTCGGCGATCGCACGCACGACGATCTCCTCGTTGAACGCCCACAGGTCCTCGAGAGAACCGCCGCCGCGACCGACGATCAGGACCTCGGCCACGGCATGCCGTCCAAACCAGCGGATGGCACGGGCGATCTCGGGGGCGGCCTCCTTTCCCTGGACGGCGACCGGCTTGAGAACGATCCGGGTCGCCGGCGCCCGCCTGAGGATGACGGTCGCGATGTCCCTGACCGCCGCGCCCTCGCCGGAGGTCACGATGCCGATCGAAGCCGGCCAGTACGGAAGCACTCGCTTGCGCGCATCGTCGAACAGGCCCTCCTCGCCGAGCTTCTTCTTGAGGGCCTCGAACCGCAGATAGAGCGCGCCGATCCCGCGCGGGACGATCTGCGTCACCTCGAGCTGGAACTGGCCCCGGGCGCGATAGATGGTGGGACGGGCGACGGCCACAAGGTGCATCCCCTCCTCGAGCGGGAACGCCAGACGCTCGTTGTCGCTCTTGAACATGACGCATCGCACCTCGCTGGCGCGGTCCTTCAGCGTCCAGTACGTGTGTCCCGAGGCGCGGTGATGGTGATACGACGAGACCTCGCCCTCCACGGCCACCGTGCCGAGCTCGGCCACCAGCGCCCCGGAGGCCCGGAACACGAGCTCGCTCACGGTCATGACCTCGTCAGGAACCGTGGCCGCACCCGGGGCCCAGCCCGCCGGGTGGCTCATGGACGCTTCTCGGCGGTCTCTTCGGCGAGGGCGTGCGCCGCCCGCCGTGCAGCCGCGAGGGTATTGTCTAGCAGCATGGCGATCGTCATCGGCCCGACCCCGCCCGGGACGGGCGTCAGCCAGCCGGCCACCAGGGCCACGGCCGGGTCGACGTCGCCCACCAGCCGGTACCCCCGCTCGCTGTCGGGGTCGTCGACGCGATTGGCGCCCACGTCGATCACCGCCGCTCCCGGCTTGACCATCTCGGGCTTGACCATGCCGGCCCGCCCGGCCGCGGCCACCAGGATGTCGGCGCGCCGGGTGTGGCTCGCGAGATCCGTCGTACGGGTGTGGCAGATCGTCACCGTGGCGTGGGCCTGGAGCAGCAGCAGGGCGGTCGGCTTTCCCACGATGTTGCTGCGCCCGACCACGACCGCCTCGGCGCCCTTGACCGGAATGCCGGTCGCCTCCAGGAGCCGCATGATGCCGGCCGGCGTGGCCGGCACGAACCCGCTCCCGTCGCCGGTCGCGAGACGACCCGCGTTCACCGGATGGAAGCCGTCGACGTCCTTGTCGGGATCGACGGCGACCAGGATCCGCCCGCTGTCGATCTGTGCGGGGAGCGGGAGCTGAACCAGGATGCCGTGCACTTCGGGGTCTTCGTTGAGCGCCTCGATCTGCCCCAGGAGCTGGGGCTCCTCGATCGTGGCGGGGAGCCGGATCGTGCGCGAGACGAGTCCCACCTCCTCGCACGCCTTTCCCTTCAAGCGCACGTAGGTGACAGAAGCCGGATCGTCGCCCACCAGAACGGCGGCCAGGCCGGGGACGACCCCGGTCTCCTCCTTGAGGCGGCGGGCCCCGGCCATCACCTCCTCCCGCACACGGCGCGCGACCGCCCGGCCGTCGATGGGATTGGCGGTCATGCTCCCTCCCGCGTCTGCCTGAACGGCGCCTCCAGCGCCAGTTCCCGCTGGCCCGGCCGGGGCTCGAAGCACTGTCGGCAGCGGGCCTCGTAGGCGCTGGCGCCGCCGACCACGATCCGTTCCTCGTTCCCGACGATGCGCTGCGTGAAGTTGGCGGGGTTTCCGCAGCGCACGCAGATGGCGAGCGTCTTGGTGATCTCCTCGGCCTTCGCCAGGAGCTGCGGGATGGGGTCGAAGGGACGACCGAGGAAGTCCTGGTCCAGCCCCGCCACGACGACCCGCTTCCCGAGGTTGGCGAGGCGGTCGCAGACGTCGACCAGCCGGTCGTCGAAGAACTGGGCCTCGTCGACCCCCACCACCTGCGTGCGCTCGTCGAGGCGCTCCAGGATCGCGCCGGCGTGGGGCACCCGCTCGGCCCGGATCCGCATCTCCGAGTGGCTGACGATCTCGTCGGCCGAGAAGCGGTCGTCCACCAGCGGCTTGAAGACCTGGATCCGCTGGCGGGCGATCTCGGCACGGCGGAGGCGGCGGATCAGCTCCTCCGACTTGCCGCTGAACATCGGGCCGCAGATGACCTCGATCCAGCCCATCGAGCCGCGAACGAACGGGGTCATGGGGCGGATGCCCGTCCAGCCACCCGGACGCTGGTCGCGGCCCTAGCCGATCGGCTCATCGATCCTCTCGATCGACGTGGCGCGACCGGTCTCCTCCTCGACCGTGAGGAGGATGGCCTGGAAGCGCACGTCCTCGCCCGCGACCTGAAACCGGTTCGGGGTCTGCTTGAGGAAGCGCTCGATCGCGCCCTCGGCCCGGACCCCGATCACACCGCCGTGCGGTCCGGTCATCCCGACGTCGGTGACGTAGGCGGTCCCGCCGGGCAGGATCCTCGTGTCGGCCGAGGGCACGTGGGTATGGGTGCCGATGACCGCGGTCACACGGCCGTCGGCATAGCGCCCGAGGGCGATCTTCTCGGCGGTCGCCTCGGCGTGAAAGTCCACGATCACGATCCGCGCGGAACCGACGGCCTCCGAATCGAGCACCAGGTCGAGCCGCCGGAAAGGACATTCGATGTTCTTCATGAAGACCCGGCCCTGGAGGTTGACGACGGCACCGTCGACCGCTCCGATCCTTCCCGCCCAGACCCCGCGTCCGGGATTGCCGTCCGGATAGTTGTCGGGCCTGAGAAGCCGGGGCTCACGATCGAGGCGCTCGTAGACCTCGCGCTTGTCCCAGACGTGGTTGCCGCTGGTGATCACACCGACGCCCTCGGCCAGGATCTCGTCCACGATCGACGACGTGATCCCGAACCCGCCGGCCGCGTTCTCCCCGTTCACGATGACGAAATCGGGGGCGAGCTCGCGGCGCGCCGCGGTGAGACCTGCCTGCAGGGCCCGCCGGCCGGGTCGCCCGAAGATGTCGCCTACGAACAGGATCTTCATGGGAGGCCGGGCCGCCCGGAACGAGAAAGACCCCGCCGCGACTCACCGAAGAGGATTTTTTGACGCCCTCTAACGTACGGTGGGTAACCTCCCCGCCCGATTCTCGCTTCCTCGCGAGAGGCGTGCGATCGGCAGGCGAAGCGAGGATCCCTGCGAGTGCGTGTTGGCTCAAAAAATGATCTCTCCGGATCCGCGCGAGCGGGGTCCTTAGCGCCCCGCAATGATGGTCAGCCCGCTCGTTTCTCCTTTCTTCGACTCTTCGTTCCGTCGGCGGCGGCCGTCTCGGCCAGCGCCGTGTCCAGATCCGCCTCGAGGCTCCGCACCCGACCCAGCGCCGCCTCCAGCGCCTCGGCGCCCGCCTTCCGCGCCTGCATCATGGCGTCGGTGATCTCCATGGCTCCCAGAACCGCGGCCTGGAACGGCTCGAGCGTCGGGACCGAAGACCTCAGCCCCCGCAGCGTGCGGTCGACGTGAGCCGCCACCTCGCGGGTGTAGCCGGGATCGGCCGTCGGCTTCAACCGGAACGGCTCGTCCAGGATGGTGATCTTGATCGATTCCCGGTCGCCGGTCATGCCTCGACCACGTACCTCACACGCGAGAGAAGCTCCTTGAGCTTGCCTTCCAGGAACTCGGCGTGTCGGGTGAGCCGGTCGTTCTCCGATTCGAGCGCGTGGACGCGCTCATCGAGCGCCACCGGATCGAGCCCGCCTTCGAGCCGCCGTCGCAGCTCCTCTTCCTCCCGACACCGCTCCGAAAGCCGGCGGCTCCGCTCCACGAGCAACTTAACCTTGTCCCCGAGCACGTCCAGCGCGGCGGCCAGCTCGGCGACCCGCTGCTGCTCCTCGTCGACGGGCCCGGCTTTCGAGCCCTGGCTACGCTTCCCGCCCTCGCTCATCGCAGTCGGTACCCGTGCTCCTTCTCCAGAAGTTCGACCAGCCCGCCGACCCGCTGGTCGATGGCCTCCACGGTCAGCGTCCGGTGCGCCTGGAAGGTGAGCCTGAGTCCCAGGCTGTAGTGTCCCTCCGGCACCTGCGGCCCCTGGTAGCGGTCGAAGACCTCGATCGTAGTGAGGTCCTCCATCCCCGCCTCCCGGACGGCAGCGACGATGCGGGCGCTGGAGTGCTCGTCCGGAACGACGAGCGCCAGGTCCCGCTCTACGGCCGGCTCCCGCGGGACGCGCTCGACCTTGACCGGCGGAAGCTCACGGGTCAGCGCGTCGAGCCGCATCTCGGCCACGTAGAGCCGCTCCGGGGCGCCCCACTCCTCCGCCAGCCGCGGATGGATCTCGCCGAGAAAGCCGATCGTCTCGCCCGCCGACTCGATGGACGCCTGTTGGCCGGGATGGAGATACGGCCGTCGATCGGCTATGAAGGAGACTTCCTCCAACCCCGCCTGGCGCTGCAGCTCCTCCACGACCCCCTTGACGTCGAAGAAGTCGATCGGCAGGACCGCACCCGACCAGTCGACCGTCCGCACCCGGCCGGCCGCGGCCAGCGCCACCTGCCGCGTCTCCTCCGGGCGGCCGCCGGCTCCGGGCCGGAAGGCGTGACCGATCTCGAACAACCGCACCGAAGCCGCCCCGCGATTCAGGTTGTGGGCCACCGCTCTCCCGAGCGTGGTCATGACGAACGGTCTCAAGAACCTGTCCGCCTTGGAAATAGGATTTCGTATCTCAACCAGATTGTCAAGCTCGGAGGGACCGAGGACCGTCTCGCCCACGAACGAAGGCGTCCGGGCCTCGTCGTAGCCCGCGGCCCGGAGGACCGTCCGCACGCGGTCGATGGAACGCTCGA
>JBOHRQ010000014.1:0-42627 GCA_050732875.1 Gemmatimonadota bacterium | reverse complement strand
TGGTCGAAAGTTTGGTATCCCCCTTGCTGTAAAAGGACCGGATTTCTGCGCTTTCAGGGCTTCCCGGGCCCCGTCGATCCCGTCCCGGGGGAGCGGCCCGACGCGCGAGCGAGCATATTGGGCCGCGGAGGTATTCCTGGAGGCAAGGCGTGTCATCGTCCGCGGAAGGGTGCAGGGCGTGGGCTTCCGCTGGTTCGTCGTGCGGAACGCCCGGGTCCTCGGCGTACGGGGCACCGTCCGGAACCGGCCCGACGGAACGGTCGAAGCGATCCTGCAGGGGCAAGGAGCCGGTGGGCTCGACGCCCTGATCGATCGTATCCGCGAAGGGCCCCCCGGGGCGCGGGTGGAGCGGCTCGACGTCGAACCGACCGACGAGCTCGAGGAGGATCTCGAAGAGATGCGGGTGATCCGGTGATCGGGTGGCGTTTGGCGGCCCTGGCGCTCTGCGGAGTGGTCGCCTGTGCGCCCGTCTACAGCAGGACGGCGATTCCCGATCCATCGACGACGGCGACCCGGGGGGCACCCGGTGGGGGAGGAGAAGCCGGGTCGGGACTGGCTGCCATCCTGGGCCATCTCATCTGGCCGCTGGCGATGGACGACGTCGAGGTCATGAGCAGCCGTTACGGTCCGCGGGAGCATCCCCAGGGTGGAGCGCGACGGTTTCATCGCGGCCTCGACCTACGGGCCGACGAGGGCACGCCCGTCTACGCGGTCGCCGACGGGACGGTTGCCCGGAGCGCTCGTGGTGGCGCCTACGGGAACCTCGTCGTCCTCGAGCATGGCGAGGGACTCGAGTCCCTCTACGCCCACCACAGCCGGAACCTCGTCGAAACCGGCGAGCGGATCCGGCGCGGGCAGGCGATCGCGCTGGTCGGGCACACCGGGAACGCCACCGGCGACCACCTGCACTTCGAGCTTCGTTGGCGAGGCGGGACGGTCGATCCATGGACGGTGCTTCCGGCGCTGGATGGCGCCCGGGGACGCTAGGGAGGATCGCAGGGTGACGAATGACGGGCTCACGAAACGACTGGCGGCGGCGGTCCGCGACATCCCTGATTTTCCCAAGCCGGGCATCGTGTTCAAGGACATCACGCCCATCCTGCTGGATCCTCCGCTCTTCGACGATACGCTGGATGCGCTCGCCCGCTGGGCCGAGGAGCGAAGGACCGAGAAGGTCATCGGCATCGATGCGCGCGGCTTCCTGTTCGCGGGCCCGGTCGCCAACCGTCTGGGAGTGGGGCTCATTCCCGTGCGCAAGACGGGGAAGCTGCCCCACCGGACGGAGCGCGAGGCGTACGATCTCGAGTACGGGAGCGCCGAACTGGAGATCCACGTCGACGCCATCGGCTCAGGCGAGCGGGTCACCGTGATCGACGATCTCCTGGCGACCGGTGGAAGCGCGCAAGCGACGGCGCGGCTCGTGGAGCGACTGGGGGGTGTGGTCGCGGGCCTCGGCTTCGTGATCGAGCTCGGGTTCCTGAACGGTCGCGAGCGGCTCGACGGCTACGACTGTCACAGTCTCGTCCATTACGAATAGGGCAGGAGGAGAATAGATGGCGGGTCGCCCCTATCGAAGGGGAGAGGAAGGGTTCGAGACGGCCGAGCTCGGCGCGCTCACGATCGCCGACGATGCCGAGCTGTTCACGCTCCTCTTGACCCACCCCGACGCCCTCGCCGAGGACGTCGTCTTCTTCGCCGACGGGCGGGTCCTGCCGGAGAGCGATCCGGCCTGGCGGACCATGCTCGGCTGGCACCGCCAGGGCGGTCCGGTCCTCCTCGGTGTCACCACGGCGCAGGCCGAGTCCGGGCTCTTCGTCGAGACGCTGCGTCTCGCCGAGAGCGTGGCCGACTGGGGCGTCGAGCGTTGGGACGAGACCGTCCTCGAGTACTGGGGTTCGGCGGACGCAGGGCTGGTCGCGCGGGTCGTCGACCGATGGGAGCTGTCGTGCGACGAAGGGTGGACCCTGGCGAGCTGGACGCGCGCGATGTGGGACGAAGATCCGGAGCCCGGCCGCCCGATCATCGGGCTCCTGGCCGCCGAGGTTCCGGAGGCCGTCCGCGGGGCGGTCGAGTGGCTCGCGTCCGGCCATCGCGAGATCGCCGCCTTCGAGGCGAGCCGGATCGTCACCGGCGAGTCGCCGACCTACTGGACGCATTCGGTGGCGGGGGCGTGGTACCGTCCGGCACCGCTGACGACGGACGACGAGCCGGATCGGCGTCGCGAGACCTACGTGCGACGGACGGGGAGCGTCACCGGGAGGCTGCTCGCGGCCGTCGAGACGCGCTGCCTGGAAGCCGGGAGCGCGGTGGCGTGGAGCGGGGAGGACTGGGTCCGGTTCGACGGCGCCAACCGGTCTCTGCGGGTCTTCCCGGGTGCGGCCTGGGTGGACCTCCAGCTCGTCGGGGCGGACGAAGGCAACCTCATCGGGCTGCGCTATCGGTACGGCGTTCCCACGCGCCTGAAGCCACCCGCCGACGCGCCGCCCGAGGTCCACGTACGGCTCTCGGCGGCCGAGGATTTCGGCGCCGAGGTCCAGGTCATGCTGTCCGACTGGCTATCCGGGCGACCGGCCCGGAACGCGGAGCCTCAAGCCCGTCCGCGTATCGTCGTCCGGGATGTCGAGGTCAGCTCGGCCACGAGCGTGCACGAAGCAGGTCCCTCCGATCGTTCAGGTTGAAGAGCGCCCGCGACAGGTCGAATCCGGCGGGAAACTCTTCCATCGATACGATGCGCGGGTCGAGCTTCTCGAGCGCCGCGAGAACGCGCCGCTCCCCGCTCCCGAGCGCGCGCCGGCAGGCTGCGGCGGCTCCGGCTCGCCAGATCGCGATCAGTGGATGCAGGTGGTCCCCGAACTTGGGCACGACGACCGCCGCCCTGGGATCAACCCCGGCCAGGAAGCGGAACAGCTCGGGCCCGACGAACGGGCAATCGCAGGCAGAGACCGCCACGCGGGCCTCCGTGTCGATCGCCTCGACCGCGCCCAGCCCCGCGGCCAGGCCCGCCAGGGGGCCTTCCCCGATCCGGGCGTCGTCCACGCGCCCATAGTCGCCCGGGGGCAGCTCCATGCCCGGCGTTCCGACCACCAACGGTCGTGGTCCCGCTAACGCGGCCAAGCGTTCCACCAGGTGGAGCAGAAGGGGCCGTCCGCCCCAGTCGAGCCATGCCTTGGGCCCGCCCAGGCGGCGGCCTGCGCCCCCCGCCAGGATGACCACGGCGTCCAGTTCTGCGGGGCGGGAAGAGGGGGCCACGTTCATCGCCGAAGGTTACCCGCGGCGGTCCCGATCGGTTAGATTCCCTCCGTCGTTTCGGTCCTTAGCCCCCGTAGCTCAGGTGGATAGAGCAGCGGTTTCCTAAACCGCGTGTCGTGCGTTCGAATCGCGCCGGGGGCACCATCCCGTCTTGAGGAGCTTTCTCCGGTATGAGCCGTAAGAGGCTGTCCAAGAAGCAGTTGAAGCGCGACCGCTTCGTCGAGCATACGTTCGACTGGGCGCACTGGGTGGAGACCCATCGAAGCCAGGTCCTGGCCGCCCTGGCGGGGATCGCCGTGCTGGTCGCCGCCTTTTTCGTCTACCGCAGCCTCGCCCGCGCGTCCGAGGAGGACGCCGCCCGCAGCTACATAGACTCCCGCCAGGCCTACTTCGCCGGGAACTACCAGCTCGCCGTGAGCGATCTGCAGGGGTTTCTCCAGGACCACGGCGACACGTCCTTCGCTGACGACGCCCAGCTCTTCCTGGCCGACGCCCTCTATCAGGCGGGCGATCCGGAAGGCGCCGTCGAGACGCTCCAGGAGTTCTTCGACCGGCATGGCGACTCGCCGCTCGCCCTGAACGCCAGGCTCCTCATGGCCAGCGCCTACCAGGGCATGAGTCGTCTGGACGAAGCCGTGAACGCCTACCAGGATGCCCTCGAGATGGCGACCGTCGACGCCCAGCGTGTCCGGATCCACCAGGGGCTCGCCGACGTCCACGAGCTCCAGGGCGATACCGAAGCCGCCGCCGCCGACCTCCAGGCGATCGTGGATCTCGACCCCGAGGACGCGGCCGCCGCCGAGGCCCGTCGCGAGCTGGCCGAGATCACCGTCCAGCCGATCCCGGTGGGCGGGGTAGCGCCGGCCGCGGAGCCGACCGGCGGGGCGGCCGTGGCCGATACGACTGGACCGCAGGGGTAGCAGACCCCGCTTGGCGCACGTCCGCGTCGTCGCGACGTTTGGCTATCTGGAGTAGCTACGCTGCAGGCGCGTCCACGGGAAAACGACGCAACCACCCGCGAACAGCGTCTCGAACACCTCCTGGTCCTGGCTCCGCAACCATCCGACCGTGGGAAGACCGGTGATCTCCATATAGGCGTAGAACAGCGCCACCGGGAGAAAGAGCAGGACCGTATTGCGGTCGGGGAGAATGGCCTTGAGGTCGCGCCGCAGGCGGCCATCCGGAAGGCCTTCGGCCACCCGCCATCCCAGCCCCGCGACGAGCCCTGCAAAGATGTAGGCGAGATGCAGGAACCGCTGGATGGGGGCCAGGTTGTGCAGGGTCATTTCTCCCTGTGTATTGAGATCCCGGATGGATTCGGGTGGATCGAAACCCAGCAGCCGCTCTCCCCAACTCACCTCTTCCAGCGCGACGAAGGCGCACGCGAGGCCGAACACCGCAAACGCCCACCGGACCCAAGACGAGCGCGACCTGACCGCAACGAGTAGCGCAAAGCACCCCGCGGTGGTGTAGAGAAGTACCTGGAGATACTCGAGCGCTCCGTCCTCCTTGATCAGCCGTGGAACCGCATCAGGGGCGGCGACACGGACCGCCGCGTACCCGGCTAGAAACGCCAGCGGCGCAAGTAAGAGCAATCGGACCGCCGCCGGTGAGTCCTCATCGTGCATGGGAATGCTCGCGGTTTCAGGAGATTTACTCCGACCCAGCTCGGTCGCTAGCGTGCTGGGTCAGAAGTCCGTTGTGCGTTCGGAGAACTTCGCCCTTTAGTCCCAAACTAAGCTGGATGCAGTCGCCCTCGCTTGGATGTCGTATAACGTATCTTATGTAAACTCACGGGTGGGATGGCTCTCTCACCGGCTTTTAGGGTCCTCTTCCCTCATTCCACGGGCACCGCTTCTCGCTCGGGCACCCTTTTGCCCTCGAACACCGCCGTGAGGACGGGCGTCGGCGAGGAAACCGCCGAAGACCGGTGTACACGATGACGATCAGGGCCGCCACGGTGACTAAGCCATCCCGGTCGAGCGGACAGTGGTCTCTCGTCACCATGGAATCCCGTGGGGCCGCCGCTCGATTCTTGCTTTGCTGGTCACCTGGACGGGCCGGACACCCGAGGACGTCAACTTCTTGACACCCCGGTCCCGAAGGACCACTCTGATTCTGATGATGAAAGCTTCAGGAAACGAGAAGCTGCTCACGATCGAGGAGTTCGAGCGCCTCCCGGATGACGAGTCCCGGAACGAGCTCGTTCGCGGAAGGCTGGTTCGCGAACCACCGGCCGGGATGGACCACGGCTGGCTCGGAAACTATCTGGCCTTTCTGATTACGGACTTCGTGCTCGAGCACGATCTCGGGAAGGTTTTCAATGCCGACACGGGCTTCGTGCTCTTCGACGAGCCCCCCACGGTGCGCGCCCCCGACGTCGCCTTCGTCTCCCGGGATCGCCTCCCTCCCCCGAAGGAATCCCTCGGCTTCGGCCGCCTGGCTCCCGACCTGGCGATCGAGATCGTTTCGCCTTCGAATAGGGCCGTTGAGATCCTCGACAAAGTCGAGGACTATCTCGAGGCCGGGACCCGCCTGGTGTGGGTCGTGGAGCCCCGCCGGCGGAGCGTCACCGTGTACCGCTCGCGAACCGAGATCCAGCTGCTGCGGGAGGAAGATGCGCTGGACGGGGTCGACGTCCTGCCGGGCTTCTCCGTGACAGTCGCCGAGATCTTCGCCCATTCCACGAGCGAATGACCAATCTGAACGAGGTTAGCGGCGGTCTTCGTCGCTAGATTGCCCCCGCCATGCCGCCCCCCCGCATCCTGATCCACATCGACCACAACCCGCACCCGCGCGTCTTCGACCGGATCATGTCGCTGGATGGAGGGGCGGAGCAGATCCTGGCCTACGGCGACGTCGACCCCCAGGACGTGCCGGTCCTCGTTTCGGGCGCCCTGTACTCGCGACCCCTGGAAGAGCTCTCCCGCACCGCGATCCTCGTGACCGGCACCAACGACCGGGTGATCGCCGAGATGGTGCGGCAGGCGAAGCGGGCCTTCTTCGGCGCCTATCGGGTTTCGATCCTGTCGGAGTGCAAGGGCGGTAACGCGGTCGCGGGAGCGTCCGTAGCCCGGATCGGACAGCTCTTGGACCTCCAGGGACTACCGGCGCTTGTCGTGGCGGGCGGGCCGGCCGGGGCCCGCGTGGCCGGGCTCCTGGCCCGGGCCGGGTCCGACGTCAGGCTCACCGTCTTCGATGACGAGGAGGCCGCCGATCGCACCCAGTTCATCGAGGAGACATTCGGGCGTTCCGTCCGGATCGTCGTCTGGAAGGCGGGGGATTCGCTGGACGGGCACCTCGACGGTCGCCATCTCCTCGTCGCGGCCGGCCCACCCGAGCTTACCCTGGTCCCCCGGCGCGTCTGGAGCCGCTTTCCCCCCCTCGAGCTTCTGGTCGACATTAGCGGCGCTGTTCCCGCCGGGATCGAGGGGCTGTCTGGCGAGGAGGACGGCGATCTCGTGGACGGCGCGGGCTCCAACGGTGGAAACGACCATGCACGCGGCCTCGGCGGCCTCGCAATCAGCCGCTACAAGATTCAGGTCCACCGCGAAGCCGTGCGGCGGCTCTTCGACCCCGAAGCAGTCGTGTTCGGGACCCTCGAGATCGCCCGGCTGGCCGAGGATGTGCTCTCGGGCGAGTAAAAAGGGGCCAGGGGAAAGCTGCTATCCAGCCTATCTAGCTCTTTATCTCCCAATGAGATACGTGGAACACGTCGACAGCTGTGTCATTGATTTTCGGTGTCGATTTTCGGGGTGCGCGGGATGATTTTCGGTCTGCCGTTCCGGCAGATTGTGGAAAGGTGTGGGCCCTTCGCTTCTCAGTTCTCCAGCGGGTTCTCGAAGCTCAGTCCCTCGAATCGGCTGAAGTCCTTGTCTGCGCTGCAGAGCGTGAGGCCGTGCTCGAGGGCCAGAGCCGCCAGATGCGCATCGGATACCAGGTCCCCAGCCCCCTGGCTCTCGACCAGGAGGCGTTCGATCACTTCCGCATGCCTCTCGGTCGGTCGCGGGACCCAGCACGAAGGGGATTCAAGCCATTCACGAACCTGCCGCCACGCCTCTTCGATCGAAGCGGGCCTGGCGAACGCACGAGGGTTCGTCGAGATCCGCAGAAAGGCCAGTAGGGACGGCCACGGCAGGCCGACTCGGCGGGGGTCGTTGAGAACCTGGTCCAACCAGGTGCGGGCTCGCGCGTGCTGCGGATAGTTACGTACGTAGGCGTACAGGAGAAGATTGGCGTCGACCAGGATCACTTATGGGTATCGCCCTCGAGAATGGCGAGAACCTCGGCGATATTGTCGAGGTTCGGCAAACGCGCTTGGCCCAGATCCACGCCCTTTGTGTACTCGCGGACCTTCCGGGGCCGGCGGCCGCGATCCCTGTAGCGCTCGAGCCCGAGCCGCAGGAGCTCGTTGATGATCGCCTTCAGGGGCCGACGTTCCTGGCGCCGAAGACGATGGATCTCCGCCGCAACATCGGGGTCGATGGTCAGGGTCGTCCTCATGGCACCAGAGCATAACTCCTGTGATGCTCTGATGTCAAGAGCCGCGTTGGGTGACGTCCCTACACGATGCGGAAGTAATCCACCAGCACGCAGCGCCGCCGCCGGACGAAGGTCCGGGCACTGGTCGGGCCTTCGCCGGTCGGGGTCGAGATCGTCATCGCGGTCGGCCCTTCCCCGCCGAAGCCCAAGCCGGCCAGGTTGGGGCCGTTCTTAACGAAGATCGAGCAGTTGATCTCGACCGCCATTCGGTGAAGGTGGTCGAGGTTCTTCGAGTGCATGACGGCGGTGTGCTTGAAGCCGTGCTCGAGCTCGACCGCCCAGTCGATGGCGGTGTCGACGTCGGGGCAGCGGATCAGCGGGATGACGGGCGTCAGGCACTCGAGGACCGCGAACGGGTGAGTCCGGTCGGTCTCGGCGACGAGCAGTCGGGTGGACGCAGAAACTGACTTTCCGATCAGCCCCGCCAGGACCGAGGCATCCTTCCCCACGAACTCCTTGTTCATGCGCGGCTGCGGGCCTGGATGGTCCACCAGGATCGCGCGCGCCAGGGCCTCCGCCTCGTCGGGCGTTAGCAGCACGGCGTCATGACGCTCCAGCTCCTGAAGCAGCTCCCCGGCAATCACCTCCTCGGCCAGTACCTCCTTCTCGCACGTGCAGACGATGTTGTTGTCGAAGGAGGCCCCGACGACGATGTCCCGGGCGGCACGGGCGAGGTCGGCCGAGCGGTCGACCACGACCGGCGGGTTCCCGGGGCCGGCGGCGATCACCCGCTTGTCGGACTGCTGCGCGGCCTTCACGACCCCGCCGCCACCGGTCACGACCAGGAGGTCCACCCCGGGGTGGTGGAAGATCTCCTGGGCCGACTCGATCGTCGGCTCGGCGACCCCGGTCAGCAGGTTCTCGGGCCCTCCCGCCTCCACGGCCGCCTCGTTCATGAGCTGGATGGCGTGGTTGGTGACCCCACTGGCCAGCGGGTGCGCGCCGAAGACGACCGCGTTCCCCGAAGCGATCATCGAGATCCCGTTGTTGATGATCGTGGCCGCCGGGTTGGTGGAGGGCGTCACCGCGCCGATCACCCCCCACGGCGCGAGCTCGGTCAGGGTGAGGCCGTGGTCGCCCGAGAGGATCTCGGGATGAAGGTCCTCGGTCCCCGGCGTCCGGTCGACGCAGAGGTTGTTCTTGAGAGTCTTGTCGCGGACGTTCCCGAGGCTGGTCTCGGCGACCGCCTCCTCGGCGAGAGCGCGCGCATGCCCGGCCAGCTTCTCCCGCTGGCGGGCGATGATACGGTCACGGAGCTCGAGGGTCCGGATCTCCCGTTGCGCCTCCCGCGCGGCGGCGACCGCCTCGTCGACGGTCTCGAAGATGCCGAGCCGGGGAGAGGCTGTTGGGGGGCGGGTGACGGCAGACGCGGCCGGCTCGGCAATGGGCGAGGGACGGGATGGATGTTCCGGCGCGGCGAGGGGCGCGCCTCGCGATCGGCCCAGCTCGCCCGTGATGCGATCGACGATGGCCCGGATCTCGACTTCGGTCAGCGCCACGAAACCGTCCTGGCGGTCTTAGGGCCGGCTACCCCTTCGGGACGATGGGAAAGTGCCCGTCCAGATCCCCGTGCGGGCGCGGGATCACGTGCACCGACACGACCTCGCCCACCTTCTTGGCCGCGGCCGCACCGGCGTCGACGGCCGCCTGACAGGCGGCCACGTCACCGCGGACCAGAGCGGTCACGTACCCGGCGCCGATCTTCTCGTAGCCGACCAACGTGACGCGCGCGGCCTTGACCATGGCGTCGGCCGCTTCGATCAGGGCCACCAGCCCGCGCGTTTCGATCATCCCCAGAGCTTCCACCATTCAGGCCCTCCTCGGGACACGGAGTCGTGGGAACTGCTCGCTGCGCCGGATGGGTGGCGCCTGTGGTCTCGTCATCGGCTTCGGGCCGATCGACGGGCGGCCGATTGCACGCAGGCGATCGCCGCGACGTTGACGATGTCCTCGGCGGAGGCGCCACGCGAGAGGTCGTGCATGGGCGCCGCCAGCCCCTGGAGGAGCGGCCCGAGGGCCGTCATGCCCGCCAGACGTTGAGCGAGTTTATAGCCGATGTTGCCGCTGTTCAAGTCGGGGAAGACGAGAACGTTGGCGCGACCCCCGAGCGGGCTCCCCGGCGCCTTGCTCCCGGCGACCCCCGGAACGATGGCGGCGTCCACCTGAAGCTCCCCGTCCACCACCAGGCGAGGGGCCCGCTCGCGGACGAGCCGGGTGGCCTCGACGACGCGTTCGACCACCGGGTGCCGGGCGCTTCCCTTCGTCGAGAACGAGAGCATCGCGACCCGCGGCTCTTCCCCGACCAGGGTACGGTGGGTCTCCGCGCTCGCCATCGCGATGTCGGCAAGCTGGGACGGGCTCGGCTCGGGAACGACCCCGCAGTCGGCGAACGTGAAGGCCACGTCGGGGCCGACCATCAGGAAGGCCGACGACACGGTGCGGATCCCCGGCGCCAGGCCGATCGTCCGGATCGCCGCGCGCGCGGTGTCCGCGCTGGTCGAGAGGTTGCCCGCGACGCACGCGTCGGCCTCGCCGCGGTGGACCAGGAGGCCGCCGAAGAAGAGCGGAGCCTCGAGCGCGACACGGGCCTGGGCCAGCGAAATCTCGCGCCCGCGCGCGGCCTGGCCCTGCCGGTACTCCTCGGCGTAGAGATCCAGCCGCGGCGAACCCGCGGGGGCGATCCGCTCGATCCCGTCGAGTCGGACGCCCGCCCGGTCGGCGGCCTCGTCGATGGCGATGGCGTCGCCCAGAAGGACCGGCCCGGCGATCCCCTCGTCGGCGAGCGTTCGCGCCGCCAGGACCGCCCGCGGGTCCGCGCCGTCCGCGAGGACGACGGTCCGGGGCCCCGCCTCGCGCGCCCGTCGGCGGAGATCGCCGATCACGTCGGCCGCGGTCACGCGCGCCAGCGCTCCAGGACGCGGCTGGCGATCTCCCGCACCTGGGCCGGATCGGCCCCGGGCACCCGGGCTCGCACCCGCTCCACCAGGCGCTCCAGGTCGTTGGGGTCGCAGGTGGGGACGTGGCCGCTCTCGCCCGGATCGCCCCCGACTCCCGAGCCGCCTCTCGCGGCGCCCATCTCGGACAGCTCGATCCCGAAGCGCTCGGCCTCGTCCCGCGCGAGCGGGGTGACGATCGCGCCCTGAGGCACGGGCAGGCCGGTCTCCCCGCGCCTCCGCGCGGCACGGACGTTCTCGGCCGACACGACCGGGCGGCTCACGCTTCGCCTCCGTCGTCCTGGGGGACGGGGCTCACGCGGCGTCGCCCCGGGCGGCCCGGGCGCGCCCGGCCGTCATCCGCGCGGCGATCTCGCGGGCCGCATCGTAGTAGGCGGCGGCGCCTGCCGAGTCGGGTTCGGTCTCGTAGAGGAGTCGCCCCTCGCGCGCGGCTTCGGCCAGCGCGACGTTGGTCGGGATGATCGCCTCGAGGAGATCGTCCCCCCACTCCGCCTCCATTCGTGCCAGACATTCGCGGGCCACCCGTGTCCGTCGATCGTAGAGGGTCGCCAGATAGCCGAGAAGACGCAGGCCTGGGTTGAGGCGCCGTCGTACCCGATCGACGAGGTCGAGCGTCCTGGGCACGGTGCTGAGCGCGAACGGGTGGGTCTGGACCGGGATCACGACCGCGTCCGCCAGCCGCAGCGCGTTCACCGTATAGAGAGAGAGCGCCGGCGGGACGTCGATCACCGCCACCCGGCAGGCCGGTGGACCGGCCCTCCAGGCGTCGTGGAGGAGATCCTCGCGGCCTCCGATGACCGAGAGCTCCGACTCCATCTCACCAAGACTTCCGTGGGCCGGGACGCAGGCGAGCCGCTCGTAGCGGGTCGGGACGGTCGCCCGCGCGACCCCCGCCGCGGGCTCGATGAGCACATCGGTGACGGTGAGTTCGTGGGCATCGGGATCGAGGCCCAGATGGCGCGTCGCCGAGGCCTGCGGGTCCAGGTCGACCACCACCGTCTCGGCCCCCGTCTCGGCGAAGGCCCCCGCCACGTGGACGACCGAGGTCGTCTTCCCCACGCCGCCCTTGGCGTTGGCGAAGACGATCGTATAGGGGCGGGCCATCGCGCCTAGCCGGCCGGGTAGTAGCGGCTCTCGACCTTCTCGATCGCTCCTCGATCGAGGAGGCCCTTGACCGGGCTGATGAGGCGCCGCCACTCGGTGTCCAGCGCCTCGCCGAGATCGGGCAACGTGATCCCGCCGTCGCCCGCGCGACGGATCGCCGTCAGGCAGCGCCGCTCGAGATCGTTGGCGGGGCTGGCGCCCTCCCCTCCGCCAGCCGGAAGACCGTAGCGGCGCGCGGGCGAGGTAGCGGACGCCTTCCTCGTGGCGCTCGGCGCCGACGCGGCCCGCCCCCGGCTCGATCCGGCGCGCCCCTCCAGCACGTGGGCGATCGGATAGGTGCCGATCTTCCGGTTGCCCGGCAGGACGTCGATCAGGAGATCGGTCGCCTCGTGCGGCCGCGGGATCACGTGGACGGAGACCAGCTCGCCGACCCGGGCCGCCGCGACCGCCCCGGCATCGGTCGCCGCCTTGACCGCCGCCACGTCGCCCCGGACCAGGATCGTTACGAGCCCGCCCTCGGCATACTCCTTCTTGAGGATCGTCACGGCCGCCGCCTTCACCATCGCGTCGGCGGCCTCCGTGGCGCCCACGAACCCCTTCGTTTCGATCAGCCCGAGCGCGCTTCCGGCCACCTCAGTACCTCACGGGATCACGGTGAACGCCGAGCACGGCCTGCTCGAAGGCCTCGCAGGCGGCGCGGCAGTCGGCCTCGGTACCGGTCACGAGCGCGCCCGCCATGTTGGTCGGAGTCGGCGGACCCATCCACTCGACCATCTCGACGTCCGCCGACTTGAGCGCCTGGTCGAGGGCGTAGGTCGCCTCGAGCGGAGTGGCTTTGAGATACCCGAGCGCGCTTCCCGGCTCGAGCCCGACGCGCTTCGAAAGATAGGTCCCGGTCCGGGCGATCAGGTGCGCGAAATAGGGCCGATGGCCGTCGCCGTCCGCCGATCGATAGCTCACACGGGACTCGAGATGAGCAAGGGCAGCATCAAGTCCTGCTTCCACTTCCCCGATCAGCTGGCCGGCCATGACGGCGAGCGTCTCGCCGCTGGTGGGGCCGGACGGATAGCGAGCGCCTCCGTAGAACGAGCGCGCGAAGACGACCTCGACGGCAGCTTTCTTCGTAGCCTCGTCGATCGCTACGAAGGTCGGGTCGTCCTGGTCCACGGTGAGAAACCCGACGGCGGCATGCTCGCTCGACAGCCCCAGGGCGTCAGCGAGCGGGCCGGCGACGTTCGGGATGGTGCGGACCGCGAGCACACGCGGTGCCAGGGATTGCGGCATGATCCTCGTTCGATTCGGGACGGGGCCACCAGGGCGCGGTCGGGGTATTCTAGGAGCCGCCTGGCGATAGCGTCAAGCGAAGATCGCGGGGGGGGGCGTTTCTGAGCGCGCGGGCATCCCTCGTTCCCATCGTGCTGGGCCCTTGACTATGATAACAGAAGAGCATACGATGTTATCATGATCCGGACCCAGATCTCCCTCGACCGTCGCATGTACGATGAGGCACGGGCCGAGGCTCGTCGTCAGGGAATCTCCTTCGCCGAGCTCGTGCGGCGGGCTCTTGCCCAGTTGCTGCAGCCACGATCGACGGATCAACCCTGGATGCATCTGGCCGGGACGATCGAAGGTCCCCCGGATGCGAGCCAGACGGTGGACACCGTCGTGTACGGCCGTGACCGTTTGTGAAGAAAGGCACGGTGTACATCGATTCCGGCGCATTCATCGCGTTTCTCGTCCGCAGAGACGGGTCCCACAAGGATATGGTGCGGCTGTTCGCCCATCCGCCGCGCTCGTGGTATACATCCGTACTTGTGATCTCCGAGGCCTACAGCTGGTTTCTTCACTCTCTGGGTGAGGAGTCGGCACGAAAGTTCCGGCACCTGCTTTCGAATCTGTCGGGCCTGAAGGTGCTGGATGTCGACTCCGAACATCGAACGGCCGTGTGGGCGAAGCTCGACGACTTGCGCGGTCGAAAGCTCACGTATGTGGATGCGTCCAGCCTGGTCTGGATCAAGGAGAAAGCCGTCCGCAAGGTCTGGGGAACCGACCACCACCTGGGGATCGAGGGGACCACAGTCGTGCCCGGGCCACCGCTGCTGTGATCCACGAAATTCGAAGGCCAGGGCCAGCACCCTCGAGCTATCGCGCTTCACCGCCGGCTAGAATCGAACCTCGGCGCGGGTCCATTGGATGATCCCGGTGTCACCCCTCGTGGCGGGCATGTAGCGCATCTGGCGCGCGGCACTGGCGGCCGCGCTGTCCAGTGCGGCGAAGTGGGTCCCCTGCTCGATCCGGACTTCCCCCACCGTCCCGTCGGCGAGCACCTCGATCAGCAGGTGGACGGCCTGACCGCGGGCCTCGCGCTTGTTGATCCCGTCGGGGACTTTGGGGACGACCAGATGCATGGGCCGCGGCGGGCTGATCGATCCCCCGCCTCCGGAGGCCGCCGCGCTCGCGCCCACACCTTCCGGAACTCCCTGAGCGGTCCCTTCGGACTGGCTGGGGGTCGAAGCCACCTCGGCGATCGTCACCTCCTCGGACACATCGGCCGGCGTCACCTCCACCACCTCTTCCTCCGGCTCGGGCTCGGGCGGCGTCTCCTGGACCGGCTCCTCCGGGGTCGGCGCGCTGAGCGACACCCCCTGCATCTCGCTTCCGGGTCCGCCCGGGCGGATCAGCATCATCGGGCTCGGGATCAGCGCCTCGTGGAGCCGGTCGGCGATCCCGCGCGGCATGAACAGCAGGAGCCCCGCGTGGAGGGCCAGCGCGACCGCCAGCGAAAGCCGCCAGACGCGCCTGTAGGAATCCCGCCAGCGGGTATTGGTGGGCGTGCACGTTTTCATCCCTGTGTAAACGTAATCCGCGGCCGGCCGGTTAGACGACCAGGCTGACCAGCCTGTTGGGGACAACGATCGCCTTCTTGAGGGGCTTGCCGTCGATCAAGGTCGGGATCCGGCCGTGGGCGAGCGCGCGCGCCTTGACCTCCTCCTCGGGCAGATCGCGTGGAACCTGCATCTGCTCGCGGACCTTGCCGTTGACCTGGATCGCCATCGTCACCTCCCCGGTGGCCAGCACGGCGGGGTCGAATCCGGGCCAGCCGGCGTCCACGACGGAGGGCTCGTGGCCGGTCATCGACCAGAGTTCCTCGGCCAGGTGCGGAGCGATCGGGGCGACGAGGCGGATTACTGTCTCGATCGCCTCCTTGAGGAGCGGCTCGGAGATGTCTTTGGACGCGACCTGATCGACCGGGCTGTACTGATAGCACGCGTTGACAAGCTCCATGACGCGCGCGATCGCGGTGTTGAACTGCCAGGCGGCAAGGTCCAGGGTCGCGCCCTTGACCGAGCGGTGCCGGGCGAGGACGAGATCCCGGGCGGCATCACTTCCTGGATCGCCCTCGTCGAGGGCTCTCATCCCCCATAGCCCGCGATGCAGATGGACGAGCCGCCACACCCGCTGGAGCCACGCCGCCACCGCGCGGATCCCCTCGTCCTTCCAGTCGCCGCCCTCGGTCCACGAGAACCCGAACATCATGTACGCACGGAACGCGTCGGCCCCGTACTCGGCGATGTACGCGTCGGGGCCGATCACGTTGCCGCGCGACTTGGACATCTTCGCACCCTGGTTGGTGATCGTCCCCTGGTGGATGAGCCGGCGGAAGGGCTCGTCGAACCCGACGCGCCCGAGATCGCGCAGGGCCTTGATCATGAAGCGCGCGTAGAGAAGGTGGAGGGTCGCGTGCTCGATCCCGCCGGAATACTGATAAACGGGCAGCCACCGCTCGGCGATCTCCGGTGGCCACGGCCGCTCGTCGTCGTCCGGCGAGAGGTAACGCAGGAAGTACCACGATGAGTCGACGAAGGTGTCCATCGTGTCGGGGTCGCGCTTCGCCGGGCCGCCGCACTTCGGGCACTCGACCTGCATGAACGCCTCCGATCGCTCGAGCGGGCTCTTCCCCGCCCCCAGCGAAAAATCCACGTCGTAAGGCAGCTCGACCGGCAGATCCTCGTCCGGAACGGGCACCTCGCCGCACGCCGGGCAGTGGACGATCGGGATCGGCGCCCCCCAGTAGCGCTGGCGGGAGATGAGCCAGTCGCGGAGGCGGTAGTTGACCTTCCGCTCCCCCTTCCCCGCCGCCTCGAGGTCGTCGATCACCTTCTCGAGCATCGCCTCCGAGCGCATGCCCGAGTACGGGCCTGAGCCATGGACGGCGCCGTGACCGGTGTAGGCCTGGTCGTCGGGCTTCAGGGATGCATCATCCGGCTCGATCACCCACGGGATCGGCAGACTCATCGCCCTGGCGAAGTCGTAGTCGCGCTCGTCGTGAGCCGGGACACCTTGGACCGCGCCCGTGCCGTAAGTCAGCAGCACGAAATCCGCGACCCAGATCGGGACCTTCTCCCCCGACAGCGGATGGATGGCGTAGCCGCCGGTGAACTCCCCCGTCTTGCCGCCCTCGGTCGAGGCCCGCTCGATGTCGGAGAGCCGCCGCGTCCGCTCGCGGTAGGCGTCGACCGCTGCCCGCCGGTCGTCGGTCGTGACCAGGTCGACGAGCGGGTGCTCAGGGGCCAGGACGAGGAAGGTGACGCCGTAGATCGTGTCAGGGCGGGTGGTGAAAGTCCGGATCGTGCGGTCCTTCCCCTCGACCTGCCAGTCGATCTCGACCCCCGGCGAGCGACCGATCCAGTTCCGCTGCAGCGTCTTGGTCCGCTCCGGCCATTCGAGCTCGTCGAGGGCGTCCAGGAGCTCGTCGGCATAGCGGGTGATGCGGAAGAACCATTGGGTGAGGTCCTTCTTCTCGACCGGCGTTCCGCAGCGCTCGCAGACGTTTCCCTCCAGGACCTGCTCGTTGGCGAGCACGGTCTGGTCCTGCGGGCACCACCAAACGGGGGCCTCCCGGCGATAGGCGAGACCGGCCCGGTAGAGCGCGAGGAAAATCCACTGGGTCCAGCGGTAGAAGGAGGGGTCGCTCGTGTTGGCCGTGTGGTCCCAGTCCCACATGGCGCCCATCCGCTCGAGCTGCTCGATCATGTTGGCGACGTTCTTCTCGGTCGAATCCCGGGGATGGATGCCGGTCCGGACCGCGTAGTTCTCGGCCGGCAGGCCGAATGCGTCAAAGCCGATCGGCTCGAACACGTCGAACCCGCGCATCCGCATGAAGCGCGCCCACGTGTCGGCCGGCCCGTAGTGGTACCAGTGCCCGACGTGGAGGCGGTCGCCGGAAGGGTACGGCAGCATGACCAGCACGTAGCATGGCCGCCCGGCACCCACGAGGTCGGTGGCGTAGAGGTCCTTCTCCCTCCACGCCTCGCGCCATCGGGGCTCGATGGCGTGCGGATCGTAACGGTCTTCGGGCATCGTCGTCGGAACGCCTCTCCGTGCGGCAAAAGCGCTGAGTGCGCAAACGCTGGCTAATCCGTTAAGCTATCGGCCCTTACGGGGCCCAGCAATCGACGCCACGGGAAGGAGGCCGGATTGATGACTTCACCCGCGCGATGGCTCCCGCCGGCGATCGTCACCCTCGCCATCGGTTGCGCCACCATGAACGGGGATCCGAGCGGAGATCGGGTCGCCCTGCAGACGCCTCAGACAGTCGATGGCGACCCGCAGGCGCTCGCATGGCCGTTCCACGTCGATACCGAGGCCGGGCTGCGCGCGTTCCGGTTGCGGCTCGACGCCGGCGGGACGCTCGTCGCCATTCGCCCCGACACGGCCAACCCGGAGCCCTCCGCCCCCGGCTGGACGGGATCCCATCAGGACAGCGAAGCGATCTGGTCGGGACCTCCCTCGTCGGCGCGGACGATTCCGCTGACGATCATGGTTCGCGCAATGAGTCCGGGAGACCAGGAGCTCCAGGTGCGTTATGCCCCCGAGTCGGCCCGCGGCGTCTCCGGGTGGACGTGCGAGCGGTGGATCTACCGGATCTCGGAAGAACGGGTCGAGCGCGACGGCTGCTGACCATCGGCCAGGAGGCAGCGGACGCGAGCCGAGCCGACAGGCGACCGGGTGCCACCGAGTCGGGCGCGGGAGCGGGCGTCCGATCAGGCGGTTGCCGGAGCTCTGTCGCCGAACTCCCGTTTCCAGCGTCGCAGCCGGAAGGCCAGCGCGATCATGAGAATGCCGAACACGGTCGCGAACGCGCCGATCCACAGCACCACGGTGAGCGCTCCCGCGCCGGGAAAAAGGAACAGCAGGATGCCGAACAGGACCGCGAGAACCCCCGCGAGGACGAACAGCCACTCCCCGGTGATCACCTTCCGCAGCTGGATGGCCGCGACGATCTCCGCGATGCCTCTGATGATCGCCCAGCTCGCGATCAGGAAGAGCAGGACGAGCGCCGTCACACTAGGCATCAGGAAGGTGAGGATCCCGATCAGGATGCCGAGAATGCCACTGACCAGGAGCCATCCCCAGCGCGGCTCGTTGCGGCGGTTTGCGATCGCCGCAATGACCGTGAACAACCCGTCGGCCAGGGCGTATGCTCCGAAGAACAGGACGAGCACTGCGAGAGTGATGGCGGGATTGAAAAGCGTGAGCAGTCCGAAGAGAATTCCGGCCACACCGCGGAGCCCCACAGCCCACCAGTTGCGAGCCAGCGCTTCCACCATCTGCCACCTCCATGTGAACTCTGCCTGCCGCGAGACCCGATCGGGAGGGCGGCACGGCAGCCGCGGTTCCGGCGCGGCCGCTGGGTGCGCGCTGTCGCGAGCAAGCATGCCGCTGTGGGATATGCCATAATAGCAACAATCGCAACATCGGCATCGCCATCGTGAGACTGGGGACTAACAAGGAGACCCGGCTGCCGGATGCGCGGGAAAGCTTCAGCCCTTTCCGGCGGTTATCGTATCTTATCACAACGATCGACCAGTTCCTCGCCGATGAGGACGGCCGGAGCTTCATCTCGTACAAGGATTACGCCGTCGCCCTCGTCGATGAGCTGGAGACTCCGCGGCACGTGGGTCGCCGCTACGGTGTAGCGTACTGAGTTTCGACCGGCCGTGCATCCGCTCATCGCGAGGGCACGAAGCGCATGACATCGGAAGCTCTCCCCCGGGTGTTCATCGTCGGCGGCGGCTTTGCCGGCATCGCGGCGGCAAAAGCGCTGGCCAAGGCCCCGGTCCAGGTGACCTTGCTGGATCGCCGCAACCACCACGTTTTCCAGCCGCTCCTCTACCAGGTCGCCACCGCCTCCCTGTCCCCGGCCGACATCAGCGCCCCCATCCGCGCGGTGCTGCGCGGGCAGAAGAACTGCGAGGTCGTGCTGGCCGAGGTCACCGGCGTGGACACCGCGGCCCGGCACCTGCAGCTGCATGGAGGCCACGTCCCCTACGACTACCTCATCCTCGCGGCCGGAGCGACGCATGCCTACTTCGGTCACGAGGAGTGGGCGGCGATCGCTCCCGGGCTGAAGAGCATCGAGGATGCGACCGCCCTTCGCCGCCGCATCCTTCTGGCGTTCGAAACGGCCGAATACGAAGGTGACGAAGCCGCTCGCCGCGCGGTCCTGACGTTCGGAATCGTAGGCGGCGGCCCGACCGGCGTCGAGCTGGCCGGGGCCATCAAGGAGATCGCCGGACAGACGATTCCCCAGGACTACCGACACATCGACACGCGGACGACCCGCGTGATCCTCTTCGAGGCCGGCGATCGGGTCCTGCCCACCTACCCGCCGGAATCGAGCGCCCGGGCGCAGCGGGATCTCGAGCGCATGGGGGTGGAGGTCCGCCTGAACGCGGCGGTCACCGACGTCACGCCCGGGACGATCCACGTCGGGGAGGAGCGCATCTTCGTCGGGAACATCTTCTGGGCGGCCGGCGTCAAGGCCAGCCCGCTGGGTCAGTCGCTCGGCGTCCCGCTGGACCGGAGCGGACGCGTGATCGTCGGCCCGGACCTCACCATCCCGGACCACCCGGAGGTCTTCGTCGCCGGGGACCTGGCGGCAGCGAAGTCGGCGGACACGGGCCTGCCGGTCCCTGGGGTGGCTCAGGGGGGCATCCAGATGGGGCGCTACGCGGGGCGGACGATCGCCCGCGAAGCGGCCGGGAAGTCGACTCCCGCGGAGCGCGATCCCTTCGTGTACCGGGACAAGGGCCTCCTGGCGATCATCGGCAAGGCCAAGGCCGTCGCCGCGATCGGACGATTCCGGGTGAGCGGCTTCCCGGCCTGGCTCCTCTGGGGCGGCATACACATCGCCTTTCTGATCGGCTTCCGCAACCGACTGGTGGTTCTGCTCAGCTGGTTCTGGAGCTGGCTCTCGAACTCTCGTGACGCCCGGCTGATCACCGGCCACGCGCGCCTCGCGATCCAGGTTCCCCGGCCGTCCGATTTCATCCCCGATCCCGCGCCGACCGAGGCCAGACAACCGGGCTCGGGGACTGAATGAGTCGCGTTCCTGCCCGCTGAGCTCCACCGCCACTTCAAGGAGGGTATCATGATCCTCGAGAACAAGACAGCCATCGTCACCGGTGCCGCGTCCGGTATCGGTCGCGCGGTCGCCCTGGCCTGCGCCCGGGAGGGAGCCCGCGTGATCGTCTCCGACATCGCCGAGGAGGACGGCGAGGAAACCGTCCGCCTGATCGAGCGGGCGACGCCCGGCGCGGAAGCGGTCTTCGTCCGCGCCGACAGCGGGAGCCCCGAGGACAACGAGGCGCTCGTCCGGACGGCCGTCGAGCGCTTCGGCGCCCTGCACGTCGCCTGCAACAATGCCGGGATCGGCGGCGAGCTGAACCCGCTCGCCGACCTGAGCGTAGACGGCTGGCGGCGGGTGATCGAGATCAACCTCTCGGGCGTGTTCTACGCTATGCGGGCCCAGATCCCGCGCATGCTGGAGGCGGGCGGCGGCGCGATCATGAACATGGCCTCGATCCTCGGGCAGGTCGGGACGGCCGGGGCGGGCGGCTACGTGGCCGCCAAGCACGGGGTCGTCGGGCTCACGCAGACGGCAGCGATCGAATACGCCCCAGAGGGGCTGCGGGTGAACGCGGTGGGTCCCGGCTACATCGTCACCCCGCTGCTGGAGAGCCTCACGGCCGAAGCGCGTGCGGCGCTCGTGGACCTGCATCCCATCGGGCGCCTCGGCCAAGCCGAGGAGGTCGCCGAGCTCGTCGTGTGGCTCTGCAGTGACCGGGCGAGTTTCGTGACGGGTGCCTACTATCCGATCGACGGTGGCTATCTCGCCCGGTAGGGCCGCGGTCTCACACCTCGTCCAGGGTACCCCGGAAGATCACCCGCGCGTCACCGGTCAGGCGGGGGTCGGCCGGCAGCGCCTGGGAGTTCATCGGTCGCGTGAAGTCGACGATCAGCGGGAAGCCGCCCGTGGTGCGTACCGTCACGGGCGGCTCGGTCAGCCCCCACAGCGCGGTCAGAATGGCCGACGCGGTCGCGCCGGTGCCACACGACAGCGTTTCGTCCTCGACGCCACGTTCGTAGGTCCGCATCCGTACAGTGCCGCGATTCAGGACCTGGACGAAGTTGACGTTGGTGCCCGGCGGGTTCCAGCGTGGGTCGCCCCGGAGCCGCCTGCCTTCCCCGATCACGTCATGGCTTTCGACGTCGTCCATCAGGGCCACGACGTGCGGCGTCGAGGTGTCGACGGACCCGACCTGCCGGTAGGGCGGCTTCTCGAGGTCCGGATGCCCGAGCGCGAGGGCTTGCGGCGGGACGAGCCAGAGCGTGACCTCGGCCCCTTCGGGATCCGGCACGCGCGCGCGGAAGGTGCCGCTGCCGGTGGCGAGACGCAGATGCTCCCCTACCACGGCGCCTTCCATCCGCGCGTAACGGGCGATGCAGAGGGCGCCGTTCCCGCACATGGGAGCCTCTCCCCCGTCGGCGTTGTAGTACGCCATCCGGACGTCGGCCTCCCCGTCCCGCTCGAGCAGCAGAACCGCGTCCGCCCCCACACCCAGGCCCCGGCGGCAGAGACGGGCGACGATCCCCGGGACCTGTTCCTTGGGGAACCACCCGTCCCGGTTGTCGAACACGACGAAGTCGTTTCCGCCGCCCGACATCTTGACGAACGGGCGACCGGCAAGGACATCGGTCACGCTGGAGGTCATCGACTCCATTATACGCCGATCACACCCGCCCGGTGATCCGCCACCAGCGCATCCGCCAAACCATCCAGATCGCTTCCAGCACGATGCGCTTCGACATCTTGCTGGCCCCGACGTCCCGGTCGACGAACACGATCGGCATCTCGACGACCCGGTAGCCGTACCGCCAGGCACGGAAGACGGTCTCGATCTGGAACGCGTACCCGTTCGAGTGGATATCCCCCAGCCGCAGGTGCTCGAGGACGTCGCGCCGGTAGCACTTGAAGCCGCTGGTCAGATCGTGGAGCGGGATTCCGGTCACGACCCGGGCGTACCAGTTCGCCAGCCACGACAGGACCAGCCGCCCCATGGGCCAGTTGACGACGGTGACCCCGCGCATGTAGCGCGAGCCGACGACCACGTCGCACTCATCCATCAGCGCCAGGAACTCGGGGAGGTGCTGCGGGTCGTGGGAGAGATCGGCGTCCATCTCGAACACCAGACGGTAGCCGCGCTCCAGCGCCCAGTCGAAGCCGGCCAGGTAGGCGGCCCCGAGCCCCTGCTTGGCCGAACGATGCAGCACGTGGAGACGCTCGATCTCGGACGCGAGACGCGCCGCTACCTCGCCCGTCCCGTCGGGAGAGTCGTCGTCGACCACGAGCACCTCGAGGCGGGAGTCGGCCGCCAGGACCCGCGGAACGATCTTCTGGACGTTCTCGCGCTCGTTGTAGGTCGGGATGACGACCAGGGCTTCACCCATCGACATTCCTCAGCGGCTCGGGAGCGGAGACCGTCGTGGCCCGCAGGTCGCGGAGCCCGTACCTCAGCGCCAGGCCGCCCGCCACCAGGACCTCGACGGCCGTCAGCCAGACCCGCGACAGGATGGCCACCGCGGCCGCCAGGGGCCCCGGAAGCACCTCCGCCAGGAGGAGCGCGTAGACTCCCTCCCGGACGCCCAGCCCCCCGGGGACGAAGACCGCCGCCCATCCGGCGAGGTAACCGGCCGCGCAGATTCCGATCAAAGTCGGCAGCGATCCCGGCGCGGGGTCGCCCACGGCCTGAACGAAGAGCGCGAAGCCGAGCCCGAACACGACCCAGGTCGCGAGGTACCCCGCCAGCAGCCCGAGCCGCGTCGTCACCGGAACCCGGACGTGCGCTTCGCCGCGGCCCGCCAGCCTGAGGGCGAGCCGGTGAGCCACGTCGAACAGGGGCGTGACAAGCAGGATCGTCAGCGCGCCGGCCACGACCAGCCCGGCCGTGACGCCGCCCGGCACCCGCAACGACCCCGCCGGCAGAGCCACCAGCGCCACGGCGACGCCGGCGACGATCACGAAGAGCTGCGCGACGACCATCGATCCCACGGTCAGGATCGGACGGACCCCCTTGGCGCGCGCCAGGTAGGCCGTCCCCGCGAGCTGTAGGACCTTCCCGGGCACGTAGCGGGCGAGGTTGCCGAAATACCAGACCCGATGGGCGTCGACCCCGGAGAGATGGCCGCCCAGTCGGGCGACCAGGTGCCTCCAGAGGAGGACGAAGCCCGAGTACGCCAGAACCACCAGCGCCGAGGCGATCCCGAGGAGCACCCAGTCCACTTCCCAGGATCTGGACGCGAGGCGGTCCCACTCCCGGACGAGATAGCGGGCGATCGCCGCGAGCACGAGAAGCCCGATCGCCCACTCGAGGTTCCGGAGCCACGACCGGCCTTTCATCGGCCTCCGCCGGGCTCGGTCGGGGAGCTCTGCCCGGTGTCCTTCCGCTCTCGCGTGACGACGAAGGCGATTCCGAGGAGCACGAGCCCGGCCAGGCTTCCCCACCGCCCCCAGGTCAGCATGGGGTCCCGGAACTCCATCGTCACCCGGTGGCGGCCGGCCGGCACCGGCACGCCGCGCAAGGCGACGTCCACCTGCAGCACCCGGGCCGGGTCCCCGTCCACGGAGGCGGACCAGTAGGGATGGTAGATCTCGCTGAGGACGAGGAGGCCGGGCGCGCCGGCCTCGACGTCGACGGCGAGACGATCGGGAAGCCGCTCGACCCAGCGCACGGTCGCGGCCCCCGCCGCTGCGCCCAGCGGCGGAGCATCCGACCCCGGTTCGAGAAGTGCGGTGCGGGCCGGATCGAACCCCGCGTCGAGGACCACGCCGGCCTCGCCGCCCGCGGGACGCTCGCGGACGTCGTGGACCACCCACGCGCCGGCGCTCGCCCCCTGCCAGGCGTAGACCGGCGGACCGCCCCCCTCGTGGACCAGCTCCAGACCCTGGGCCTCCACCGGCTGTCCCGACACCAGGTAGCGGATGTCGAGCAGTCGCCAGAGCCGCATGTCGCCCAGCCGGCGCAGATCCTCGCCGACCAGGTCGTCCCACCACTGCAGGCGGAAGTTCTGGGAGCCGGTCACCGACTCGATCCCGAACAGCATGAGGTCGTTGGGACCGTAGGCGGTCGGGAGCGGCAGGACCCGGAAAGGTTTCGGCTGGGCCTGGAGGAAGCGCACCGAGCTGTCGGGCTCGGTGAGCTGGGCGACCGGGAACGTGCGGTAGAAGTCGTCGTCCACCCGCCACAGATCGGCTACCGTGATCGCCCCCAGCAGGAAGCACGCCAGCGTCGTCCCCAACCGCTCCCGGGCGGCCGCCCGGCAGACAACCAGGGACAGCCACCACCAGACGGTGAACAACCCCAGACTCCTCGCGAACCCCGGCATGGCCCGCTCGAGCGCGGCGGCGCGCGCCGGCTCGAGCGACCCGTAGAGGATCCCGCCGAGCGCCGCACCGAACCCGGCTGGGGACGAGGCGGCCCAGAACCACAAGAGGACCAGGATCAGGCCGAAGCCGCCGGTGACCATCCAGACGGGATGCCTGCTCTCCCGGAGAATCTCCCGCCGGTCGTGGAGAGCCTGGGCACCCAGCCCGGCCAGGACAACCGCGGCGAGCGCCACCACCGAGTACATCATCCCCGGCGCCCGGAACGACTTCATGACCGGAAGAGTCCAGTAGAAGAGCCGGTGGACGGGAGTCGCGCCACCCCACGCGAACAGAAGCGCCGCCAGCGCCAGTCCCCCGAAGAACCAGGTCCGGGCGCTGCGCCGCGTCAGCAGCGCGATCACCGCGAGGACGATCGGCGCCGCCCCCAGGTACTCGGTGTGGAGCTTGAAAGGGTTGCTCCCCCAGTAGGTCTCGAGATAGCCCTGAAAGCGCGGCCAGAGAGCGCCCAGGGTCTCCTGGACGGGCATCGCCCACGACGAGGCGTAGGCGTAGCCGCGCTCCGCCCGGTGCGAGAACTGGAGCATGTTCCAGGTTGGGAGGATCTCCGCCAGCGCCAGCAGGCCCGCCAGCGCGTACGCGCCGACGAAGCCGGCAACGAGCGGCACGGCGGGTCGCCACGATCCTCGCGCCCGGCCGAGCTGGACGAGCCGGAAGGCCATGAACGCGGTCACGGCGAGGGCGGCGAAGTAGGTCATCTGAACGTGCGGGGTGAAGAGCTGGAGCGTCACCACGATCGCCATCCAGACGAACGGCCGAAGCCGCTCCGTCCGGACGGCCCGCTCGGCGAGCAGGAACAGGGCCGGTGTCCACGTCATCGCGAACATCCGCCCGTCCTGGCCGGCGTGGAGATGGCTCACGAGATAGCCGGTGAACATGTAAGCGGCTCCGGTGACGAAGGCGGCGCCTGGCGCCAGCCGGAGCTCGCGGGCCATCGCGTAGGCGAGGACGCCGGCCAGCAGGAAGTGCAGGACGAACCCCCATCCGATCGCCCGGTGGAGATCCATCACGAAGTAGAGGAGGGACGTCGGGTAGTACACCGGGTAGGGCAGGATCGAGAGGTAGGGCAGCCCGCCGAAGACGTGGGGGTTCCACTGCGGCAGCCCGCGCCCGGCCTCGACCTCCTGCACGGCGAAGGCACGGCTCTGGTAGGCCTGGGAGACCATGTCGGTCCCGAAGATCATGGATTCGCGGTCGGTCACGAACGACGCGAAGAAGAAGAGCGTCGCGATGGCCGCCGCTCCAACGAAGATCCAGAACGCACGGCGCTCCAGGATCCCCGGGCCGGTGGCGGGTTTGGGCGCAGACGCGGCGCCCCGGGAGCGCCTCCGTTTCTTCGAGCCGGCCGCTTTCGCCGGTGTCTTCCGCCGCGCGGTCACCGGGCGTCCCCATGTCGCACGAGAAAGAACCACTGCGGGGAGAGCGTCCGGAGGAGACGTCGCCGCAGCCCGCCGGGGACCTTCCGGACCACGCCCCCGACCGACCGCCCGAGCCGGCTCTCGTACCGGGCGAGATGGTCGACGAGGATCCGGTCGGTCAGGTCCTCGAGCTCGAGCCCCTCGGCCCGGGCCGTCTCAGTCAGCGGCCGCCAGGTCGTGAACCGGATGTCGTCATAGCGCTCGCCGCGGCCCGACCAGCGCAGGATCCGGGTCGCTACCGGCTCCGGCCACCACGACAGCGTGGGGATCCGATAGTGGGGTTCGATCGGCGCGAAGCGGCTCCCCGCCGTCATGTAGACCCGTCCCCCCGGTGCCAGGGTTCGCTTCACCTCGGCGAAGAACCGTTCCAGGTCGGCCACGTGCTCGTAGACGTGATTGGCGATTCCGAAGTCGATGGACGCGTCCCGCACCGGTAGCCGCAGCAGGTCCGCCACCGCCATGCGCGCGGGATCCTCGATGAACGCGCGGTCGATCTCGAACCCGATGATCGGGCGTTCGGCGATGCGCTCGAGCGCGCTTCGGACGAGCCCGGTTCCAGCCCCCAGGTCAACGACCGTACGGGCCGTCCGCAGGTGCCGGCCGCAAACCGCCGCGATCAGCTCCGCCTTCCGCGCGCGGGAAGCACGGTACCTCTCGCTCGCGAGATGCCGGACGTACCGGTTCGGGCGGGTCGACGCATCCTTCACCGCGATACGGGGCCCCGTCGGTAGACCGCCTCCAGCCGGTCCAGGATGCTATCCCATCCGAACGCCGCGCGCACGCGCTCGCGGCCCCTCTCCCCCATCTCGCGGGCCTGCCGGGGATCGTCGAGGACACGGCGGATCCCCTCCGCGAGCGCGGGGATTTCGTCCTCTACCAGAAAGCCTGTCCGCCCGTCGATCACGACGTCGGTGATGCCCCCGCGCCGGGTGGCCAGGACGGGCACCCCGTAGCTCATCGCCTCCAGCAGGACGACGCCGAGCCCCTCGGTGTCCTCCCGCTCGTCGAGGGTCGCCGGCAGGACGAAGCAGGCCGCCCGCCGGTAGGCGGCTCCCAGCTCCTCGTTGGACACCCGGCCGAGGAAGGCCACCCGCTCCGCCAGCCCGAGCTCTCGCGTGAGCGCCTCGAGCCGCTCGCGCTGGGGACCGAAGCCGACGATCTCGAGCCGCCAGTCCCGGTCGATGACGCTCGCCAGCGCCTGAAGCAGACGGTCCACGCCCTTTCGCGTCACCAGCCGCCCGACGAAGAGGAGGACCGGCGAGCCCGCCCAGGCGGACGCTGCCCCTTCTTCGGGAAGCGGGACGCCGTAGGGGATCACGTCGATCGGACGGTCGGCATAGGGAGCCAGCATGCGACGGGTGCTCTCCGAGATGGCGACCAGATGCGACCGGCGGGCATACCAGCGGAGGAACGCCTTGCCTGGCGGGAACCGCCGCTCCGCCCACCGGATCTCGGCACCGTAGAAGGTGGTGACCAGCGCGGCGCCGGCGGCCCGCGCCGCTGCCGCCCCGTGGATCCCGTGGGGGATGGCCCAGTGGACGTGGACGGCATCGAACCCGATCCGGCGGGCGAGGCGCCGTGCGGCCGCCGTACCGGCCGCCACGTAGCCCGGCAGGAGCAGCCCCCAGGCCGGGTTTCGCTGCAATCGATCCGGGGTGGTCTCCTCGTGGGTCAGGCGCTCCCAGCGCCGCGGTGCGTAGCGGTAGCGGTGCACGGTCAGCTCGCCCTGGGTCTGCTCCCCCAGCCCCTCGAACGAGGGAGCGAGGACGTGGACCTGGTGGCCACGCGCGGCCTGGCGCTCGGCCATCGTGACCAGCCAGGGCGTGATCACATCGCCTTCCCGGCGGGGCCAGGCGGTGGGAACGTGCATAATCCGCATCAGCTGTCGGGCGCGATCCTGAGGACGAAGATCGCCCGCCGCGGCGAGGCGTGGACGATCTCGATCAGGTCCCAGTGCGGCTCCAGCGCCGGGGCCAGGAAATCGCTGGTCTGCTGGTCCATCACGATGTGCGTGACGCCCTTCCGGCGGAGAAACGCCCAGGTCCTCTCTGGATCCCCGTGAAAGGGATAGACGACGCTCGGCCTCCCCCCGCTCCAGTACCACGTCAGGGTCGGCTTGCGGGCCAGGATGACGGCCTCGGGCGCGTTGTCACCGATCCACCGCGCGGCCTCGAAATAGTCCTGGAAGTAGGGTTCGTAGCCAGCCAGCTCTTCGCCGTCGAGGTACGCCCGCGTCTCCCGCCACTGTCCGGGGACCTGAAGCGCCGCTCCCACCGCGAGCACGGCGATCAAGCCCGCGGTCATCCATCCGGCCACCCTGGGCCCGCCGGTCAGGAAACGGCTGGCGGCGTCCAGCCCGGCCAGCATGACGATCCACAGGATCGGGACCAGGGGCAGGAGGAAGCGGTCCCCCGTCCAGGGCCAGACAAGGAGGATCGCGACCGACAGGAGCGCGAAGAGATCGACCAGGACGAGGCCCCGTCGTCGAAGCAGGACCACGGCACCGATCAGCACCAGCGCGATTCCGACGATCGCTCCGAACACGGTCACCGCCAGGGGCGGCGGGCTCACGGGCCAGAAGAGACCGGGCAGGTCCCGGAACGCGTAGACGACGAGGTTCTCGAAGGCCCGCCCCGCATACTCGCCCAGGTTCATCGCCGGGCTTTGCGGATCGAGGCGGTCGCTGGCGCGCACCTGTTCCAGATAGCTGCCTGTCTCCGGCGGGCGTTGCCCCGTCCAGGCCAGCCACGGCACGACCGCGAGCACGACCGCCGCGCACACGACGACCACCCGTCCCCAGCGCCGACGGATCACCGCGGTCAGGAGGGCGGCCCCGAGAAGCGCGACTCCCGCCGTCCGGATCGCGAAGGCGAGCACGGAGACGAGGGTGCCGGCGATCCACCATTTCCCGCCCCCCCTGCTCGACTCGTCGCCCCCTTCCTCCTCCCCGGCCCACCGGTCGCGCTGGAAGAACACCAGCGCGAAAAGCGCCGCCCCGGTGAACGACATGTCGGAGAGTACGTACGACGTGTAGGTGCGGAACACCGGCGCCAGACCGACCAGCCATACGGCCGCGGGAGCCACCCATGCCGGCACTCCGTGCGCCTCCCGGGCGAGCTTCCAGGTGCCCCACAGGGCGACCGCCCCGGCGATCAGCGACTCCAGCTTGAGCACGGGCAGGCTCCCGCCGCCGAGCCAGTAGAAGGGCACCAGGAGCAGCGGGAAGCCGGGCGGGTAGACGGTTTCGGGTGGGGTTCCCGGAGCGATCAGATCCAGATAGCCGCGGCCGGTGGCCAGCGCCCGTGCCAGCGCGTAGTAGGCCGCATTGTCTCCACCCGTGAAGAGGTGGGGATCGATCAGGGCGAGCGCGAGCGCCATGGAAACCAGGGCGCCCCCGAGGGCCCACCGCCCCGGACGGCTCACGTCTCCGTCCCGCTCCGATCCCCGGCGGCCATCCGCCGCTCCAGATGCTCGATCCGGTCCCGCACCTGGACGATCCCCTCGGCCAGCACGCCCAGCGCGAAGAAAAGCGCACCCAGCACGAGCAACAGGATCACCAGGTACAGGAGCGGGCGATAGCCCTGCTCCAGCGCGAAGCGGTAGTAGAGCGCGATCAGCCCCACCACCACACCGCTCCCCGCGAGCAAGCCTCCCAGCGTGCCGAAGAAGACGAGCGGCTTTCGGAGCAGGCTCGTGATCACCTTGACCGATGCGAGATCCAGCGTCCCGGCCCAGATCCGGCCGGCTCCCGAGTACTTGGCTTCCCCGTAGCGACGGGGATACAGGGTAATCGGGATCTCGCCGACCCGGTAGCCGCGGGCGTGGGCGAGGACGACGAAGAAGCGATGCCAGTCGTGACGCAGCGGGATCTCCTCGATCACTTCGCGGCGGAACGCCTTCATCGAGTTGAGGTCGTGAACGGGCACCCGGAAGAAGCGCCGCGACAGCCAGTTGTAGATGCTCGAGACGACCCGCTTGTCGTAGCGCCCCTGCTTCCAGCCGGTCACCACGTCGTAGCCTTCGCCCAGCTTGTCCAGAAAGCGCGGGATCTCGTCGGGCGAGTGCTGGAGATCGGCGTCGTAGAGGACCAGCCACCGGCGGGGAGTGGCGAGCGCGCCGGTGACCATCGCCTCCGTCTTGCCCAGGTTGCTCATGTGACGCTCGATCCGTACCGTCCCCGGGAAGCCCCGGGCCGCCTCCCGGGCGGCGTCCACCGTCCCGTCCGAGGATCCGTCGTCGACCAGGATCACCTCGCCCTGGAGGCCGTGTCGCCGCCAGGCCTCGCCCAGGGCCTCGAAGAGCGGACCCATGTTGTCCACCTCGTTGAAGGCCGGGACGACAACCCCGAAATCGGCGCGGGGCTCGGCCCCGGAGGCTCGCACGGTCATCGGGAGGAGCCCCGGGCCGCGGCCGATTCCAGCACTTCCAGCGTCTGCCTGGCGGCGGCGTCCCACGAGAACCGGCGGGCGCGCTGGACGGCGGCTGCCTCGAGCGCCGCCCGCTCCTCGGGGCGATCGATCGCGCGCTCCATGGCACCGGCCAGCGCTCCCACGTCGCCGTGCGGCACGACGAGCCCGGTCTCCCCGTCGACCACCGTCTCCCTGAGCCCCGGCGAGTCGCTCACGATTGCGATCGTCCCCACCCGCTGAGCCTCGAGGCTCGAGATTCCCCAGCCCTCCTTCGGGCTCGTGTAGAGGAGCGCCCAGGCGCGCCTCAAGAGCGACCACTTGGCGTCATCGTCGAGCCAGCCCGGAAACGCAACACGACCGTCGAGCCCTCCCGCCGCGGCGCGGCGTTCGAGCGCCACACGATGGTCCCCGTCGCCGGCCACGATCAGCCGCGCCTCGGGGTGCTCCCGGAGGACGTGGGCGAAGGCCTCCAGCGCGACCTCGACCGCCTTGTAGCGCTTGAGACGGGTCAGCACGACGAACAAGGGCGTCTCCTCCTTCGGCTTGGACAGCCAGCGATCGAGGTCCAGGTCCGGCAGGCCGTTGGGGATCACCGTGATGCGCTGAGGATCGACCCCGCGCCGCTCGAGGTCGAGGGCGGTCGAGCGCGACACGGCGATGAACCGGCTCCGGCGATAGACGCGGGCGATCGCGCGCTCGCTGAGCCACACGTAGCCGCCGAAGACCGGGTTGGTCTGCTCGAAGACGGTCCCCCCGAAGAGGTGGTGGACGAGCGCCACCACCGGGCGATCGGAGAAGAGCGGGCTGTAGAACGGGACTTTGTTCAGGTCGTCGACGAGAACGTCGTAGTCGTTTCTGCGGAGCACGCGGCGGTAGATCCCGGGCACCGCGTAGTTGAAGAGCTCCCGGCTCCTCCCGCGCCGGATCACGTTGATCCCGTCGATCCGCTCCTCGGCCCGGGCGCCCGAACAGCCCGTGCAGAGGAGGTCCACGCGATGGCCGGCCGCCGCGATTCGCCCAAAGACCTCCCTCAGATGGATCTCGGCCCCGCCCGACTGAGGGTGGGTCCAGTCCTGCCAGTTGATCACCAGGATCCGCACGTCAGCTCCTCTCCGCTCGCCGCGCCACGACACCGATCGTGTGCGCCACGTAACGGGCGGCTCGTGGAGCGAGCAGCCGTTCCCGGAGCGCCCTCCGGGCGCGACTCAGCGGCTCCGGGCCGCGTGGGTCGAGCGGGAGCGGCAGGCCGGCCTTTCGCCCCGCCTCCCGGGTCAAGCGATAGGCAAGGCTCGGGACCATCCAGTCGCCGTACGAGGAGACCACCTCGTACCCGGACTCGCGCACGCCTTCCTCGAGCTCGCCGACCGTGAACTCCGTCTCCCACCCCGCGAACCAGCGGTCGGCACGCAGCGCGAGCCGCTTGAGCAGCGTCCAGGGGTGCCATGTCTGGGGTACGTCCACCACCAGGATTCCCCCGGGCCGGGTGACCCGGTGGTTCTCCCGCAGGAAGGCGCCCGGGTTACCGAAGTGCTCGAGAACCCCCTGGTGGAAGACGGCGTCGAAGACGGCGTCCGGAAACGGCAGATGCAGGGCGTCTCCGCCTACGATCCCGCGCCCCCGGAGGGCGGGCTCGGCCCGGGCGGTGAGCCGCCAGGCCTCGGGCGACGCGTCCAGCGCCACGGCGTGGAGGCCCTGCCGGGCCAGCTCGGCCGTGTCGCGGCCGGTTCCGGCGCCGATCTCCAGGATCCGCCTCCCACCAGGGGGCAGGTGGTCGAGAACGGCGCGCAGGACGCGCGGGCTCGATCGGTAGACGGCCTCCAGGTCGTCTTTTGTCCCCCAGAACCGGTCCCACGGTCCGGTCGCTGCGCTCACATCCCCAGCGCCAGACGGCTCGCCTCGAAGGCCGGCAGCCCGCGCTCGACGATCGCCTCCTGAGCCCTGGAGATGTCATAGCGGATGCGCGCCAGCGTGAGGACCGACTCGGCCGTGTCGTAGACGGAGCAGGCCGCGCGCGGATCACGATCCCGGGGCTGCCCCACCGAGCCCGGATTCACCAGATAGCGCCATGGGCCATCCAGACCGACCTTCATCTCCCCCGCTCCGTTCTCCGTCCGCTCCTGACCGTAAGCCGGCGCGACCCGCTCGACGCTCCCGTCCGGGGACGCTCGGAAGATCGCTGGCACGTGCGTGTGTCCGATGAAACCCACGGCGCCCGGCATCGCGGCGAGCTCGATCGCCGCGCGCGCGGGATCGGTGACGTAGGGATATCGCTCCGGGTGGGCGAAGCCGGCGTGCCCGAGGGCCAGCGATTCGCGTCTCGCCACTGGCGGGAGAGACGCCAGCCAGTCGCGTTCCTTCTGACCGAGGATCTCCGCATGCCGCTCCACCGCCCGCCGGGCATGGTCGTTGAATTCGCTCCTCAGGGCCGGCTCGAAAATGGCGTGATCGTGATTTCCCCGCACGGTGACGGAGCACCGCGTGCGGACGATCTCGATGCAACGTTCCGGATCCCCACCGTACCCGACCACGTCGCCAAGGCATACGATCTCATCGACGTTCTGTCCGTCGAGCCAGCGCAGCACGGGCTCCAGCGCCTCCAGGTTGGCGTGCACGTCGGCCAGAATCCCGATTCTCATGACTGGAGAGGCGAGCTCGAGCTCAGGAAGGGATCACGTCGAGCCGATGGGCCGCCGCGTCGAGCACTCCGTTGACGAAGCGCGGGGAGTCGTGTCCGCCGTACCGCCGGGCGAGGGTCACTGCTTCGTCGATCGATACCTTGAACGGAATGTCCGGGAAGTAGAGCAGCTCGGCGAGACCGAGCCGCAGGACGTTGCGATCGATGATCGACATCCGCTCCAGGTCCCAGTTCTCCGCGCTCTCGGCGAGCAAATGGTCGATCTCCTCGATGTGCCGGTCCAGGGAGCCGATGAGCTCCTCGGCGAAGCCGCGCGTCTCGGGAGCGATCCGCCGGCGCTCGAAGAAGGCCCGCGCCTCGTCGGCAAGCCGGCCTGGCCGCCCCTGGATCTCCCACGCGTACAGGATCTGGAGTACCCACCGTCGCGCCTTGTGCCTCCGCCTCACGAGACCTGGAACCCCCGCACCGACGACCGCGTCGCGCGCAGACGATCGTACAGAGCGGCTTGCGCGAGCGCCGCGCGCGCGGCCACCCCGCCCTTGTCCAGGCCGTCCGGATCCGCGCGTCGCGTCGCCTGCTCGAGGTTGTCCGTGGTCAACAGGCCGAGCGCGATCGGGACGTTGACCTCGACCGCCAGCCGCTGGACCGCATCCACGGCGGCGCGGGCGACAAAGTCGAAGTGCGGCGTCTCTCCACGGATCACCGCGCCCAGCGCGACGATCACGTCGGGCTCCGGCTCCTGGCTCAGCGCCTGACGGATGGCGGGCGCGAGCTCGAAGGCGCCGGCCACGGAGAGCTCATCGATGTCGCTGGCCTCGACCCCAGCCGCCTGGAGAGCCGCGCGGGCGCCCGCCACCAGCCGGTCGGCGATCTCGCCGTGGAAGCGGGCCACGACAAGCGCGACTCGGCGTCCACGTCCGTCGACGGGCAGGCCGGCTCCCTTACCGCTCATGACCAACGAGAGGGCGATCGTTCAACATGTCGAGGCCGGGGGTCGCAGAGATCGGCCATTTTCAACGACCGCCCAGCAGGTGGCCGAGCTTGTCGCGCTTCGTCTCCAGGTACCGGCGATTGTGATCCGTCGCCTGGACCTCGATCGGAACGTGCTCGGTGATCCTCAGTCCATAGCCTTCGATGGCCGCCCGCTTGCGCGGATTGTTGGTCAAAAGGCGCAGGGTCGTGAGCCCGAGATCGACGAGGATCTGGCAGCCGATTCCGTAGTCGCGCGGGTCGGGACGGAAGCCGAGGTGCTCGTTCGCCTCGACGGTGTCGAGGCCCTGGTCCTGGAGCATGTACGCCTTGAGCTTGTTGACGAGGCCGATTCCCCGCCCCTCCTGGTGCATGTAGAGGACGACGCCCTCCCCTTCCTCGGCCACCTGCAGCATCGCCTGGTGGAGCTGCTCGCCGCAATCGCAGCGGAGGCTCCCCAGCACATCGCCGGTGAAGCACGACGAGTGGACGCGCACGAGCACGTCCTCCTTGTCCTCCACCTGACCCTTGACCAGTGCCACGTGGTGCTCGTCGTTCAGAGTGGTGCCGTAGAGGATCAGCCGGAAGTCCCCGTAGCGGGTCGGGAGCGGCGTTTCGGCAAGCCGGACGACCAGCTTCTCCTTGAGACGGCGGTAGAGGATCAGATCCTCGATCGTGATGATCCCGAGCCCGTGGGCGCTGGCGATCTCGAGAAGCCTGGGAAGGCGCGCCATCGTGCCGTCGTCGTCGACCACTTCGCACAGGACCGCCACCGGCGCCAGGCCGGCCAGCCGCGCCAGGTCGACCGCCGCCTCCGTGTGCCCGGCCCGCCTGAGGACGCCGCCGTCCTTGGCGCGAAGGGGGAAGACGTGCCCCGGCCGTGCGAGGTCCGTCGGCCGCGTCTCGGGATCGACCAGCGTACGCACGGTCGCGGCGCGGTCGGACGCGCTGATGCCAGTCGTCGTGCCGTGCCGGGCGTCCACCGAGACGGTGAACGCGGTCTCGTGGAGGGCGGTGTTGTCGGTGACCATCAGGTCAAGGCGAAGCTCCTCCGCCCGCTCCCCGCTGATCGGCGCGCAGATCAACCCCCGGCCATGGCGCGCCATGAAGTTGATGGCCTCGGGGGTCACCCGCTCGGCGGCCATGATGAAGTCGCCCTCGTTCTCGCGGTCCTCGTCGTCGACGACGATCAGGACCTCCCCGCGACGGACGGCCTCGAGGGCTTCTTCGACGGGCGTGAAGGTGACAGGCTGGATCATGACCGGGTCTCCATCAGGCGCTGCAGATAGCGGGCGATCAGGTCGTACTCGACGTTGACGGGATCGCCCGGCTCGAGGTCGACGAAGGTCGTCGCCTCCCAGGTATGAGGGATGATCGAAAGCCGTACCTCGTCCTGGGTCACCCCCAGGACCGTCAGGCTGACTCCGTTCACCGCGATCGATCCCCGCTCCGCGACCAGCGCTCGCCTCGAGGGTGGCAACCGTAGCTGAATGTACCGGTTCTCTTCCTGCCGTTCAATCGACTGGAGGGTCGCCACTTCGTCCACATGGCCCTGCACGAAGTGGCCCCCCAGCCGATCCCCGACGGCCAGCGCCCGCTCCAGGTTGACCCGCCTGCCGGGCTCCAGCCGGCCCAGGGTCGTCCGGGCGAGGGTCTCTCGGACGGCTTCGACCGCGAAGGCGTCCGGGCCGCGCTCGACCACCGTCAGGCAGACGCCGTCGACCGCCACCGAGTCGCCGATCGTGAGCTCGGCGGCGAACGGAGCACCGATGGAGAGGCGTCTCCCCTCCCCCAATGGCTCGACGCCGCGCACGGTTCCGATGGCTTCGATCAGGCCGGTGAACATGCCGGTAAGGTATGTGAAACACTGGATAGCGGCTCCCGGATTTGGAGAGCGATTTGATATGCTCGAGCAAACAGGATCCGTCGACATGCCGCGGGACGGTTTGACAAACACAAACTGACGTGGTATAAGAAAAGTGGTGGCGTTAGCTGCCCTTCCCCCGTAGTTCCAGCCAGAAGGGAGCGACCCATGAGGCCCGTGCTCCTGCGAGTCTGTGTGTGGGGAGTTCTTGGCTTCCCGCTTGCTTGCTCCAACGATTCACCTACCCCCCCCCCCGACGGCTCCAACTCAATCCGTTACCCTAGCTTCCGCCGAGCCCACGGCTGAGCTCGCTCGAGCTCTCGCCTTGGCTTTGGCAGATCCGGCATTGTCAAGGGAGTTGTACGAGGCAATTCAAGCCTCGCCGTGGAACGAGCACAAAATCGTCCTGCAGGATTTCCTGCGGACTGCGAAGGGTCGAGCGATATCCCGAGCTGCTGCAGCCAACTCCGGGATCTCATCCAAGCAGCTCATGTCGCGGTTTCAAGCGCTCCCAGAAATGGACATGTATCTCCCGTTCGATGAGCACCGTGAGTCGTGGAAGGGTACTCCCAACTTGCTGGTTGCCCTCCTCTTGGATGGTGAAGTCCCGACCGTGACTGCTTTTTCCCAGGCTGGCCTTCCCACTTCGCTTGATGCGGGAGACGGAGTACCTCGCGATCCCCTTCTCATCCTTCACCCTGCAGAGTTTAAACAGCGACGTAATCCGAACCCATCCTCTTCGTTGACTGGATCGGCGGTCGTTGTGGTCCCAGGCCCTGGAGAAAGGGAAGAGTGTACGCCCGAGACCTGCAGCGGGGGCGGGGGCGGTGGCGGTGGAGATGAGTTAACTCCGAATCTTATAAACAAGTGGTTCGTCGTGCACGACGATTGGGAACATCCGTGGCTTGGAGATATGGAGATAAGGTTCGAGTACCTCCGCTGCACCGGGGCCCAGATCAAGTCCGTCAAGCATTCCAACGTGAACGAGGGTGCGCAAACGAACTTCAACGCAACGATAACCTTTGCGAATCTATCCGAGAATCCCTTTGGCGAACCCACTCCCGCGGTTCAGGTTCGGCTCGAAGAGGATGACTCAGCCAGTGACGACGAGTTTGTCGGCACCGGCTTTGTGGGGCAGGATACATCTGTCACCCTGGGTGGGGTTGAGAGCGCTTTTATCAAGCACTCAATCCCGTTCGGTACCAAGTTTCCAGCCATCTGCTGAGAATCGCGAAGGTCGCCGGTGCGGTGTTACAGGCGCCGCAAAAACCACCGCACCGGCGATGAAACAATGTCCGGGGTGGAAAAGAAAGGAAACAATGCCTCGTTCCCTGTAAACGCAACTACGATGACGCCTGCAGAACAGGCTTCCGGGCGAGTGCGCGACGAGGAGGAGTTTGTGAGGCCGATGCATCTTCTTGAAGGAGCCAAGGATCTTTGCCTCCTTCGAGCGGGAGTCCTAGTGACTTTGATCTTCGCGGGGTGCAACGATGACGGTCCTGCCGGCCCTGACCTCAACAACATCCTGGACGGCAGGTGGGACTACAGCATTGCCAGCCATGAGCGCCCCGATGGACGAAGCTGCAGTACTTCCGGAGCGGTCCTTGACTTGGAACAGGATGGGGCGTTCTTCAGCGGTACGATCACCGTCGGCACAACTACTTGCGTGGGGCCAGAGGGTGACGAAATGTTCCCCGAGGACTTCTTTGATGGTGTCGTGAATAACGGTCGGTTCGATGGCGACTCGGTCTTCTTTGAACTGATCGGAGATGATTGGATACACCGAGGAATGCTGGACGGAGATCGAATCGAGGGTAGTGTGCGCATCGGCCTTGACCCGGAAATTGTGACATCCACCTTTGAGGCCGTGAGAATCGACGAGTGAATCGATTCCTCCTCCTCGGTTGTGCCGTCGCGTCTCTTGGCTGTGAGGATATATCCGGGAGCACAACACTAGATGCCCCCGATCCAATAACTGGCGATTATACCTTCAACGAGATCGATATTTTCTTGGATCTCTTCTTCACCGATCGTGATGATGGCGGGGCCGGGCAACAGGCGCTGACGAAGTGGCTGTCGTCGATCCTCCTGGTCCCCTCGGATCAGGTCACGGCGGAGGACACGGCCACGATCAGAGAGGTAACCGATAACATCAACTGTGCGGCTGGACGTGAGCTGATCAGGGTGGCCGAAGGCAGTGGCAATCTGAGTTTCGATTTCGTGCCGGCATCCACCCTCGGCGCCGCCGCCGGTCATACCGACCTGAGCTGGAATTCGTTTCATCGGATCGTAAGCGGAAGGATCCGGATTGCAGAGGAACTCCCCACCCTGCTGAAGCAGGCCACGATTCGGCACGAACTCATGCACTCTCTGGGCCCATTGGGTCACGTCCAGTTCGGCCTAAGCGCTCTGAAACAGGGAGCCGGAATCACCTCGTTCTCCCCTTTGGACGAGGCGCTCATAGAGATGCTTTATACCCCCGGGATTCAGCCCGGCATGAGTCGTGATGAAGCCTTCGACGTTCTTCGCGTCCTGGCGAGACCGGCCAGAGATTGTGCAGAAGGAGAAGCGGATGAATAGAGGGAAGGGACAGAGGAGAGGTCTTCCCCGGAAAGCGATCTGTGTGGGCGTGGTGCTTTTCCTGCTCTCCGGCGCACCTTCGGAGATGCTGGGCCAAGATTCGGTCATTGGGGCCAGAGCTCTTGAGGTGAACGTTCATGCAGGCATGCTCTTCTTTGGTGACCCTCGTCTCTCAGATTCGACTTTTCCTGCCCTGGGAGCTCGGCTTGCCTATCACCTTCCCGGAGGGGTCGCTTTCGGAGGAAATCTGGACTGGCAGCGAGTTTCTGTGGACGTCAACCGCTTCGTCGGACCCCCCGATTTGTTCGATGACGAGTTCTTCGTGCACGATATCGTTCTCTACAGTGCTGAAATCGACTACACATTCAACACCCAGAGCCGGATCCAGTACTTCGTTGGAGGAGGGCTTGGGGGCGCGACAATCCGACAGTCGGCAAGAGGGACAGGGCGAAATGTGACACCCGGCGGGGAGCCTCGTCGTGTGACCTACAAGACCTTCCTCGTGGTCCCTCTCGGCGCAGGGCTGAAGGTGTTCAACCGGGAGAAGGACCCCTCCATCGCGTTCCGCCTTGATGCCCGCAATCACACCATGTGGATCAGTGATTCGAAGAGGGATGAGGTTTCTCTCCTCAAGAAGGGAACGGTCAATAACGTCGAGCTTTCAGCAGGAATCTCCTTCCTCTTCGCAGGGCCGTAGGCAGGCCCGGGCAATGAGGTCAGAAACGAAACGCTCCTTCTGGTGCCGATTGGTGGCGGGTTGAAGACCCTCGACAATCCTTCCGACCCCAGCTTTGCCTTCCGAATCGACCTGCGCAACCACATCGTGTGAATCGCCGAGGCGGCGGACCGCGAGGTCTCCCTGCGCAACTAAGGGACTACCTACAACGTCGAGCTGTCGGCCGGGATTTCGTTCCTCTTCGAAGGACCCTAGGCGGTCGGCAGTATCAAACTCGCAGGAGCCTCTTCCCCGAAGGGAGGTTGATCGCTCCTCGACACTGCCTACACCCGCCGGACGCGCCCGGTGACCGCCGCGTCCCGACCGTGAACCGACCACTCCGCGTCGACCAGCTCGAACCCGACATACGGCGACTCCGTCAGCAGCATCGGCAAGGCTCCGCGCTCGGTCACCCAGTCGGGCGCCAGGAACATCGTCCAGCGGTCGGCGAGGTCGGCCTCCAGGAGCGACGTCGCCAGGGTGGGCCCGGCCTCGACCAGCACGCCCGTAACCTCGCGCCGGGCGAGCTCCTCGGAGACCGCCTTGAGATCGAGCTCCTCACGGAAGCGCCCGACACGGATCACCTCGAGGCCGCGCCCGGTCAGGGCTTCCTCCCGCTCGGCGGGAGCATCTTCAGAGGCGAAGATCCAGACCGGCGCGGCGGAGGCGGAGCCTACGAGACGGCTCTCCAGCGGGGTCCGGAGCCGCGAGTCCAGGACGGCGCGGATCGGCTGGACCTCGGGCCAACCGTCCGCCTCCTGGGGAGGCGGCCAGTCGCGGACCGTCAGGAGCGGATCGTCGGCCAGCACCGTCCCCACCCCGACCATCACCGCCCGGTGCTGGCGGCGCAGGCGATGCACCGCCCGCCGGGCATCGGCTCCCGTGATCCAGGGTTCGCTTTCGCGACCGCGCGTCACGCGTGCGTTCAGCGTCTGGGCGGTCTTCACGTGGAACCATGGGCGGCCCGATTGGACGAAGTGGAGCCAGGGCTCGATCAGGCGCCGCGAAGCGGCCTCGAGGACCCCCTCCTGAACGACGACGCCACCCGCCCTGAGGCGCTCGGCCCCGCCCCTGCCGACGTGGGGATCGGAGACCGCATAGGCGACGCCTTCGACGCCGGCCTCCAGCAGGGCCACCGTACAGGGTGGCGTGCGGTTGTGGGCGTTGCAGGGCTCGAGGGTCACGACGGCCAGGGAGCCGGCCGGATCGCGGCCCGCCCGCCGCGCGGCTTCCAGCGCTTCCACCTCGGCGTGGGGTCCGCCGGCTCGCCGGTGAAAGCCTTCGCCGATCACGGTACCGTCGGTCGCCACCAGCACGCAGCCGACCATCGGGTTGGGCGCGGTCGCCCCGCCACCGCGCTCGGCCAGCTCGAGGGCCCGCCGCATGAGCGCCTGAAGCTCCGGCCCCGCCACGCGCAGCGCCCTAGGGCCCGATCCGGAGAGCCACGCCGAAGAACGCCCCCGAGGCGGCCCGCCCGGCCTCGGCCGCCGCCCGCAGAACGAGGAGGTTCAGCTCGACTCCGGCGTACGCCTTGCCGTGCGTCCCGCTGGCGTCGATCGCACCCTCGATCTCCTCCCCCCCCGTGGAGCGCTCGGCAGGGATCCGATAGCGGGCGTCGACGCCGGTGCGGTCGAGGCCTACCCCGGCATAGGGGGTCACGACCCCGAAGGTCTTGGAGGCATCCACCCGGGCCGACCAGGTGACGACGTCGGCGTCGAAGGCCACATCGTCGTCCTCCAGGTCCCCGTACTCGAGGCCGTCGACCCACGTGCGGTAAAGGGTGGCGCTGACATCCGGAAGAGCGACCGCGTCTCGCAGCAGAGCCACCCGCGCCCCCAGCCCCAGCTCCAGCGCCAGTGCCTCGTAGTCGTCGCCGGCCGCGACCACTCCGGCCTTCCCCAGCATGTCGATCCCGCGGGTCAGCCCGAGGGCCGCGTTCACGCTCCCCACCGGGAGCCGGACGTCCAGCTTGCCCGCGGGCCTACGCGGGTCCTCGATCTCGGCCACGGTGAGCCCCAGAGCGAGCGCGCTGCGCAGGCTGCCCAGTCCTCCGGTGGTCGCGGCCGGTCCGGTGAGCGGGCTCCCGCCCCCGAGCGCCTGGCCCAGACCCGCCACGGCGTCGTCGATGGCGTCCCGGACGCGCGCCTCGCTCACGCCCTGGGCCGAGACCTCGGTCGCTCCGGCCAGAAGGAGGAGCAGGGCCAGTCCCCCTCTCACGACCACAGGACGCCCTCGCCTTCCTCGATGTGGCCGATCTCCACCGCGCGGTCGCCCGTCTCCGCGACGCTCTCCGTGATCCTTCGGGCCGCTTCCGGCGACACCACGAGACACATCCCGATCCCCATGTTGAACACCCGGTACATCTCGTCTTCGTCCACTCTTCCGGCTTCGGCCAGATACGCGAAGAGGGGCGGCACGGTCCACGCAGCACGGTCCAGCCGCGCCCCCAGCCCGTCGGGGAGCACCCGCGGCAGGTTCCCCGCGAACCCGCCTCCCGTGACGTGCGCGACCGCGTGGAGGCCGGGGTCGTCGAGGAGCGGCCCCACCGCCGCGAGGTAGGATTGATGGATCGCCAGCAGCGCGTCGGCCCAGGTCTCTTCGCCCCACGGGACGACCTCGTCCGGGCGATGGCCGGCTCCGTCGATCACGACCCGCCGCGCCAGCGTGTACCCGTTCGTGTGAAGACCGGTCGATGGCAGCCCCAGCACGACGTCCCCCACCGTGGCCCGCCATCCGAGCCGCGATCGCGGCGCCACGCCGACCATGAACCCCGCCAGGTCGTAGCGTCCCGGCGCGTACAGATCGGGCATCTCCGCGGTCTCGCCGCCGATCAGGGCGATGCGGTCGGTGCGGCAGGCGCGGGCCAGCCCGGCCACCACCGACAGAACCACGTCCGGCTCCAGCTTTCCGGTGGCGATGTAATCGAGAAACAGGAGCGGACGCGCGCCCGCCGCGAGCAGGTCGTTGACGCAGTGGTTGACGAGGTCCTCGCCGACCGTGCCGTGGCGCCTCGCCCACTGCGCCACCAGGACCTTGGTGCCGACGCCGTCAGCCGAGGCGACCAGCACCGGATCCGCCTCGGGGAGGTCGCCGATCGCGTAGCAGCCGCCGAAGCCGCCCACGCCGCCCAGCACCTCGGGTCCCAGCGTCGATCCGACCAGCGCGGCCAGTCGCCGCTTGACGTCGTCGGCCCCTTCGATATCGACCCCCGCAGCCCGATAGGCCGGAGCACCGGGGCCCTTGCCGTCAGGCATGGCGGGCCGCGGGCCGTGATCGAAGCGGGTGAGGCGGCCGAACACGGCGAAGCGCTCCTCGATCTCGTCCACGTCCAGCCGGACCAGCCGGTCGACCGAGAAATCCTCGCAGCAGAAGGACCCCATCGCCGAGCCGTAGATGGTGGC
>JBOHRQ010000013.1:0-45844 GCA_050732875.1 Gemmatimonadota bacterium | reverse complement strand
CCACGGATGCTTCCGATGCCGTGATCCTCCATCTCTGGCAGGCGACGCAGATCGTCATCGACGTTGCGGTCGCCTTGTGTTTGGATCTCCATCTCGGCACCCCGTCGAGCTATGCGGATGCCTTCCGGCGACTCGAGAGTGGGGGAAAGCTGGGCGAGGACCTAGCGGCGAAGCTCGTCCGCGCGGCCGGGTTCCGGAACGTCGTGGCGCATGCCTACGAGGATCTGGATATGGCGCGGGTCTTTGATGCGGCGTCGCGGGGACCGGAGGATTTACGCAGGTTTCTCGCGATAGCCCGGGATCTCCTCGAGCAAACTGAGGACCTGCTTCTCCGTAGTGGAGGTCTTGCTTACGGGATTTGCGTTACGTAACTTACGTAACGGTGAAAGCGAAATCCCGAAATCCCTTCGAATATGGCCGCGAACTCCTGGCCGAGGAGCTCGTCGATCGTGAAGACGAACTCACGGAGATCGACAATACGATACGGAATCGCGGCAAGCTCTTCCTGATCGGGCCCCGCCGGTTCGGGAAGACTTCGCTTCTCGCCGCGGCAGAAGAGCGTGCGCGACGAGCGGGCGTGGTGGTACTCCGCCTTGATGCCGAGAGATACGAGACACTGCAACTTCTGGCCCGGGCCCTCCTGACCGGAGCGGCCCGGGAACTCGAAGCTCCCGTCGATAAGGTGATCGCACTGTTCCGGGAAGTGGCGGCTGCCCTTCGGCCCGAGGTTGTCATAGACGGTGCCACGGGCACGGTTTCGATTTCACTTGGCGCGGAAACGCGAGAACGGGGGGATCTACCGCTTCTGTCCGATGCCCTCGATGCGATCGAGGCTCTTGCCGCACGCACCGGTCGAGAGACGTGCGTGATGTTGGACGAAGTTCAGCACATCATCATCGAGCATGGGCAGAAAGCCGAACGCCTGCTGCGGGCCACGGTCCAGCGGCATCGCCATGTCAGCTACATCTTCGCCGGATCGAGCACCAGGATGCTGGCGGCGATGACCGATGATCCAAACCGGCCCTTCTTCAGGCTGGGAGCGCGGCTCTTTCTTGGAAAGATCCCTCGGGAGGCGTTTCTGGACTTCCTGGAGAGAGGATTCACCGATAGCGGTTTCCGGATCGAGCAAGGGGCGTGCGAGACGATTCTGAGCCTGGCCGAGGAAGTCCCCTACAACGTTCAGCGACTGGCCAATGAAGCGTGGGAGAGATTGAGGATCGAAGAGGAACCGTTCCTCCATCCGCGGGTGGTTCGCGCGGCGCTCGAGCGCATTCTCCGTAAGGAGGATCCGGCCTACACGCAGCTCTGGATCGGTCTGACCCGGAATCAGAAGAAGATCGTGAAGGCCGTGATCGAGACGGGCGGGGTGAACCTGCTGTCGACGGAGGTCGCCCAACGCTTCTCGATGGCGCCGTCCAGCATTCAGGCGGCGCTCAAAGGGCTGGAGACGGCCCATCTGATCCGCTTGGAGGAAGTCGCAGGAGAGAGGCGCTACCGCCTCGTCGACCCTTTTCTGGCCACCTGGATCGACATGATGCAGGCGGCTTGACGGTGCGGCTGTTCCTGCTGATCCCCCTGGTATCGGCCATGGCGCAGTTCGACCCTGTTTCGACCGCCATTCCCATTCTGAATGTCGTCCCCACGGGCGCCTACACCTTCCTCGGCGACCTTGTCGAGTTCGAAGGGACCGAGCGCGGGGCGCTTCTCCGATGCGAGCCCGAGGCACGGCTCGAGATCTCGTTTCTCGACCTGGGGACGGTGCGGGTGACGCTCGATCGACCCGACCGCGACGAGATTCTCCTCGAAGTCCCGCTCGTGGACCTCGATCTCGAGCCGATCGAGGTGGAGATCCTCGAGGAGCCGGAACGAGTCCTCCTCCGCTCCGCCGAGCTGGTTGTCGCCGTCGACCGCTCTCCCTGCCGGATCACCTTCCTCGACCGGCAGGGGAGCGTGCTCAGCCGGGACGAGCCGGGGCTCGGGATCGGTTGGGACGGCGACGAGGTCCGGAACTGGAAGACGATCGAGGAGGGCGAGCGCTTCTTCGGCCTGGGCGAGAAGACCGGCAACGTCGACAAGCGGGGCCGCGAGTGGGTCATGTGGACGAGCGACATGTACGGCTACGACAATGAGACCGACCCTCTCTACGAGAGCATCCCGTTCTTCATCGGGCTGCGGGGTGGACGGGCTTACGGGATCTATCTCAACAACAGCCACCGCAGCCGGTTCAACCTGGGGGCGGGGAACCACCGCTACTACTCGTTCGCCGCCGAGGGCGGCGCGCTCGACTACTTCTTCTTCGCCGGACCCGAGATCCCGCGCGTGGTCGAGCGCTACACGGCGCTCACCGGCCGGATGCCCCTGCCCCCGAAGTGGGCGCTCGGCTATCAGCAGTCCAGGTGGAGCTACTATCCGGACGACGAGGTTCTCCAGCTCGCGCGAACTTTCCGCGAGAAACGGATCCCGGCCGACGTCGTCTACCTCGACATCCACTACATGGACGAATACCGCGTGTTCACCTGGGACCCCGAGCGGTTCCCGGACCCGGAGGGGCTCCTGGCCGAGCTCGGGGCGTTGGGATTCAAGGTCGTCCCGATCGTCGATCCCGGGGTCAAGGCGGAGGAGGGGTACGTCGTCGCCGACGAGGGGCTCGCCGGAGACCGCTTCGTCCGCTACCCCGATGGCCAGGTGTACGTGGGCTCGGTCTGGCCGGGCCGCTCGTACTTCCCGGACTTCACGGACGCCGCGACCCGCGCCTGGTGGGGGGGCTACCTGGAGCGGCTCATTAACCGGGGGGTCGACGGGATCTGGAACGACATGAACGAGCCGGCGGTCTGGGGGAAGGCGTTTCCGGTCGAGGTCGAGTCGGAGGCCGGCTCCTTCAAGCGCGTCCGGAACCTTTACGCCTTCTACATGGCGAAGGGGACGTACGAGGAGCTGGTGGACGCGCGGCCGGACGAGCGGCCGTTCGTCCTGACCCGCGCCGGGTTCGCCGGAGTCCAGCGCTACGCGGCCGTCTGGACGGGCGACAACACCGCCAGCTGGGACCACCTGGAGCTCGCGATCCGCATGCTGATCGGTCTCGGGCTCTCGGGCGTCCCGTTCGTCGGCGCCGACGTAGGCGGCTTTATCGGCGGTCCCTCGCCCGAGCTCTTCGCGCGCTGGATCCAGGTGGGCGCCCTGACCCCCTTCTTCCGCAACCACACGGCCATCGAGACGCCTCCCCAGGAGCCGTGGGCCTTCGGCGAAGAGGTCGAGGCGATCGCCCGCCAGGCGATCGAGCTCCGGTACCGGATGCTGCCATATCTCTACAGCTTGTTCCGGGAGTCGAGCTGGACCGGCGCCCCTGTCCTGCGGCCGTTGTTCTGGCACTATCAGGCGGACACGACCGCCTACCAGCCCGCTTACCAGCACCAGTTCCTGCTCGGGGAGCATCTGCTGGTGGCGCCTGTGACGCGCGAGGGAGCCCGCGAGCAGGAGGTCTATCTGCCCGAGGGCCGCTGGCTGGACCTGGGGACGGAAGAGGTGTACGACGGGCGGCAGGCGGTGACCGTCGACGCCGAGCTGGACCGGATCCCCATGTTCCTTCGGGCGGGCGGGATCCTGCCGATGCAGGAGGTCGTGCAGCACGTGGGGGAGAAGCCGGCGGCGCCGTCGAAGCTGACGCTGGAGGTCTTCCCGGCGGCGGGCGGCGCGTTCGAGCTCTACGAGGACGACGGGTCGTCATTCGACTATCGGGAGGGGGTCTACCGGATGACCCGGTTCTTCGTGGCGGTCGCCGATGACGGGTTCGACCTCGTCCGCGAGGTGACCCACGACGGCTACGCGATCCCGGATCGAGTCCTCGAGGTCCGATTCCACGCGGTCGATACCGCGCCCGACCGCGTCGACGTAGACGGCCGCCCGCTGCCAGCCGGCGAGCCGGCCGGGGTTGAGGAGGGGTTCTCCTACGACGCGGAACGTCGGGTGCTGATCGTGCGCATTCGGCCGTCCGGAGCGAATCAGTCGATCACGGTGAGGTGATCGCCGCCCCGCGGCCTGCCTCGCGCAGGGCCTCCACGGTAGCGGGGTCGAGATCGAGCACGGTTGTCGCATAGCTCTCGATCAGCGCGAGGACCGCCTCGCGGGGCCCTTCCCGCCATTTGGCGCTCCCATAGAACCCGTCTTCGATCCGCTGTGGTTCCTCGAGGCTGGGGAAGGCGCGGATCAGGAAGTACGAGTTCTCGTTATGCGGCGAGGGACCGTACGCGACGACGTCCACGTTCCATTCCCGAAGCAGCGGCAGGCCTTCCTCGACCACGAGGCGATGGAACTCCGCCCGCGTGCCGGGCTCGAGGTTGTACGAGCGGATCTCGACCACGCGTGGCGAATGAGCCTGATCCTGAGTGAGTTCGGGACCCTCCGCCCCAGCCTGACATCCGAAGACGGCCGCCACCAACGCGAGCGCCACGCCGGTGACGAGCCCCCCGCAATTCGTGCCGGGTTCCATCTCAGCCCTCCCTTGTCGGCGGAGCCCGCCCTTCAGAGGCTGCACCACCGGAATGGGGGCGCATCCAATCGGACGCGCCCCCTGCCGGCGCGGAAGCGTTCGTCGAAGCGGCTTTCGTCGGCGCTACGCGGCCGTTCGCGCTCGCCGCCGCCTCGATCTACTGCCTCCCGCGCGGGGTCGCGATGAAGGTCACGAGCTCGCCGGTCTCCGCGTCGCGGGCCACTCCGGTGATTACGCCCGCGTTGTTGATGTGGCCCGCGATGATGAGCGTGCCCTCGTAGTCCGGCGCGAGCGAGTTGAGATCGATCAGCTCGCCGCCCTCCCACAGGAAGGCCGTGTCGTCACCAGGTCCACTGGAGACCCCCACGACCTGCCCCCGATTGTTGATCCCCAGGGCCTGGCTGGTGCCGTCTCCGTCGAACACCCCGAGATCCTCGATGCCGCCGTGCCGGCTCCAGTAGAAGGCATGAAAGGCGAAGGCATCCCCCGGCACGGAGGCTGGGTTGCCGAACCCGACGACATCCCCGTGCTCGTTGATGTCCATCGGCGTGTGCCAAGCGTCGCCGCCGAGGTTGTCGATCTCGGTCGGGGTGCCGTCCTTCCCCCAGATGACCGCGTGCTGGGCGCTGAAGCCGCCGACCGCGTTGGCGCACTCGCCCGAGATCCCCACGACCTGGCCGCGCTGGTTGATCGCGGTCGCGGCCGAGGTGGAATCGCCGGTGAGCGGAGCGAGCTCCTCCATTTCGTCGGTCCTGGTATCGTACCTGAACGCCCGGAACTGGTGAACGACGGGCGCATTGCAGGTCGGATCCTCCACGCCGTTCTCCGCCCATCCGACGACCAGCCCGCGGTTGTTGACCCCGGTCGCGAAGCCGTTGGTCCCGCCGGGCCACGTCGGAAGCGGCGTCATCTCCCCGTTCTCCCACACGAACCCCAGGCACTGATGGCCGGTCGAGGAGGCGAAGAAGAACTGGCAGGCCCAGGTCTCGCCTCCCGGCTCGTCGGTCTCGGCGATGCCCACGACCATGCCGTTGTTGTTCAGTCCGGGCCAGGCCACGTTGCTGTTCGTACCGGGCCCGCCGAGCGTGCCGAGGTCGAACGCGGAGCCGTTTCGCCAGAGAACAGCGTGCGAGAACTGGCCCCCCATCACGTTGGAGGAGCCCGCCGCATCGCCGTGGTTGTTGATGCCATTGCCGGAGCTCCCCGCTCCGTCGAGGGAGGGTAGCTGGGTTATGTCGTACACCGGCAGCTGGGATGGGCTAATGTCGCCGCCGTTGTCGACGCTCACCGGGTCCGACTGCTCGCTGCAGGCGGCCAGCGCGACAGCGCAGGCCGTGGAAAGAAGCAGAAGAATCGATCTCATGAAAACCTCCAGTCAGTCTGGATCCCCCTGGCTGGAGGGGGTGATGTTGTCGGCCGCTTGGGCGGCACTTCCGGATGTGCGGCAGGAAGTCGTTCACGTACCCGCGCCGGAGGGGCTCGAGGGACCGATGTCGTCACCGTTCACCGTCCTTCAGCCAGAGATGAAGGGCGGCGTAGGCGCGCCAGGGGCGCCACTTCTCCGCTTGATGGCGGAGGCTGCCTGGATTGGGCGCCCCCGCGGCGCGCTGCAGGGCCCGATCGGAGGCCGGGAATGCATCCGGCCAGTACAGCGCGCGCATCACGATCGACGTCGCGAGCCGATCACCGACCCCGTCGACTTCCATCAGCGCGGACCGTGTGGCGGTCACATCGCTTCCAGGCTCGAGCCGCAGTCTCCCTTCCGCGACCCTTCTCGCCACGGATGCGATGGCGGCCGCCCGGCCCCGCGGAACGCCGAGCGACACGAGACCCGTCACTCCCTCATCGGCGACCCGCTTCGCGCTCGGTGCGAGCCGTTCGAGCCCGGGGATCCCCGTGTCGAGCGGTTCCCCCAGGGCCCGCGTGACCCGGCCCGCAGGATCGGCCGCCGCCCCTCGCGATCTCGCCCGCCCCCGGAGCAGCACGCGGAAGGCGATCTCGAATCCGTCGATCGCACCCGGGATACGCACTCCGGGCCGGCGCCTGACGAGCTCGCCGAGCCCGCCCTGGGCAAGACAGCCATCGATCACGGCGGGCTCCGCGTCCAGGTCGAAGAGGCGTCGCAGCCGCGCCAGAAGCGGCATGAGTGCCGGGAGGAGAGATGGCGACACGTCGACGTTGATGCTCCGGTTCGAAGGGCGTGGGCGATCGTTGCCGCGCGCCGTTTCAGAATCCTCCGCGAAGAGGATCCCGCTCCGTCCGGCGAGCCGGACGGTCCGGCCGTAGCGCCGGCCCTGCACGATCTCGACTCCGGGGATGGCATCCCGCCGGAGGAGCGATAGCAGAACGTCCCAGGCGAACGGTGGGCGGTAGGCGAGGGTGAGCCGGAGGAGGTCCCCCGTGGGCGGCTCCGTCCCGCGACGATCTGGATCGTCGGACGTCCTACGCCGGCTCACGGATCGCCGCAGCGCGCTCGGCGTCAGGCGGTAGCGATCGCGAAAGACGGTGTTGAAGCGGCGCAGGCTCTGGAAGCCGCTGGCGTAAGCGACCCGCGTCACGGGGAGCGCCGTGTCTGCCAGCAGGCGCTTGGCGAGGAGGAGCCGATGGGTTTGCGCCAGCTCGACAGGTGAGACCCCGAGCTCGCGTTCCAGGGCGCGCCGGAGATGGCGCGCGCTGACCCCGAACTCCGCCGCCAGGTCGGCGACGCTGTGACCGTTCAGCGCGCCGGAGCCGATCCGGTGCGCGGCCCGGTACGCGAGACGCGGTACGGCGTCCACTGGCGCCCGGCCCGGAGCCAGCTCCGGGCGGCAGGTCAGGCACGGCCGGAAGCCGGCCCGCTCGGCGGCGGCGGCTGACTGGAAGAACCGACGGTTGGTGGGTCTCGCCTTCCGGGTCGGGCAGACGGGGCGGCAGTACACGCCGGTCGTGACGATGCCGACGAAGAAGAGCCCGTCGAATCGGGGATCGCGGGCGTTGAGCGCGCGCTGGCATACGTCAGCGGGCGGCAACGCGGGTCGGGCGATCGGTTCGATCACACACCGATTCTAAGCCCGCGAGGGCGCCGGGTCTCGCCGGATTCGGTCCTGCATTCCGAAACGGGATTGCTGGTCAGGCCGGCCCGGCCTAGAATCACACCACCCCAAACAATCGCCCAACCACAGGAGGTCCATGCGCACCCATCGTCTCGCTCTTTTGCTCCTGCTCGCCGCGACCCCGGCCGTTCTGCGCGCCCAGGACGCCTGCGGCGGCTACATGCACGCTCCGCCCGTCGGAAGCTGGTCGGAGTACCAGATTTCCAAGGAAGGCGAGTCGGAAATCGGGCTGCGTTTCGCCATTGTCGGAACGGAACAGCGCGAGGGACGCGATATGCAGTGGTTCGAGATGACGATCACGCCGAAGGATGACGGCGACCCCGTGATCATGAAGCTCCTCGTTCCCGGCTATCCGTTCGAGCCCGATGGAATGGAGGAGATCATCATGAAGGCCGGCGACAGCCCTGCCATGAGCATGGGCGGGCCGATGATGTCGTCGGTCCTGAAATCGATCGGTGACAATCCAGGTCTCTCGATCGCCGAGGAGTGCAGGAAGATGGAGGACGCCGGCGAGGAGACGGTCACCGTGGCCGCCGGTACCCTCCAGACACATCACTACCGGAACACGGAGTCAGGAGCCGAGGCATGGCTCTCGAGCGACGTGCCCTTCGGCATGGTGAGGAGCACGGACGGGGAGTATACGAGCGAGCTGGTCGCCCACGGAGAGGGTGCCGAGACGGCGATCACCGAGACCCCGCAGGATCCCTTCGGGAGCCGGTGAGGGCCCGGCCGGCCCTCTTCGCGCTCGTCCTGGTGCTGCTTCCCGCGGGGGCGGCGGCCCAGGAGACCAACAAGCCGGTCCTTCACGGCCGGCACTGGATCGCGATCACCGGAAAGCCGCTGGCGGCGACCACCGGTGCGCTGATCTTCGCCCGCGGTGGTAACGCCGTCGACGCCGCGTGCGCGATGCTGGCCGCGACGTCGACCATGTGGGATGTCCTTTCCTGGGGAGGCGAGACCCAGGCGTTGATCTACGATCCGCGCACCGGAGAAGTGGTCGCCATCAACGCGCTGGGGGTCGCCCCGACCGGCGCGACGCCGGAGTTCTTCCACGAGCAGGGGATGGAGCACCCGCCCGAGCTGGGACCGCTCGCGGCGGTCACGCCGGGGACGCCGGGCGGGCTCATGACGATGCTGGCCGGGTACGGAACGATGAGCCTGGGCGAGGTCCTCGAGCCCGCCATCCGAATGGCCGAGGACGGCTACCCGATCGAGGCCCAGGCCGCCAACTCGATCGAGCGCAACAAGGAGACCCTCAAGGAGTGGACCTATTCGCGCGAGGTGATGCTCCCGCACCTGGGCGAAGAGCGCGAGGCCCCCTATCCCGGCGAGATCTTCCGCCAGCCCGACCTGGCGGCGACGCTCGAGAAGCTGGTCGAGGCCGAGCGGCGGGCGCTGGATCAGGGGGCGAGCCGCGAGGAGGCGATCCAGGCCGCCTACAACCGTTTCTACCGCGGTGACATCGCTGAGGAGTTCGTCCGCGGGGCGCGCGAGGAGGGGGCGCTGTTCACGATGGAGGATCTGGCCAACTGGGAGGTCAAGATCGAGGAGCCGGTCCACGTGGACTACAAGGGGATCGAGGTCTACAAGCTGACCCACTGGGTCCAGGGCCCGGTACTACTTCAAATGCTGAACATGCTGGAGAACCTGGACCTCGCCGCGATGGGCTACAACTCTGCGCGTTATATCCACGGGATCTATCAGGTCATGAGCCGCGCCTTCGCGGACCGCGACTTCTACTACGGCGACCCCTACTTCCCGCCCGAGGAGCCGATCGAGGGCCTGCTCTCGAGGGAGTACGCAGAGGCGCGGGTCGAGGACATCGACTGGGAGCGGAACGATCCCGATATCGGCCCCGGCGACCCGTACCCGTACCAAGGGGGGACGAATCCGTTCACCGAGTACCTGGCTGCCTGGCCGCCCGAGCGTGATGAGGATGGGCCCGAGCAGGCGGCTGCGGACCTCGAGGACTTCTACAGAGGGACGACGACCATTCAGGCGGCCGATGAAGAGGGATGGGTCGTCTCGGTGACCCCGAGCGGCGGCTGGGTGCCGGCCGTGATCGCGGGACGGACCGGGGTGGGGATGAGCCAGCGCGCCCAGAGCTTCGTCCTCGACCCGGCCGAGAACCCGTTCAACGTGATCGAGCCGGGGAAGCGCCCGCGAGCGACCCTGACGCCGTCGCTGGCGCTCAAGGACGGCGAGCCCTTCCTCTCCTTCGCGGTCCAGGGGGGCGACACCCAGGACCAGAACCTGCTCCAGTTCTTCCTCAACGTGGTCGAGTTCGGGATGGATCCCCAGGAGGCGGCCGAGGCGGCCAACTTCAACACCTTCCAGCTCAGGAACTCCTTCGGCGACCACGAGTCGATCCCCGGGCGGTTGCTCCTGAACGAAGACGTGCCGGCTTGGGTGCGGGCCGAGCTCCGGGAGAAGGGCTACGACCTGGACTACGCCTCGCAGACCTCGGGCCCGATCAACGCGATCTGGTTCGACCGCGAGCACGGCACCATGTGGGGCGCTTCAAGCGATTACGGCGAGGACTACGGGATCGCGTGGTAGGCGGGCCAGGCACAACGCCCCGTGAGCTGAGGGTCGCGGTCCGGATGGCGGGCGCTCTCGCCGGGGCTGCGGGCGCCGTCGCCCTGGCCGCCGCCCCCCTGGCGGGCCAGGAGCCGGCCGACCTCATCTTCACCAACGCGGTCATCCACACTGCCGACCCGGCCGCTCCGCTGGCCGAGGCGATGGCGATCTCCGAGAGCGCGATGGGGGACATCATCGTAGCGATCGGCTCGGCGGAGGAGGTCGAGTGGTACCGCGGTCCGGAGACGAACGTGATCGACCTCCAGGGACACGCGGTCATCCCCGGTCTCATCGACGCCCACGCGCACGTCATGAACCTCGGGAAGTTCCTCCGCACGGTGGACCTGGTGGGGACCGGCAGCGTGGAGGAGATCGCGGCCCGCGTCCGGCAGGCGGCCGCCGACCGGCCGGCCGGGGAATGGATCCTGGGCCGCGGCTGGGACCAGAACGACTGGGCGGTCAAGGAGTTTCCGACTGCGGCGATGCTCGACTCGGCCGCTCCCGACCATCCCGTGTGGCTGACCCGGGTGGACGGTCATGCCGAATGGGCCAACACGCGGGCGCTCGAGGCGGCCGGGGTGACGGCCGCGACCGAGGACCCCGAGGGCGGCCGGATAATGCGTGACGAAGCGGGGAACCCGACCGGGGTCTTCATCGACGACGCCGAGGATCTGGTCGAGGCGGTCATCCCCGAGCCCGGCCCCGAGGAGCTCGCGGCCCGGCTGGCTGCCGCCCAGGAGCGGATGGTGTCGGTCGGCCTGACCGGCGTTCATGACATGGGGACCGACCGGGAGGAATGGGACCTCTACCGTGCATGGGCGGCCGAGGGAAGGCTTCTGCCCCGGATCGTAGTCTACCTGGACGGGGATGACCTCGCGCTCATGGAGTCGGCCCTCGATTCGAGGAGCAAGATCGGCAAGTTCGTGCGTGTCCGCGGCATCAAGTTCTACGCCGACGGCGCCCTTGGAAGCCGTGGGGCCGCTCTCCTGGAGCCCTACAGCGACGACCCGGGCAACGTCGGCCTCCTCCTGACGCGCCCCGACACTTTGCGGGTCTTGGTCGAACGCGCGCTGCGACTCGGCCTGCAACCCGCGATCCATGCCATCGGCGACCGCGGCAACCGGGTCGCGCTGGACGCGATCGCGTTGGCGGAAGAATCGGTGGCGTCGGACCTGGGGCAGGACGTCTCCGCAGGATCGACGGCGGGACATGCCGATTGGATCGGGATCGCCCCGCGCATCGAGCACGCGCAGGTGGTGGCGCTCGACGACATCCCCCGCTTCTCCGAGCTCGACGTCATCGCCTCCATGCAGCCCACCCACGCCACCAGCGACATGTACTGGGCCGAGGATCGGCTGGGTCCTGACCGGATCCAGGGCGCCTACGCGTGGCGGAAGATGCTGGACGCGGGTGTGCCGCTCGCCTGCGGCAGCGATTTCCCGGTCGAGAACGTGAACCCGTTCTATGGCCTCTACGCGGCCGTGACGCGACAGGACCGGGAGGGTTGGCCCGAAGGCGGCTGGCGACCCGAGGAACGGCTGACCCGCGAGGAGGCGCTGGCGTGCTTCACGAGATGGGCGGCCGAGGCGGCGGGGATGGGCGACGAGGTCGGGATCCTGGCGGTCGGCCGACTGGCGGATTTCCTGGTCCTCGATCGCGACATCATGGAGGTCCCGGCCGAGGAGATCTGGCGGACGCAGGTCCTCCGCACGGTGATCGGCGGCGAGACCGTGTACGAGGCGTCCCCGGCAGGCGAGTGACCCACCCGGCCGGCCGGCTCCTGGTCGGTGGCCTGCTGGTCGGCCTGGCGGGAGTCGCCTGCGGCGGCGAGGACGGCGGCGCGACCGTCATCGAGTTCTGGGGGATGGGCCGCGAGGGAGAGGTCGTCGCCGAGCTCGTCCCCGAGTTTGAGCGCCGGAACCCCGGTATCGACATCCAGGTCCAGCAGATGCCGTGGATCGCCGCCCACGAGAAGCTGATCACCGCCTTTGTCGGCGAAGCCACCCCCGACATCGCCCAACTCGGCAACACCTGGATCCCCGAGTTCGTCGCGCTGGACGCGATCCACCCCCTGGACGGCCGGATCGACCGCTCTCCGGAGATCGACCCCACCGACTATTTCGCCGGCATCTGGCAGACCAACGTCGTCGGCGATTCCGCTTACGGTGTTCCCTGGTATGTCGACACGCGCGCTCTCTACTACCGGAGCGATCTGCTCGCCCGGGCGGGCTACGAGGTGGTCCCGGAGACGTGGGCGGGATGGCTGGAAGCGATGCGGGCGCTGGAAGAGATCATGGGGGACGATGGCTACCCGCTCGTCATGCCGACCAACGAGTGGGCGCCGCCGGTGATCCTGGGGCTCCAGGCCGGCTCGACGCTCCTCGCGGACGGCGGCCGCTACGGCGCGTTCGCGGCGCCCGAGTTCAGGCGTGCGTTCGAGTTCTACATCGACCTTTACCGTGAAGGTCTCGCCCCGCCCATCCGCGACACCCAGGTCGGGAACATCAACCAGCGGTTCGGAGCCGGCGAGTACGCGATGTACATGAGCGGCCCCTGGTACCTGGGCGAGTTCCGCCGCCGGCTGCCGCAGGAGTTCCAGGACGACTGGGCGACGGCGCCCCTGCCGGGGCCGGATGGGCCGGGGGTCTCGATGGCCGGCGGCTCGAGCCTGGTGATCTTCAAGGCCTCGGAGAACGCCGGTGAGGCCTGGCGCTTCATCGAATACCTGTCGAGCCCGGAAGCCCAGGTCCGCTTCTACGAGCTCTCCGGCAACCTGCCGGCGCGGCTCGAGGCCTGGGATGCTCCGGCACTGTCCGACGACCCGAAGGCCGAGGCCTTCCGCGAGCAGCTGGAGCGTGCGGTGCCCCTGCCGCGGGTACCCGAGTGGGAGCGGATCGCCACCAAGGTCTACCAGTACGGCGAGGCCGCGGCCCGGGGCCGTCTCACCATCGACCAGGCGCTGGCGGGGCTCGACCGCGACGTCGACCGGATGCTCGAGAAGCGGCGGTGGCTGTTGGCGCGCGGGGAGGACGAATGACCGTGAAGATGCAGGAAAGGGGGCATCCATGTTCTGGAAGCTCATGATCGTCAGCGGGATTCTTGCTTCGGCAACCCCGTCAGCGTACGCGCAGGAGGACGAAGGGGATCCCGGGCTCCGGATGGTAGACCATCGGAAGATCACGGTCCTTCTCCAGGCGAGCCCATGGGTGTTCTCGGACGACCTCTGGGACGTCATCGAGCAGGAGTTCGAGCAGCATGGCATCCAGGCCTTCTCAGCCTTCACAGGTCCGATGTCCGGCGAGGGTGAGCTGATGGTCGAAGCCATGGGCGGACCCCGGTATCAGGGGGGTGAGATCGAGATCTATGAGAGCTCGGTCCGTCTCGAGTACCGAAGGCCCGTGCAGATCGTTGTCGCGGATGAACGGATCCGCACGTCGGCCATCACGTGGTCGAGTGGTGAAAGCTCGACAATGACCACTCGCCATCGCCATCCCATCGTGATCGGCGAACCCGATCCCGAGCGCGGGCCTGAGACCGTCCAGCCAGAGGCGACGACGGGCTTCGAGGACAGCATGCGGAGGAGCTTGTGCCGCATGGTCCGGGGACAGATCCGTGCGTTCATCCAGGAACTCTTCCGCGCCAACGGCGGCGACCCCTCGTCCGTGGACTGGCTGCCGAGAGATCCCGAGGGAATGCCTGATTGCGTCTGACCGTCGGAAACACCGGCCTTTCACGCCGCATCCCGCCCGGCTGGCTCTTCGTCTCGCCGGCCCTCTTCACGATCGCCCTCCTCTTCCTCGTCCCGGTCGTGGCCGCCCTCTTCCTGAGCTTCACCGATTTCGACATCTACGCCCTCCGAACCCTCGAGAACGCGCGGTTCGTGGGGCTCGGCAATTACGCCGCGCTCCTCGAGGATCCGCTCTTCTGGACGGCTCTGAAGAACACCTTCTACTTCGTCCTGGTCGGGGGGCCGCTGTCGGTGGCGGTCTCGCTGGGGGCGGCGCTGCTGGTGAACGCGCGGCTGGTCCGCTTCAGGAGCTTCTTCCGGACCGTGTACTTCGCGCCCGTGGTGACGACGCTGGTCGCCGTCGCGGTCGTGTGGCGCTACCTGTACCACCCTCGGTTCGGGCTCCTGAACTACGCACTCAGCTTCGTCGGGGTCGGCCCGATCGACTGGCTGGGGGACCCGGCGTGGGCGATGCCGTCGATCATCCTGCTCGCCGTGTGGAAGAACTTCGGGTACAACATGGTGATCTTCATCGCCGGGCTTCAGGCGATCCCGGAGTACCTCTACGAGGCGGCCGAGCTGGACGGGGCCGGCGCCTGGCAGAGATTTCGCCACATCACGCTCCCGTCCCTCGCGCCGACCTTCCTGTTCGTCGGTGTCATCACAATGATCGGCTACTTCCAGCTCTTCGCCGAGCCCTATGTGATGACCCAGGGGGGACCGCTTCACGCGACCTACAGCGTGGTGCTCTTCATGTACGAGCAGGGTTTCCGGTGGTGGAACATGGGCTTCGCGGCCTCGATCGCGTTCGTCCTGTTCCTGATCATCCTGGCGGCGACCCTGCTTCAGCTCCGCTTCCAGCCCCGGGGCGAGGCGTGAGCGGGCGGCTGAAGATCGCGGCGCTGTACGGCGCCCTGTTGCTGGGCGTCGTGCTGGCGCTTACCCCGCTCCTCTGGATGGTGTCGGCGTCCTTCATGCCGACCGGGGAGGCCAACAGCTATCCGCCTTCGCTCCTGCCGAGCGGGGCGACGCTCGAGCACTATCGGGATCTCTTCACGCGGCTCGATCTCGGCCGCTATTTCCTCAACAGCGCCTTCCTCGCGACCGCGGTGACCCTGATCTCACTGCTCGTCAACTCGATGGCGGGCTACGCCTTCGCCAAGCTCCGGTTCCGCGGTCGAGACCGGCTCTTCCGCGGCCTTCTGGCGGCGCTCGTCATCCCCGTGCAGGTGGCGATGCTGCCGCTCTTCCTGATGATGAAGGAGATGGGGCTCGTCAACACCTACTGGGGGGTGATCCTGCCGGCCATGGCGTCGATCTTCGGGATCTTCCTGATCAGGCAGTACGCGCTCGCCATCCCCGACGACCTGATCGACGCAGCGCGGATCGACGGCGCGGGCGAGTTCCGGATCTACCGGTCGGTCGTGCTGCCCCTCCTGGCGCCCATCCTGGTCACGCTCGCCATCTTCACGTTCCTGGCCGTCTGGAACGACTTCATGTGGCCCCTGATCGTCCTGACCGACAGCGACATGTACACGCTCCCCGTGGCGCTGGCGAACCTGGCCGGCGAGCACGCCCAGGACACCGAGCTCATGATGGCGGGGTCGGTGCTGACCGTGCTGCCCGTGCTCGTTCTCTTCCTGGCCCTGCAGCGGTACTACATCGAGGGGGTCATGCTGGGGAGCGTGAAGGGGTGATATCGCCCTTGGACCCGCTGGACCCTCCTCGCTCGCTCCGGCTGGTCAACCCGGGTTTTCTGAACGTCCAAGGTCGGGCCGCGGACCGATTCAGTTGATTGTAGCCGTCAACTCGATCGTGCCTGTGTAGGTGCCGGCCGCCGCCCCGGTAAGATCGACCGTGACCAAGGTTGTTGGGTCGCTCTCGGCGAAGAGATTCAGTCCGATCGACACGTTTCCAACTCCCGGGCCAGCAGTGCCACCACCATTTGGCAGACAATTACTGATTCCAACGGCTGGATCGGCCATCGGGAGAGTCTGATTACCGCTCCCATCATCACATTGTGCGATTAAGGAATTCGCTCCGTATGTGATGGGGACGAATACGTCCGGGTTTGTAGTGAGTACAAGCGAAGCAGGGAGCTGGGTGATCGTGTAATCGAGCGTTGTGGTGGTGTTGTCGAGTTGGACAAACCAGTTGCCGTACTGCTCGCTCTGAACCGATCCCTCCGTAGCGAAGTGCGTGCCGAACTGCAGATCCTGGTTGGGGGTGACGGTCACCGAAGCATCTTGAACGGTAACACTTGCATTGATCGTTCCAGCGTCTGATGTCTGAGCCGTAGCCACCGGTGTCCAGTTAGCCATCACGAGGAGGCCGGTCGCGATGAAGCTAGTAAGATTGCAGCTGTTCCGAAACATTGCTTTCCTCCTTGTTCGGACTTGCGTCAACGAACTACGGGCAGGTTGAAGGGTGAGGGGTTCCGCCCGAACGACAGCCGGGTCGAGTACTGGTCGGGCGTCCGGGCCACCGTGATCTGGCCCGATCGGGGCGTACGGAAGGTTAGCGCAGCGCTCCCGTCCTCCTGGAGGAACGCGGTCCAGCGTCCGAACGAGGTCGCCGCCTGTCCGCGGAACTTCTCGGTGGCAGGTACATACGAAGTCCGCACGAAGGTGCGTCCGCCGGCCCAGCGGAGGCCGAACCGGGCGTTCCCCTCCTCGCTGTCCCCATAGGTGAGCCAGGTACGGGGCAGCGGCCGGACGGAGAGCCCCCACCGGCCGCCGCTCAAGGTCGAGTGGGCGGCGCTGAGCGCGAGCCACCCGAACGACCAGCCGCCCTCCAGCAGCCGATCACCGTCGATGTCCGCGGTGAGCGCGCCGTAGGGCCCGCCGCTGAAAACGTTGGCAGGCGTGCCCCGCGCTTCGGCCTGCCGGATGTCGCGGAGCTCCTGCGTGGCGGCCAGGCTTCCCAGCGGATCCCGCAGGAGCAGGAGCGCCCGGCGGGGGTCGTAGTCGACCTCGACCTGTGGGCCCAGGGCCTCCGAGAGGGTCTCGATCGAGAGGAACGGCATCTCGCCCAGATCTTCGCCGGTCAGCTCCTCGATGGGGGCAACGGGAAGCTCGAGCGTGCCGTCCGAAGTGAGCCGGCCCTGCACGAGGATCTGCCCCACACCGGCGAGTCGAACCTCGAGGATCGGTTGTTGCGCGAGGCAGGAAACCGCGTTGTGGGCAAGGAGCAGCGTGAGAGCCATAAGGCTGGTCTGCCATCCGAACGGGATGCCCGGCGCTCTCACCGAACCCACGCCTTGGAAAGGATCCGGGTCGCGAAGATCAATCGGGCGCTGGTTCCTTCCGCCGACTCCTGAGTCTCCGGAGGAACGGGGACCAGGCGGGTCTCCAGCCGAAGCAGAGTATCGGGGGCATAGGCGCCCTCGGGGAGCAGGAACCGGACGGTCTGCACCTCTCCCGGACGGAGGTGGAATTGGGTCGGCCAGACGTTGGCGCGAGCCGGCTGGAGGAGCCGGACCCGCTCGCCTGTCTCGTCGGACTCCCATAGGGCGACCTCGACCTTCAACTCCTTTTGGGAAGGGTTGCGGATCAGTGCCTCGCCATGGCTATCCACAATCTCCAACTCGGAGATCTGCGCCGGAGCGGGGGCCGCCGAGAAGGCGATCGCGCAGACGATGCCTGCGGTCAGCGCAGCCCACCGATGTCTATGTGCTCGAAAAGCTGCTTCGTGTGACGATCCGATCATCATGCTCATTCTCGTATTCCGGGCTCACAAAAGTCTCACCACCTCTCGAAGCCTATCGTGCAGGACTCGCGTGAAAGGCGCGCGATGCCATTTCAACGCTCTCGGAGGCGCGTATTCCCACTGGGATGGACGCTATCATGAGGTCGTCGGCCTTCGCTATCGCATAATCATGCGATAGAGGCCGATGGCGAGCCCCGGTGTGACCGTGCTGCCTACATCGAAGGCGTGATGCAGGGAACGTGGAAGGGATAGGGGATGCGGCGCCCGATACGTTCTGATCGGGGGCCTTGGGGACCCTGCATGGTTCACCCTACGTGACAACCGACGTGGACATCACCCCCGGGCGGACTCCCGCCAATCTGGCTGCACTGGCGGCCGCGCTGGTGCAGCTGGAGGCGAATGTCCGAAGGGAAGGCGAGCCCGGCGGGCTGCCTTTCGACCGGTCTCCGGAACTGCTCTCGCGGGTCGAGATCCTCAACCTGACGACGAAGCATGGCGACCTCGAACGGTCGTTCGTGCCGGCGGGCACGCAGGGCTATGCGGACCTCTCCCGTCGGGCGATGAGGATCACGATTCGCGGCACCGATGTCTCAGTGTCCGCGCTCGCCGATGTGATCCGCTCCAAGGAGGCGGCGGACCGGGAGAGGGACCGGGTCACGCTTCCGACGCTGAGGAGACTGCTCGAACGGCTGGAAGGGAGCTAATCTTCGAAGATTCTGGATACCTTCAGCCGCAGGCCCGGTAGGACGGTTCCGGCATCGATCTCGTCGTCCCCGGTCAGCAGGCGGACCTCTTTGAGCGAGCGGTAGACCGTGACGCTTCTGGAACGGGGCTCCACAACCCAGACGAGCTGCGTCCCGGCGTCCAGATAGTCCACAACCTGGCTGTGGATCTCCGGCATGGTGTTGGAGGGGGACACGATTTCGACCGCCAGGTCGGGAGCGATGGGGGCGAAACCGTCGGGATCGAAGGTCAGCCTGCCTCGGGCAACAAACGCTATGTCGGGGGCACGGACTGTCGGCGGTTCGTCGAAAAGCACGAAGCCCGTTTCCGCCGTGACCACCCTTCCGAGGCCTTTCCCGCTCACGAACGCATGGAGGATGCCCACGATGGTGCCGGCGATCCCGCCGTGTCGGAAACCGGCCGGCGGCTCCTTGACGACCCGCCCGCGGACCAGTTCCCGGCGCCAGCCGTCGTCCGGAAGCCGCTCGAACTCCTCGATTGACAGGACCTCGACCGAGCTCTCATCCGTGTGATTCATGGTCATTCGTCAAAGTAGATCAGCAGCAAGGAGTAAGCCATGTTCCTGTGCGGGTCTTGGTGTTCTAGTATGACTCATGTGGCCGTTGATCATCCTGACCACCAGCGACATGTGCATCCTTCCGATGAACGAAGTCTCCGCCGGTCCGCTGAACTCACGCTGGGGATCGGTCGCGCCTGGTCGTCCTTCGAGATGCTCCGGAGACTCGTGCGAATCTGCGGCCTCGAGCTGCGGGTGGCGCTCGAAGGGACCGATCTCGGCGAGTGGAGCCAGATCGAGCGGAATCTGGTCTTGATTCCTGCCGAGCGGCTGGACCAGCTTGCCCGGACGAGGGCCTTCATCCGCGCGGGACGAGCCGCCCTCGCTCGAGAATATGGCTGAAGCCGGGTTCCTTCGATCCGAGGCTATGCTTCGGGTCCTCGAGAGTGAGGTCTGGAGATGCGACCCTCCGGCCTGGGCTTTTGCCCCGCTTAGACGACAGTCCTATGTTTCTGCCTCCAATGCGCTTCCTTGTGTTGCTCGAGAGCGACCATTGTCCACGACCTTCCGGATATTTTGCCCATGAACACCGAATACACAGCAGTGATCAAGCAGGATGGGGATTGGTGGGTCGGCTGGATCGAAGAGGTGCCTGGAGTCAATTGCCAGGAACGCTCGAAGGCCGAACTCATGGCCAGCCTCCGCGAGATCCTCGCGGAGGCTCTCGAGTTCAACCGTGAAGAAGCCCGCAACGCGGCTGGAGGCGAGTTCGTTGAAGAACGCCTCGCGCTATGAAGCGTCGCCAGTTGTTGCGCCATTTGCGCAACCACGGGTGCGAACTTCTTCGAGAGGGCGCTAAACACTCTTGGTGGCACAATCCCGCTTCGGGTAAGCGTTCTGCCATACCCCGGCACGTCGAGATTCGAGATATCCTGGCCAGGAAGATCTGCAAGGATCTCGGCGTCCCACCGCCAGGCTAATCCTGAAACGAGAGAACCTTCGGTCGGTCAGCTAACGCCCGGGCGGGCGCTCGCGAGTGTGGCCGGTAGGACACCCGATACAGATGCTCCACATGGCCTGCATCGAGGCACTGCTGACTCTCTCGCCTCATAGCACATTTGCTATATTCTGAACCAATGTCGTCGAGCGCCTTGCCGTTTGCTTGAGGATGCGCTGGAGCGCGACTACCAGGATGCGATACGGAGAGCCCGCTTTCGTCCGGCCGGAGATCGATTCATTGAGGAACGTCTCGTGCTGTGAAGCGCCGCCAGTTGTTGAGCCATCTGCTCAGCCACAGGTGCGAGCTTCTGTGAGAGGGTGGCAGCCTCTCCTGGTGGCCCCTGGCAACGCGTGATCACCTCACGAAGATTCGCGGCCTGACTTGTCCGTTCAGACGAGGGGGATTTGCGGCAGGTTTCGAAAGTGCTCGTCGCGGGAACAGAGGGCGAGATCGTGTTGGACGACGAGAGCCGCGATCCATAGGTCGTTCGTGGGAATCGGGAGGGCCGCTTCGCGGAGTTGCCGGAATAGATTGGCATAGTGATGCGTCGTCGCGTCGTCAGCGAAAAGCAGATCGACACCGGGGCGTGCAATGAATTGTTTTAAGCGCCGCTCGTTCTCGGCGCCACGACGGCCGACCGCGAAGCCGGCACGCAACTCCCCAAGTACAATGAATGGCAGGTGGATGCGCTCTGCGCACTCGAGCAGATCGGCGAGCGCTTTGTCGCCCCTGGCGAAGTCCGTGTAGCGGTTTGTGTCGAGGGCGAGTCTTATGTCCAGAGATCGGCTTCGATGCGTCGCTGCTCGGCCAGGGCCTGCTCCGTCTCCGGATCGTCCTTCCAGGTGCCGGCGAGATCAGAGAGATCACGGCGCCTGATACTCTCGCCGTCGAGTCCGAAGGCCAGCCTGAGGGCCTCGATCGTCACCCGGTTGAGGCTCTTTCCCTCGCGGCGAGCGCGCTCGCGGATCGCCCTGTCGAGGCGCTTCGGGATCTTCCGGATGGTGTACTGCATGCATGTAGACTAGCACATGCATGCACTCGCGTCAAGAAGGTCGAAGGTCAATGGTGGCTTGTACCTCGCGCGGACGGGTCTGCCGGCTAGACCAAGCCCTCCCGCAGTGCCCGCGTCACCGCCTCGGCGACGGAGTGCACCTGCAGCTTCCCGTACATGTGGCGGATGTGGGTGCGAACGGTGTCGATGCTGATGTCGAGGCGGGCGGCCACGTGCTTGTAGGCCATCCCCGCCATCAGGCAGCGCAGGACCTCCTGCTCGCGTGCGGTGAGGGTGAGCCCCGGCGCGGAGCCGTCCTGGCCCGGTGGCCCCGGCGGCTCCAGATGACGGAGGAGATCCAGCACGGTGCTTGCCACGCCGGCCGTGAGGGGCGATCCGCCATGCACGACTGCACGGATCTGGGCGAGGAGCTCGTCGGGAGGGGTGCTCTTGGTGAGGTAGCCGTCGGCGCCCGCGCAGATCGCCTCGAGGATCAACGGCGGCTCCTCGAAGACGGTAAGGACCACCACGGGCGTGGCGGGGAGTACGCGCTTGATGTGGCGGGTCGCCTCGATGCCGCTCATCCCGGGGAGCTCGAGATCCATGAGGACGACGTCCCAGGCGGTCGCTGATCCCGTCCTTTCGAGCGCTTCGAGCGCCGCCGCCGGTGTGGCGAAGCTGCCGGCGAGCTCGATGCCGGGGCTGAGTCGCATCAGGGCGTCCAGGCTCGCCCGGTAGCGGCCGTCGTCCTCGATGCTGGCGACCCGGATCGTCATGCGGCTCGCGGTGGCACGGGATGGGTGGAACCCCGTGTGGGGTCGAGGTCACACATTGGTCGCCCCAATTTGAGCGGGCGGGGACGCGGGACCCATCGCATGATCATGCGACGGAGGCTTGCAGCGGTTCCCGCGGGGCGGCGCGGCACGCTTGCGTCACCACCGACGCCACCGGACTTGTCCCACATGATCGGATTTCTCACGCTCCGTCCCGCGCTGCGCGCGAGATCCCACGATACCTTGGCCCGGTCAGCCCGCGCGGCCGGAAGGTCAGCCTGACCGCGGTTCCTCTCCCGTCCGGGCTGGACCACGTGAGTTCGGCGCCGATCTCTCCCGCCCGGCGTCGCATGCTGCGCAGCCCCACACCGGTCGCACCTGCGCCATCCCCCTGCAGGCCCACGCCGTCGTCGATGACTTCGAGCTTCCACCGCTCGCCCTTGTCGGGGGATACGTGTAGCTCCACGCGGTCCGCCCGGGCGTGACGGGCCGCGTTGTGCAGCGCTTCCAGCCCGATCAGCACCACGTTCCGGCGGACGAGCTGGGATGGCCGCGCCTCCGGCCACCGCTCGGGGAAGCTGGTCGCGAACTCGACCGTGTCGCCGGCGAACAGGCGGCGACCGAGCTCCGCCAGCCTGGCGGCCACCTCCTCCATCGTCTTGACCCTGGGATCAAGCGCCCACACGATCTGGGAGAGCGCGGCGCCGAGCTGGCCGGTCGTGGCCGCGATCTCGCGCGCCATGCGGCGCTCCTCACGCGGATCGAGGCCGTCCGTGGTCAGAATACCGGAGAGGATCCCGATCGAGCCGAGGCCCGATCCGATCTCGTCGTGGAGGTCCATGGCGATCCGGGTCCGCTGCCGCTCGAGCTCGAGGAGATGGTTGACGCGGAGCCGATACGCGCCGTAGAGGGTGAGAGCGGTCAGGGCGAGAAGGAGGGTCATGGCCCACGGCTCCCGATACCAGGGGGGAGCGACACGGAAGGAAAAGCGCGCCGGAGCGTAGCTCCAGTTCTTCCCGTCCAGCGAGGACCGGACCTCGGCCGCGTACTGTCCGGGGGGGAGATCGACCCAGCGGAAGTACGGCGCGCCGGCGGTGCCCATCCACGGTTCGTTGGGCGAGAGCCGGACCTGGTAGCGGATGAGGGATGGATCGCGAAACGAGAGCGCGGCGAAGCGAAGCTCGAGGCGATTCCGGTCGTAAGGCAGCTCCAGGGTCGATCGGAGGCGAACCGGTTGGTCGTCGACGCGCGCATCGACCAGAGCCACTCGTGGCGGGCCGAGCGTCGCGAAGCGCGCCGGCGCCGGCACGTGAACCACGCCCAGCGATGTCGTGACCCAGATCCCGCCGTCGGAATCCTCGAGCAGGTGGGTGCCGCTCGTGACCGGCAGTCCGTGCCAGGCGGTGAGGCGCTCCCGGACCTCCCATCCCAACGAGTCGTCGACCGCTTCGGTGACCCGCAGAAACGCTCCGTGGCCCACGACCCAGACCCCGCCGGAGCGGGAGGGCACGAGGCTCAGAATCGATCGTGACGGAAGCGTCCGGACGCCCGGCACGGGCTCCCACCGATCCTCGGCGCGACGCAGGACGCCGAGCCGGTTCGTGGACAGCCAGAGCGCCCCGCTCGGCATCTCGACCAGCCCGCCGCCGCTCACGTGGACGATGCCCGGTATCGTCTCGCAGCTCCACTCGGCCCCGGCGGACGAGCGGAGGCGATCCACCTGTGCGTGGCAGATGGTCTCGCCGCTGGACACCCAGAGGTTCCCCTCGCTGTCCACGATGAGGGCGTCTTCCGTCGCTGGGTCCCCCTTGAACCCAGGAACGGGCACCTCCTCAAGGCCGCCACCCGAGGGATCGGCAACGAAGAGGCCGACGGTCGTTGCGAGCCAGATCGTCCCGTCCGACATCTCGTGAAACCCGGACAGGCCGACGAACCCGGATAGATGGCGACGGGCGACCCGTCCGTTCCGCACTTCGAGGAGCCCGTTGTCGCTCCCGGCCCAGAGGACGCCCCGGGAGTCCACGAAGAGGCGCGTCGGCGTCCACCCAGAGACCCGTCCAGTCTGCCATCCCTCCGGCCCTCGCCGGATGTAGCCGGGCCCATACCACGTCGTGACCCACACCGTGTCACCGGTGCGGGCCAGATAGCGCGAGTGGCTCGAAGGCAGGCCGCTGCGCTCCGTCCAGAAGGGGGTCTCGGGCTCGGGGAACTGGTACAGGCCCACGAACGAACCCATCCACAGGCTCCGCTCGTGATCGACGAGGAGCGGGCCACCGCTCTCGATGCCCTGGTCCCGGCCCAGGACGACGGTCGGCTCGCCGGGGCGCCAGCCGACCAGGTAGCGATCGATCGAGACCCAGAGTCTGCCGCCGCGGTCGGCGATCGCGACGGCTCTTCCGGAGGCGCCGAGGTGGTCCGTTCGGAAGAGCTCTCTGGGACCTTCCGTGAGCTCAACGACACGACCCAGGAAAGACAGCGCGAGGACTCGCCCATCCGATGTTGTATGGACATCGACAAGCACTGCTGGAAAGCCGAAGAAACCCTCCAGGTTGGGCAGGATCTCTTGGGGGGCCTTCCCCGGCGCGACCCGCCAGACACCGAGGTTCGTTACCAGGTGGACCGCGTCCCCGTCGTGCGTCCGAACGAGCCGCGGCCGCTCACCGTCCGCCAGCGGAAGCGACTGCCGTGCCCATTGGTCTCCGGCCGTCCGCCGCCACACTTCTCCCTCTCGAACGACCCACAGGCCGCCTGCCGTATCGAACGCCACATCGCGCGCATTCTCGATCGGCCGCCCGTCGGGTCCCCAGACCGGCTCCGCGCCGACCGACGTGATCGTGAACAGCGCGCGCAGACGAAGGGCGACGACCGCGCCCTCCGGAGACGCGACGACCCTGGTGATCGCCCGATCCAGCGACGAGGGACTCCACCGGCGCATCTCCACGCCGTCATATCGGAAGAGCCCACCTTCGGTCCCGATCCAGATGAAGCCGGCGCGGTCCTGCGTGAGGCTCCGAACGGAGGGCGGGTTCAGGCCGTCGTCGGCGTTGAAGAGCCGATGAAAGCGCTCCTGGGCATGAAGCGGATCGACCCCGCTCGAGGTCGTCGCGTAGAGAAGCACGGCTCCCCATAGGAGTGGTCGTGGTGGTCGGTGGATATGTGCTTCCATCGGTGCCTGGGGGAGGCTCGCCGTTCGAGTCAATGGACGATAGGGCCGTGAGCGACCGCATTGCAAGTAAGAGCCGTGCGCAGGTCCGATTGCCGGCGCTCGTCGTGCGGCCTCCTCCTCCAGCGCCACTACATTGATGACACTATGCGCGAACGATCGTAGACGCGGAGCCGCGCGATGCCACGGAGTAAAGGACAGGCGTTGGCCATCCTCGCCCTATCGGCCCTATCGGCCGTGACGGCCGCACCGCTGATCGCCCAGGAACCCTCGCCGGGGGGCGGCCCCCGCTGGTGGAAGGGAAACCTCCACACGCACAGCCTGTGGAGCGACGGCGACGAGTTCCCCGAGCTCGCCATCGACTGGTACAAAAGCCACGGCTACCACTTCCTGGCCATGACCGACCACAACATCGTCCCCGACGAGATCCGCTGGATCGACGCCGCCTGGGCCGGGAGCCGCGGAGCGAACCTGGAGGCGGTTCGCGAGGTGATGGGCGAGGGGTGGCTCGAGACCCGCGAGGCCGGCGACACGCTCGAGGTCCGGCTGCGCTCGCCGTCCGAGATCGCGCCCCGGTTCGAGGAGCCGAACCGCTTCCTGCTCGTGCCGGGCGAGGAGATCAGCGATTCCTTCGAGGACAAGCAGATCCACGTCAACGGGGCCAACCTGGTGGAGACCATCCCGCCCCAGGGCGGCAAAAGCGTCGCCGAGGTCATCGCCAACGACGTGCTCGCGATCAGGGAGCAGGGCCGGACGAGCGGTCGGCTGATGTTCGCCCAGGTCAATCACCCGAACTACGTGTGGGCGGTGGAAGCCGAGCATCTGGCCGGCATGCCCGCCGTCGATCCGGACGGGCCGGCCTTCTTCGAGGTCTACAACGGCCACTTCCTCGTCCACAACGCGGGCGACTCACTCCACCCGAGCACGGACCGGATGTGGGACCTGGCGCTCACCGATCGGCTCCGCCGGGGGGCCGGGATTCTTTACGGCGTCGGTACCGACGACACCCACGACTACCACGGAAGCGGCCCCGGGGGAGCGCGACCCGGCCGCGGGTGGGTCGTGGTTCGGGCCGATACGCTCTCGACTGAGGCCCTGATAGGGGCCATGCTGGCGGGCGACTTCTACGCGTCGAGCGGGGTCGAGCTCGACTCGATCCAGCGGGGAGAAGATGGTCTCGTCGTCGTGATCCGCCCCGAGGCGGGGGTGAGCTACCGGACCTTGTTCATCGGGACCTCGGTCCACGCCGATCTCCCGGAAGAGGTCGGCCTTGTCTTGGCGGAGGTCGAGGGCCCGCGCGCCGGGTACCTGTTCCTCGGCGACGAGCTCTACGTCCGCGCCAAGGTGATCTCGTCGAAGATGAAGGAGAACGCCCCGGTCGAAGGTGAGGTCGAGTACGAGGCCGCGTGGGTGCAGCCAATGCCTCCGGCCTTGGTGGCGCGCCACGAGTAGTTTACATTATGATGTATACACCATGATAAGAACGCAGATCACGCTGGACCGAGAGCTTCGAAATCGGGCCCGGAAGAGAGCGGCGGAGCTAGGTATCTCCCTCGCCGAATACATCCGCCGCCTGCTCGCCCAGGACCTGAGCGGTTCGCAACCGAGGTCCGATCCCTCGCTCGTGTTCGATCTGGGAGACTCGGGCGGGTCCGATGTGGCCTCGCACAAGGACGAGATGGTTGGCGAGGCAGTGTCGGCCGAGCGGCTTGATCGATCTCCTTATGGGTCCGGCGGCACCGAGTGAGTCTGTTTGTCGACACGACCGTCTGGTATGCCGCGGCGGACCGGGGCGATGGAAGCAACGAGTGCGCGCGCGAAATCCTCTCCACGGGTGATCGTCTCTTCACCACCGATCACATCCTGGTGGAGGCGTGGCTGCTGCTTCGTCATAGGCTCCACCGGAGCGCGGCCGAGCGCTTCTGGGATGGACTGCGGAGTGGAGTCGCCGAGCTGGAGCCGGTGGGTGCCGCCGATCTCGCTTCGGCGTGGGCCATTGGCGAGGCGTTCCAGGACCAGGATTTTTCCATCGTGGATCGCACGAGCTTCGCGGTGATGCAGCGCCTCGGCCTCCGTCGCGTGGCTACCTTCGACGATGATTTCGCCGTGTACCGGTTCGGGAAGGATCGTCGCGAGGCCTTTAGCATCGTGCGCTGAACCGGAAGGTGATATGAAGGGCAAGAAGAAGCAGACACCCAGGAAGGTATCGTCCAGCGAGATGAAGAACGGTTGGCACAGCTACCTTGAGCGGGTCGTCCAGGCCCGCGAGGAAATCATCATCACCCGCTACGGCAAGCCGATCGCAAAGCTCACCCCGTTCGACGGGGACGCGACAGCCGGGGGGATTTTCGGTTTTCTCGCCGGTACGGTGACCGTGCACGGCGACATCATCGCTACCGGTGAAGACTGGGAGGCTGATGCCTGACCATTGGGACACAGATCGATCCTGGACACCAGTGCGGAGCCAAGCCGGGTAAGCCCGCCTAATCCCGCAGCGACCCGCCGTTCGTCCTTATCACCTCCGAGTAGAACCGCGCGCTCTCCTTGGGTGTCCGCCTCTGCGTCCCGTAGTCCACGTGCACCAGACCGAAGCGGATCGAGTAGCCGTGCGCCCACTCGAAGTTGTCGAGGAGAGACCATGCGAAGTAGCCGCGCAGGTCGATCCCCGCCTCGATCGCCCGCAGGGCGGCCCGGAGATGGTCGCGGTGGTAGGCGACTCGCAGCGGGTCCGAAAGCCGATCCCCGTCCAGGACCGGCGGGTCGTAGAAGGCGGCGCCGTTCTCGGTGACGTAGATGGGGAGGTCGCCGTAGCGGTCGCGGACCGCGACCAGCGTCTCGGTCAGCCCCTCCGGATACACCTCCCAGCCGGTCATGGTGTGCGTGCGGTCGGGTACGATCAGGCGTCCGGCCCGGGGCGGCAGAACCACAGGCGCGTCGCACACGATGCTGCGCGTGTAGTAGTTGACGCCCACGAAATCGAGCCGCTGCTGGATGCGCTCGAGGTCGACGGCCGGGAAGTCTGGCCAGGCGGGGCCGAAGATCTCCGGCATCGCGTCCGGGTACCTGCCCAGGAGCGCGGGATCGAGAAACCAGTGGTTCATGTAGGCGTCGGCCCGGTCGCGCGCGGCGCGATCGCCCTCGTCCTCGGAGGCGGCGTGCTTGGGCTCGAGGTTGACCACGATCCCGATCCGGTGATGCCCTTCCGCCCGATAGACTTCGACCGCTGCGCCGTGGGCGAGGAGCAGGTGATGGGCAGCCCGCGGCGCCTCGAACAGGCTGCGATGGCCCGGCGCCAGCTTGCCGTGCAGATAGCCGCCGTCGACCACGACCCACGGCTCGTTCAGCGTGGCCCACATCTCGACGCGATCGTCGAGCGCCCGAAAGACGGCGGTGGCGAAGTCCGTGAACCAGCCGGCCACGTCGCGGTTGAGCCACCCTCCCCGATCGTCCAGCGAGGCAGGGAGGTCCCAATGGTACAGCGTCACGCAGGGCCGGATCCCGGCTTCGAGGAGCGCGTCCACGAGCCGCGCGTAGAAGTCGACGCCGGCCGGATTGACCCGCCCGGACCCTTCCGGTAAGATGCGACTCCAGGCGATCGAGAAGCGGTAGGCGTTCAGGCCGAGCTCGCGCATGAGAGCCACGTCGTCGCGCCAGCGCCGATAGTGGTCGCAGGCTACGTCGCCCGTATCTCCGTTCGTGACCAGTCCCGGAGTGTGTGAGAACCGGTGCCAGATGGAGGCGCCCGACCCATCGGCCAGCGGCGAGCCCTCGATCTGGTAGGCGGAGGTCGCGGCGCCCCACAGGAAGCCCTCGGAAAAGCGGATGGAATCTGTCATCGCGTCAGGAACCCTTGGCAGGAGGACGGTAGAGCAGGTGGCCGCCGCCGGCGAGCCCTAGATGGCCGGCGTCAGGCTCGAAGGCGTCCGCAAGGTCTACCGGAACGGCTCGGAGTTCGTCGCCGTCCACGGCGCCGACCTCGAGATCGCCGATGGAGAGCTGCTCGTCATGGTCGGGCCCTCGGGGTGCGGTAAGAGCACCATCCTGCGTATGATCGCGGGACTCGAATCGATCTCGGCGGGGCGCCTCTACATCGACGACCGGCTCGTCAACGACGTCCCACCGAAGGAGCGGGACATCGCGATGGTGTTCCAGAACTACGCGCTGTACCCGCACATGTCGGTCCATGACAATCTTGCCTTCGGCCTGAAGCTCCGCAAGATGGCGAAGGCGGAGATAGGTAGTCGCGTGGAGGAGACGGCGGGGATCCTCGGGCTGGACGCGATCCTGGGCCGCAAACCCCGTCAGCTCTCGGGTGGGCAGCGGCAGCGGGTGGCGCTGGGCCGGGCCATCGTCCGCCATCCGAAGGTCTTCCTCTTCGACGAGCCGCTCTCGAACCTGGACGCCAAGCTCCGGGTCCAGATGCGGACCGAGCTCGCCCGTCTCCACCGGCGGCTCGGTGCCACCATGATCTACGTGACCCACGACCAGGTCGAGGCGATGACCTTGGGCGAGCGGATCGTCGTCCTGGATGCCGGCCAGATCCAGCAGGTGGATGCCCCGCTGGCTCTCTACCAGAGCCCTGTGAACCGCTTCGTGGCGGGCTTCATCGGGAGCCCAGCGATGAACTTCTTCGCGGGGAGGATCGCGGAGCGGGACGCGTTCCGCTTCCGGGCGGCGGGCGGCGCGTTCGACTTGGACCTGGATGGGGAGCGGGCGCAGGCGCTGGAATTCTGGCGAGGACGAGAGGTGACCCTCGGGGTGCGCCCCGAGCATGTCGGTGTGGCGGACGGCGGGCCGCCGGTGGGCGACGAGTCCGGCACCGCGCGCTTCATCCTGGATGTCGTGGAACCGATGGGGAACGAGGTCTTCGTCCACGCCCGGGCCGGCGACCACCCGGTCGTCGCCCGCGTCGCCCCGCAGCCACTCCCCGAGCCCGGCTCGGAGATCGCGCTCGCTTTCGATCCCGCGCGTCTTCATTTCTTCGATCCCGAGACCGGAGCCTCGATCGGCGATCGGAGTCAGATATCCAACGGCGGACCGACGGATGTTTCGCTAAGCTGAAATCAGAATCGCACCTGTCATTCGGACATTCAACGGAAGGAAGCAGCCATGCCATTTCAGCTTCCCGACCTGCCGTACGGCTACGACGCGCTGGAGCCGCACATCGACGAGCAGACGATGCGCATCCACCACGACAAGCATCATGGGGGCTACACCGAAAAGCTGAACAAGGCGCTGAAGGGGCATTCGGATCTGGCCGACAAGCCGATCGAGGAGATCCTCGCCGACGTCGACGCCCTGCCCGGAGAGATCCGCACCACCGTCCGAAACAACGGCGGGGGCTTCGCCAACCACAGCCTGTTCTGGGGGATCATGTCCCCCAAGGGGGGCGGAGACCCGACCGAAGATCTCGGGAAAGCGCTTACGGAGAGCTTCGGCTCGCTGGCCGACTTTCGCGACACGTTCACCAAGACGGCGACCGCGCGGTTCGGCAGCGGATGGGCGTGGCTCGTCATGAACGACGAGGCCGAGCTCGAGGTCTATTCGACGCCCAATCAGGACAGCCCCTTGATGGAGGGCCACATCCCGATTTTGGGCCTCGACGTCTGGGAGCACGCCTACTACCTGAAGTACCAGAACCGCCGCCCCGACTACATCGAGGCCTGGTGGAACCTGGTGAACATGGAACAGGTGGCGCGGAACCTCGAGACCGCCCGGAGCGGCGAGAGCGTTCTTGCGGGCATGACCGCGTAGCGAAGACCCGGTCACACAATTTTGCGCACGTGTGAAGCCGCCCTTTCGGGGGCGGCTTCCGCGCATCAGGGCGCGTTTCCCATCCGCTGGCGCATCAAGGGGAGCGTTAGCGGGACTTCAGGGTCACGCCCTCCGCAAGATCTGCCTCGTCTTCGATGCGCGCCCGGCTCACCCACTGCTCGTGGAAGGCCGCGCTGTCGGCCTGGCCGGCGGCCTCGAACGCGCGTGCCAGCAGCGCATGGATCGCCGTGCGGTTTGCGTACAGGTTGCCCGCGTCCAGCGGCCCGCGGAGCGCCCCACCCAGCACCGGGATCGCCTCCTTGGGGCGATCGAGCGCCAATAGCGCCTTTCCCAATGCGAGGTTGATGGGTGCGTAGCCCGCGGTCGTCGAGAATATCGCCCGGCGGTAGTCGCTCACCGCGGCGGCTACATCCCCGTCTGCGGCGTGGACAAGTCCCCGCACATAGTGATGCAGGCGTGGGTCCCGGCCGTACGCGCTCAGCGATCCGAGTGTCTCGATCGTGTCGGCGAGCGTGGGGAGACGCCCGGTTTCGCCGGCCGCCGCCAGCGCAGTGGCCGTGTGGGTCAACGTCCAGGCTCGGTGGCGCGCCGATCGGGACGGTGAGTCAGGCTCGTAGGAGAACACGGCCATGGCCTCCCACAGTTCGGCTGCTTCGCCAGGCCGACCCATCTCCACCAACACCTGCGCTTCGAGAATCGGCGCCCAGACGGCGGGATGGCCCGTTACCGCCGCCTCTTCAATCATGCGCCGGTAATCCCGCGCCACCTCCAGCGCCTGGGCAAAGCGGCCCTGATAGCGCAGGCTGAGAACCCGATACCAGAGGACGTTCTGACGGACCAGCGGATCGACGGCTCTGTCGAGTTGGGCAAGCCAGCTGTCGGCGGCCGTGAAATCGCCTTCGCGCAGGGCGAGAACGGCGGGGTGGACCGGATCCCGAGGGTTGTCCGACCCGAGGGATGAAGCCATGCTGCGCGCGACCTGTGCCTCCTGGGCGCGACCCTGGTATTCGAGCGCCCACGCCAGCGAGCGCCATGCGAGCGCCGAATCGCGCTGGAGGGCAACCCACTTTCGCGCCTCTCGCTCCGCCGCGGGCAACGAGTCCGCCAGCAGATATGCGGTAACGATGTCCCGCATCGCATCACAGGCGCGGCAAGCTGGATTCGGTGCCCGTAAGCTCGTCGAATCCATGACGACAACACCCTGCAGGTAGGGAAGAGCGCCCATGAAATCGCCGCTCCAGAGCCGCGCCTCTCCCAGGAACAGGTGGCCATCCGGCTCCGAGGGGTATTTCCGCACCAGGCTCTCGGCCAGGGTGAGCTGCCGCGGCTCGTCCATCACCCGTGCCCAGGCGGTTTGAATCAGGAGGCGCTCCCGTTCGGAGGCTCTGTCCGCGAGGCGCTTCGCACGTTTCAGATCGCGCCGGAACGCTGCATGGTCCACCTTCTTGTGGCTCAGCGCCCGGTAATAGGCGGCCATCGCGAAGCTCGAATCCTCGGCCAGCGAGGCGGTGAGGAAGCGCTGTGCCGCCCTGGTGTCCCCATCGTAGTACGCGCGAAGCCCTTCCTCGTAGAAGCGGTAGGCGACGAGCGAAGACGTGGTCACGCTGGCGATGCCCGGGACGGGGGAGGGCAGGTCGAAGTCCGCCAGCACCAGGGCGGTCGCGCGATCCACCAGCGCGAACGGATCTTCCCCCTCCACCCGATAGGCTTCCCGCACGACACCCGTGCTCAAGTCGATCCGGCGCAGTTCGAGACGAAGTTTCCCGTCATCCCCGGGGAAGTACAGAGTGCCTTCGATGATCTCGTCCGCCCCCGCCCTGCGAGCCGCGCTCTGCAGCCCGCCACGTCCATTCTCCATTCGTGCGAGCTCGTACATGCGCCCGGCGCTGAGGACGGATAGCCCGGGCGCGCGGGCCAGGTTGGTGGAGATCATGTTGCCGAGCATCCCGAGGTGCGTGGTGTCCGTGTCGGCGTAGTTGCGGATCTCGCCTATGGCGATCATCGACGCCGACGATTCGGGACTGGTTCGTGCGGCTAGAACCGCGATCACCGCGACGATAAGCACGCCGAATGCCGAGGCGAGCAGGGCTCGGCGCCTCGGACGCCCGCGCGGAGACGGCGAAGCTTGGGCTGGCCTGGGGGGGGAATCATGTCCGCCAGGACTCGCCGTATCACCCGGCTTCCGAGCCGGCTCAGTCGGATGCCGCACCTCCTCCCGCGCCCGGATCCTGGTGATCAGCGCTCGGGTCTCGGCCGAGGGTTCGGCCTCGAACTCGGTTGCGAGCTGGTCTGCGAAATCTCGGTAGGCACCCAGCGCGCCAGCCCGGTCTCCGGCCTGATCGAGCAGGACAATCTGTCGACGAACCGTGCTTTCGTTGTAAGGATCAAAGGCGACCGCCCGTCGCGCCCAGCGGGTTGCCTCGCGGGTGTTCCCTTCTCGCGCCGCCTGTTCCGTCATCGCGGCGGCGGCCTCCGACGCGCGCCGCCGGAGCCGGGCGCGCTCGGATTCCAGCCACAGCTCGAACTCGGCCGACGCATCCCTGACGAAAAACCCCTCCAGAAGATCGCCCCGGTAGAGCTCGAGCGCTTCCGAGAGGCGACCCGCCGTCAGCGCCTCCTCGAATGCCATCGCATCGCACCACAGCGCGCCTTCGGCCAGGCCAATCTCGTCATCGCCGCGGGCTTGGATCAGGTCCGGCCCGGCCGCCTGGCGAATCTGATAGAGAAGGTTACGGAGCGAGGCCCGAGCGTGCGCCTGGTCCAGATCCGGCCAGAAGAGGGCCAGAAGGGTGTCGCGGCGGTGAAAACCGCGGGGGCTGGCGAGGGCAAGGTAGGTGAGGAGGGCGATCCGCTTGGGACCGGTGAGAAGGGATGTGAGTCCTGTGTCATCCCCGTCCCGCGCCCGCAGCGTGCCCAGAACGTGAAAGGAGATCAATCGGCCTCTCCGCTCGGTTTTTGGACGTTAGATGCAATCTAACGGCGGTGGCGCGGTGGTCAAACAGACGTGCTTTACAGTGAGCCGACTCGGGTGTCGATTGCACAGAATCATGGTGGTCATCGTCGGTGCGCGTGATAGAGGCTTCGCCCGCGGACGATCTGGTCGCGGATTGGAAGTAGGTGGTTTCGGGGTCCGACGAGACCATGAGCTCGAGTACGGAAAGCCGCATGAAGTGGATCGGAATCGTCGACTTGGGCGACTGCTGATTCAATCGAGGCATCGGTCGATGAACAACGAGACAACCGGAGAAGAAGACATGTTCCCCGCTAGCCAGCGAACCCAGGCAACCTTCTACAGCACGCTGCTCGTCGCCGTTACAGCTGGTCAGACCTTAGCCCAGGATTCCGATGCCGGACGGTGCGGTGCCGCCTGGCCAACAGACAGGAGGCCCTCATGACATGTCCGAGCAACGGAGCAAATGGTATGCCCACGCGCGACCCGTCACCTGGCCGGAGTAAGCGCTCCGGACGCTGGTTTCGACCCCTCGGCGAGTTCGCGATCGTGGTTTTCGCCCTGGCCGTCGCCGGGTGTGAGCAGACGCCCACCGAGCCCGACCAGTCCCTGTCCGACGGTATTCTCGCCGACGCGCCATCGGCCGCCACGGCGGACGCCAACGGTCCGTTCCCGTCCTGGAAGCAGGGATTCAATCACGGCACGGGTGGCTGGATCGACGCCTCGACGGCCGAAGGACCTGCCGGATGGTGCGGTGACATCACGCAAGTCGACAAGAAGGACGGCGCCCTGAAACCCTCGGCCGGAAGCGGCTACGCCGTGGTGGAATCCGGCGGATGCAACGATTTCTGGAAAATGCAGGGATTCCTGGGCAGCGCACCCTTCTCTCCCGGAGCCGGCCACTCCGGATTCTTTCCGCCCAGCGGCTACGTGATGGAGCTGGACATCTACCTGGATCCGGGCTCGTCCCCCGGCTTCACATACGTCGCCAGCATGGAGATGCTCGACGGGGATCCGACGCCCCTGTGCCTCGGAAACGGCTTCTGCTACTTCGGCGCCGTAGTGGCGAAATCGGGAGGCGGCCTCACGGTGGCCGGCCAAGACGTGACCGAGGCCGGGTGGTACACGTTCCGCTATGTCTTCGGCAGCGACAACGGCCAGCTCTCCGTGAGCTTCGAACTCATTCCCCGTCACGCTCCGGCCCTGTTCAGCGTTCCGTTGACCGCCACGTTCTTCACAAGCGCACCGACGTCCTCGTTCGGAGTGGCCAACGTCAGCAGCGGATACGTGTGGTTCGTGACCATCGACGCGGGTCAGCTCGCCATCGACGAACACCAAGTTCGGCGCGGAAAGTAGGGTGTGTGTTGCACGATCAACGGTTTGCCGAGCGGGGCGTCCCAGACTCTGTCGGTGCGTCGCCACGCGGAGGCTCCAGAACCGCCAGCGTGTTGAGGCCTACGGAATTCCGCCGGAGTCGATGAACGTCGCATGTGACGACGGGACCGGGAACACTCCGAACCTGTTGGCTGATCCAGCCACGGGTTTCAGTGGCTGTCTGCTCCCCTCGGGGGGATCCGCGTTGGTGGAGCTTGGGCTACCGGGTCAACCGACCGATTCGGCCGTCAGCGTCGATTTGACGGGTGCCGCAGCCGGCACCTACACCGGGATCATCGAGTTTACGGCAACCGTCAATTGAGAAGTTTGCATCACGCCAGGAGGTAGCTGATGCGTATTCTGTTTTTGGTGTTGGTCGCGTGGTTTCTAGCATGTGGCGAGTCGGAGGCGGACGGTCAGCAGCCGTCTCGAGAGCCTGCGCCCGGGGAAGAAGAGATCGCCGCGGCGCCCCAGGCTAGCGGCGCCCCGATGGTCGAAGAAGCCTATCAGGATGACATCGACGAGGCGTGGGGGGAGGCGGTCGCGGGCGAGGATCCGTCGGTCTCGTGCTCGCTTATGAAAGGCTCGGCCGCGGCCTCCGAGCCGGGAACGGCTACGCGGGCCCTCGAAGCCTGCAATGTCGATATCCCGGTCCGGTATTTCCTGACGGACCTCGACCGTGTCGAATCCCGCGACCAGACATGCTCGAACTTCATGATATTGATGCACATGAAGCTCCCCGCCATGACGATGTCGGCCAGCGACCCGGCCGCGGCCGCCTACGGGGAGAACGACGCACAGCGACGCATCAAGGACCGCCTGCGCGAGCGCGTCACCGAGGTGTGTCCGGACCTCGCGGGCAGATTTTGAGATGATCCTGTTTTCGATCGTCCTGGCCGTGCTCCTTTTCGCCACTGGCGCGATCGGACAGACACCGGCCGCGCAGGATGGCGAATTTCGCATCTGGAATGTGGGCTCGGGACCCGTCTGCCGGGACCCGGATCTGGTCGACGAACGCAGGGAGCAGGGGGATCCGCCCTCGGATCGCATCTGCGAGGGAACCGACGTGCCGATCCGCGGCAAGGACGGCTGCATCTGGTCGGGGGAGCACAGGCGCTGCACCTGGTACGGCACGGAGTTCGACTACGAGAACGCCGACCCCGATGAGCCGCTGGTCTGCGTCTGGACGAGCTCGCGTCCGGGAACAGAGGGGAACCGGGAAGGCATCCGCAGCCGAGGGCTGGCCACCGATACGCTCGAGGTCGAGCTCGAGGAGAGCGGCCACCACTTCTCGCCGGGATACAACCTGTACCAGTCCGTGACCGCGCCATGGATCGTCGTGCGGCTGCATTACGACTGCACCTACCGGGGCGAGCCCGCGTACGAGGCGTCTTTCCGGCTGATCTACTCCAGCGCCTTCGAGTAGAGGATATGAGAATCACGGGTCTTCGCATGATGCTCGGGTTGCACTTCTTCGAAAGGAGAGACGGAATGCGATTCAGATCTTTGGAGATCGGGATCGTTGTTGTCGGGTTGCTCGGAATTCCCTGGGGGGCATCCGCCCAGGACGCGGAATCCATCCTCCGGACGACCATCGACCGCTACGAACAGCGGGTCCAGGGGATCGACGACTACACGATCACGTATTCGATCCTGGGCCGGGAGGTGACGAGCCATATGCAAAAGCGGATGGTGGATGGCCATCCGGTCTTCGTGCCCGCAGATGAAGACGCGGCATCCCGGACCGGGATGAATCCCTATCGCGCTTTTCCGCAGCTCGCCGCGCGAGCCGAGCTCGCTGGTACCGAGACGATCGACGGCGTGAAGGCGCACGCCCTGCGGGTCGATGATTTTCAGGGGATCGATCTCGGTGTGCCGCCCCAGGTGGGTGGGAACTTCACACCCCGTTCGCTCACGCTCTGGATCGATACGGACGAGTACCTCCTCCGCCGGATGGACCTGGAAGGAACTGTATCCAGCGACGGTCAGGAGCGACCGCTCGAGATGACCGCCCTGATGCAAGACTACCGCACCATCGAGGGCATGCCGCACCCCTTCCGCACCACGATCCAGGCCGAGGGCGTGATGCCCTCCGGCAACGTGTCGGAGGAGGAGGCCGCCCGCGCGCGCGAGCAGCTCGCGGAGCTGGACCGCCAGATGGCGCAGATGCCGGCCGAACAGCGGGAAATGATGGAGCGCATGATGGGGTCCCAGTTCGAGCAGTTGCGGAAGATGATCGGCTCGGACGGACTTCAGATAGAGCTCGTCGTCACGGATCTCCAGGTCAACACCGGGGCGCCGAGCGGCTCCTAGGAGGACCGAGATGGGTGGACCCGGACTATTTGCGGTAAACCGCCAGGCAATCGTTTTGGCCTCGGCCGTCCTTCTTACAGGGTGCAGTGCAGGTGGAGAGTCGGTGGACGAAGCATCGTCGGAAGCGGCCTCCCTGGAAGCCGGCCCTCCCGCGGGAGCATCGAGGACGAGTGGGGCGCCTCAGGTCGGAGATCCGTATCAGGATCGTATCGACGAGGCATGGCAAAAGGCGGTGGCGGGAGAGAACCCGGCCTATGCCTGCGCGTCCTTGAAGGGCCGTGCCTCCATGGGTTCGGACTCCGATGCAGCGACCAGAGCCATGTCGGCGTGCAACGTGGACATCCCGGTGCGCTACTTCGCGACCTACATCGACCGGGTCGAGGCCGGTGACAGGTCGTGCCTGGACCTGGTGATGGAGGTGACGACGAAGCTTCCCGCCATGACGATCTCGATGGAGGCCTTCCCCGAGATCGCCGATCGCGGAAGTGGGACTCACGAGAGCGACGATGCCCCGGCCGGCGCCGCGGCGGTCCTGGCTGCCAGAGGCTCGTCTGAGGACGTCGTCAAGGACCGCCTGCGTCGCCGGATCTCCGAGGTATGTCCGGATGAAGCCGGCGTTCTCCTGGGCCGAAGCCCGCCGGAACCGACGTCCGGCAGGCCGGAGCGGTTACAGGCCCTGGGCGAGGCTTCGGCGGCCGCCTTTAGTGACCCTCTGTTTTTGGAAACCATGGCACGAATGGACAGCGTAATGGCCGAGATCGATTCTCAGATCGAGGAGGAAGAGGCCGCATATGCGGACGCTCACGAGGTGCAGTACGATCGGGGGAAGCCCCGCGATGACCTCGCCCGTTTCCATGGCCTCTACGGAGATCCCGGCGACGCGGGGCCCGCCGCCCGGCGGCTCTGGGTGGCCGATGCCTGTGGCTACCTCGCGATCGGCGCGACGTGGGGGGACGCCATGCCCTGGGTCATGAGATCCATCTCGGATACCGCCTTCATAGCCGCGACCGTCTATCCCGGCGTGGAGCCGTTCAAAGCGGAGTTCCGTATGGCAGCGGACGGCAGAGCGGAAACCCTTACCCACAACGGCATTCTGGCCATTGGGAACTCTCTTCCTCGCGTTGGAGAGCTTCCCGAGGGCTGGGACGCCAAATCGTTGGAAGGAGAAGGATGTGACCACCAGCCTCGTTGAGAGCGCGGCGCTACTGCGTGGCCATGCCCCCGATGGGCGAGTGTTTTCTTTGTGAGGAGCTATGAGATGAGAAAAGCTTTGAAGCTCAGCGCCGACACTTCGTGAACTCGCGAACAGCCGGGATGATCGGACTGGTTCCGCTGCTCGCCGTTTCGGCCGTTGCGCCTCTCGCGGCGCAGGACTCGGCACGCGCGGCGACGACGCAGGACTCGGCCGATCGGGCCTCCGACACCGTCGTTGCGCGTTTCCATCTTCCGAAGGGCGCGCTGGCCGACGCCACCAATTCCGAGGAGCTGATCGCGGCGCTGCGGGAGAACCTCACGATCGACCTGGCTATGCCGCTGGACGAACCGCTCAGGGTCCACCTTCGCGGCTGGGCTGGCGCCGAGGGCGGGGACTCTCCCGCCTACAATTTCGTGCTGAGCCCACTGGGCGTCGGTTACAGCGGCCAGGGCCCGCTCGACGGCTTCTCCTACTCCCTCGCGGTGAGGGAATCCCACGGCGAGGACTTCCCTCCGGACGGGGACGAGTGGGACGAATTCGACGCCGACGACTGGGACGAGGACGAGGCATGGAGCAGGCTCGTCAAAGCCCTCGACGTGGGTCTGCCGCAGTCGGCGCCCGGCTTCGAGCGCCCCGGCCCCGGCGAGCACGTGGCGTTGCGGGTGGTCGAGGTCCACACCCACGATTTTGCTCTCGCCGCCCGGGATTCGGGCTGGGGAGAGTATTCATGGTGCTGCCTGGAAGACTACGAGGGGGCTGTTCTCCAGATCCAGCCCGACGCCTCGTTCCAGTCGGAGATGATGGGGGACAGTTCGGCGGACGGCCTGTTCCATCGGCGCAACATACTGGTCGTCGATTTGCAGCCCGGGGTGGCGGAGGCGTCCCCGGCGGCGGGTAACGCCCCCGGTGCGATCGGAGCTGACTCGGCCGCCGACGCCGAGGCGCTAAAGATGACCGAGGAGCTCCAGATCGGGTGCCACATGCAGGTGCCGTGGCTGGTGAGCGCCGCCTCGTCCGTGTCCCGGCTCGAGCTGGGGGGCAACAAGACGATCGGCCACGCCGCCGTCGGGATGGATCCCGACAACCCCAACGACCCATATCTCATGGCTCAGTGGTGGACAGCCCGGGGACTCCTGGTGTCTCATCCTGTGGGGCCGTGGGGGCCCGTCCGAGCCCGGCAGTTACGAGGTGTTCCGCCTGTCGGAGGACCGGGTCCGCGGTCAGGCCGGTGCGGAGAGCCCGTCGTTCTTCGCGTCGCTGGCCATGGGGCCGGATCAAGAGACGCTGTTCGTCACGGAGTCAGGATCGGTGAGATCGAGAGCGTGGAGCCCGGGTTCCGGGGTCGCTTCGAGCTGGAGGGCTGGACGACCAACGACGGCATTCGAACCAACGACGTGAGCGTCAGCGGATCGTTCACCGCAACCGACCGATGACCGCTGAGGCCGTGGTGTCCTCCGACGATTTCTCGCGTTAGCCAGTGAAGCGTCGTCATCTCGGTTTTCGTGAAGTCGATCCGTCTCTTGCGGATGAGGTGCGGACCATGAAGGAAATGGGCCTTTGGTGGTCGATCGGGCGATCGCTGTGCCTGACGATCCTTTTCTGCGCAAGCGCCTGCTCGTACGGGGCCCCCGCTCAGGCGAGCACCGACGTTGCGGACCGGGAGGCGGCACAGGGGACCGATCTGGCGAGCAGCGACAACCGCGTCATCGGGACCATACAGGCGTCGATCGACGGCAGGGAGCGGATCTGGTACGTGCTTTAGGCGGAGGTCGGAGGAGAGCCGCAAGCGAGCGCCTTCTGGTACGAGCCGGAATCGGGGGCCCCGCGCGTCATGATCACCGGCTACGACACGCCGGATGTCGCGTTCGAAGATCCGAGGAGTGGGGGCACCCCGCTCGGCGCGTATGACGGCAGCGGGATCACTCTCGTCGTGGCTTTTCAACCTGGGGAGGACAGTAAGTCGATGCATTTGACCGACGCGGACGCCACGAAACTCCTCTACATGCCGCTGATGGCCGGCGGGGAGAGCTCCTCGCTCTTTCAGATCGTAGACGGGGAGCTCGACGTCGCGAATCTGCGCGCGCCGCGCTCCGGTACGGGCGAGATCGAGGGAAGCTTCAGCGGGACGATGCGGGACCTCTTCGGTTCCGACCAGAAGCTCACCCTCACCGATGGTCGATTCGAAGTGGAGGAGCTGACGTACCAGGAAGAGCTGCCCGGCGGCGGAGGCCTGCGATGAAAAGACGTAGCCAGCATCTCTTCGCTTCTTTCGCGGTCCTGATCAGCGCAATGCTGTTCTTCCCCCCGGACAAAGCGGAGGCCCAGTTTGTCGAGAGCCTGGGGCGGGCCGCCCAGAACGCAGCCGAAGCCGAGGCCCGGCGCCAGGTCCGCCACGGCGTCCGGACGGCCATCCGCTGTGCGATCGGAGACCGCGTATGCCGGGATCGCGCCCGGCGGGAGGGGAGGGAGGTCATCCTCGTCGACGAGCATGGAAATCCGGTGGGCGGGGGCGGGCTCGGTACGGCATCCTGGCACCTCGCGTACGGCAGCCGCCGGTGGAACGGCGATGCCGGTCAGGTGATCGACGACGATGTCGTCTTCGCGCTCCACCTCGTCGGCGACGAGATCAGCTTGTTCCTGTTCCTGACCGACGACGACGAAGGCGAGCACAGAGCCTATCCCGTCGTCCTCGCGCTCGAGGATGGCGAGCGATGCCGGCATCGCTACGAATCCTCCGCTCCATTCACCGTGTGGCTGGACGAGGTGGACTCGGCCTCGGTGACCGGCGCCTACGAGGGTCCGGTCCTCTGCGAGGGAGACTCGGCCCCGCTCCGGACCCGCGGGACCTTCCGGATAGCGAGATGACGAGGCGGCTACCGCTCCTTCTCGTCGCCTTAGCTCTCGCGTGCGCACCGGACGGCGAGCAGCAAGTCACCTGCCAACTCCACGGTTTTCGGTGAGCATAACGTCGTCTCGTTACTGATCCGACCACTGGGAGGTAGAGCGATGAAGTACTGCGGGTTGGCGGGCGCCGCGAGAAGACTGGGATGGCTGCTTGGTGCATTTGCCGTCGCGACCCTGGTGGCCTGCCAGGCTCCAGACAGTGATCAGGCGCCGGAGTCGGCATCCGAAGAAGTCGCTCCCCCGCCTCCCGGCGCCCGCGTGGCCGAAGTTACGGCGGTCGACTACGCGTTCCAGGCCCCGGCCGAGATTCCCTCCGGCTGGACGACCTTCCGGCTGAAGAACGAGGGTCAGGAGGAGCACTTCCTTCTCCTGAGCCGTCTTCCTGACGGCAAGACGTTAGAGGATTACAAACGCGAGGTCACGGCGCCCTTCGACAGCGTCTGGTACTCCCTGAAGGCGGGGTCGATCGACAAGGTGGAGGCGGGGAGAAGGTTGGGCAGCCTGCTACCCGATTGGTACCTCTCGTCCGTCGAGCAGATGGGCGGGACCGGGCTCGTGGCGCCGGGCGGGATCTCTCAGGCCTCCGCGAAGCTGGATCCCGGCACCTATGTCATCGAGTGCTATGTGAAGACGTCCGATGGGGAGTTCCATGCTTCGCTCGGGATGGTCCGTCAGATGATCGTGACCGATGCCTCCTCGGACGCGCCAGCACCGGAAGCCGATCTCGAGATGACGCTCTCGAACTACGATATCACGATAGATGAGCAGGTCACGCCGGGAGAGCATACCGTGGCTGTTCACTTCCAGGAACACCCCGAGGTGGGTCTGGGAAACGATGTTCATCTGGCCCGCCTAGAGGACGACACGGACGTCGATGAGGTAGTGCAGTGGATGGACTGGATGAACGTGGACGGACTCCGGTCTCCCGCCCCGGTCGAATTCCTGGGCGGAACCCAGGAGATGCCGGTGGGGCACACGGCTTACTTCACCGTGAATCTGGAACCAGGCCACTACCTGTGGATCTCTGAATCGACAGCCGAGTTGGGTATGCTGAAGGAATTCACCGTGGAGGACAAGGGCGCCGCGAACTGAACTCGAACCGGCCTGGCGGGCCAAGAGTTCGTGGTGCTCCTCCTCCCGGAGCCGCCGCCTAGATCGTTCTCCCCAGCAGATCCTCCAGCGTGTCCCGTCTCCGCCGCGACAGCTTGAGCTCGGTGCCGTCTTCCAGGATCACCACGTAGGCGCCGTTGAAGTACGGCTGGAGCTCCTTGATCCGGTCGATGTTGACGATCACGCCGCGATGGATGCGCGCGAAGCTCTGCGGATCGAGCCGCTCCTCGAGGTTGGCGAGCGTCTCGCGGACTTCGTGCACGTCGCCGCCGACGTGGATCCGGACCTTGTAGTTGGCGGCCTCGATGTAGTCGATCTCGTCGACCCGCTGGAAGAAGATCCGGTCACCTTCCCGGATTACGATCCGGTCGAGGCGCTGGATGGGCAGATGCGAGCCCGTCAGCGGCTCGCTCGACTCCCTGTCGACCATCCAGTGCTCCCTGACCAGCCGCAGCAGCTCGCCTCTGAGCCCCAGTGCGTCCTCGCTTCGGATGAGCGCGCTCGCCCGCGCCAGCGTGCGCTCGAAGCGCTCGTTGTCGAACGGCTTGAGGAGGTAGTCGAGGGCATTGAACTCGAACGCCTTGAGGGCATGATCGGCGTAGGCGGTCACGAAGATCACAACCGGCGGCGTCTCCCGATCGAGCGTCGCCAACAGCTCGAAGCCGTCCATCTCCGGCATCCGGATGTCCAAAAAGACGAGATCCGGATCGAGCTCCCGAATGGCCAGCATGCCGTCCCGAGCTCGCCCGAACTGACCCACGACCTCGTAGCCGTCGCGGCCGTCGAGCAGCCGCGCGATGCGGTTTCTGGCCAGCGGTTCGTCATCGATGATGACGGTTCGGATCGGTCTCATGATCATGGTGTCGTCACACGCCTGCGGGAAGAGGTTTGAGGGCGGGAGAGAGGCGGTAGGGCAGTGCGAGCTGCACGCCGAATCCTCCCGACTCCGGAAAGAAGATGCTGAAGCGCTGGCGCGGGCCGTAGAGCTCCTCCAGGCGGGCACGCACGTTGGCCATCCCGATGCCCTTGCGCTCCTCGTTCGCGACCCTCGCGTCCCCGCCGGCCCCGTTGTCGATGACCTGCAGCACCAGGGAATCGTCTTCCCGGCGGGCCCTCACCGTGACCCGTCCACCCCCCTGCAGCGGGGCCACCCCGTGGCGAATGGCGTTCTCGACGAGGGGCTGCAGGATCAGGCTGGGGACCATGGCGTGGAGAGCATCCGGGTCTACCAGGAGCTCGACCTCGAGCTGATCCGGAAAGCGCACCCGCTCGATGTCGAGGTAGAGCTCGGTGGATTCCAGCTCCTGCTGCAGGGGGACCTCGTGGGTGCCCTGGGTCTCGAGCGTCATGCGGAGGAGGTCACCGAGTCGCACGAGCATCCTTCGCGCCTGCTCCAGGTCCTCGTCCATCAGGGCGGTCACGGCGTGCAGGGTGTTGAACAGGAAGTGGGGCTGGAGCTGGACCCGGAGGGCGTCCAGGTGGGCCTGCGCGAGCTGGGCCTCGAGCTGGGCCGTCTGGAGCGCGTTGGTCCGATACCGGGTGTAGTAGTGCGCCAGATATCCAGCACCCAGGATGACCCAGTAGAGCAGGAACTCGAACTCCAGGTAGGCGCCCACGAAGTCGCGGTAAGCCTGGAGCAGGGTGGACTCCGAGGGCTCCGGCGCGACCGCGCGCATCACCACGAGGGCGACGAAGAGATGGAAGGCCCCAGTGGCGAAGGCGGCCGGGACGTGCAGGATGGTATTCCGCCAGGCGCGCGGCCCGTCCAGCGGCCAGCGCGAGCCGACCCACAGGACCAGCGGAGCGAGCAGCGCCCAGAGGTACCAGAAGGGAGCGATGAAAAGGAGGGTGTCGCCCCACGACCACGGCATGCCCTCCTGAAGCTGGCGGACGTAGAAGACCACGGTCCCGATCACTGCCGGGACGGAGCAGGCCACGAGCAGCACGAGCCAGGAACGACGACTGTGCAGGGAGGGCTCGATGGAGTTCAGGTGTCCCCCTCGAAGGTGGCGATGCAGGGTGGGACCGCGGCGCCGAACGTTCAACCGCGCTCCCTGAGGGCTCCATCGGGGTGCAGCCAAGCGCCGGTTTTCCGCTGTGAACGGCCGGATGAAGGCGGTGATCGGCGGGCGCGCTGGAGACCCGCCTCCGCCTGCGAATCCGGCCGGTCAGCGCACGGCCTCCAGGGGTTCCAGCCGATCAAGATTCACGAGCAGTGACCGGCGTACGCTCAGGAACTGGCGCGGATCGAGTCGCCGTGCCAGGTCGTCGAGGCTCTCCGCCAGGAAGTGGACACGGCCCCCCGCATGCACGCGGGCAATCCCCGCTCCGGCCTCGATGCGATCGATGTCATCAACCTTGAGGAAACTGATGCGATCGCCGTCGCGGACGAGCAGGCGATCGGCATATCGACGGGATGCGTTGACCCCGCGGAAGGAAGCGCCTTCCTCGCTCTCCTGGGGATAAGCCGCCAGCAACCGCAGGTGCCGGCACGTGAGGCGGTCGCCCAGACCGAGATAGGCGCCGGCGCGCCCCACCACACGGTCGAAACGCTGGCCATCGAAGGGCTTGAGCAGGCTGTCGAGAGCATGCAGATGAAGGAGTCGTGGAGTGGGATTCTCCTGGGCCGTGGTGAGAATGAGAACGGCGGCGGGATCTCCCTCGCGAAGAACGCGGGGATCGAAGGACACGGAGTCCGTCAGATCCTGGTCCAGGAAGACGATGTTCGGCCGCAGGCGGCGAATGGCATCGACAGCTTCGGCCGCGCTGCAGAGCTTCCCGACCACTTGGAAACCGGGACGGGCCTCGAGCATGCGCGCGATGTGAGCTCGCGCCAGTGGCTCGCCGTCGACGATCAACACGGTGATCATGGCCTCGTCCCGTTGGACGCCAGCGGAGTCTTTCGGGTTCGAACGCATTGGCCTACGACCTCTGGCTGGCCACGGTTTCAATCATCAGCTATCCCGCGTCGAAGATCTTTGCGGTCGTAGCTGGCTGACTCTCTAAACGGTGCCGACGACCGAACCGATTAATCCGTTCAACATCCCGACCCTGCCATCGGCGTGATCCCCGATGACAAAGCTCGACACCATGTGCTAGAAACTTAGCACTATGCTGTTATTGTAGCACAGGCAGCCTTCTTGTCAACACCCCCCGAGCGATTCCTCTCGAGGCCGCGCCGGTGGCGGGTTCCCTCCAGGCCGTTTCCCGGCGGGAGCGCAGCGCCCCGCCGCGGCCCGGTGCGTCAGGCAGTGCGCCGGCGACCGTTCACTGCACGGGGACGGGCGTTGGCTGCCGCTCGTTGGCTGAAACCGGGCGCTTCCCGGACACTGGTAGCGGCGAAAGGCCCTCGCGGGCGAAGACCATCCGCTGCAGGCCGTCGCCGTTCCGCCAACCGAAGCCATGGAGGCTGGCCCGACGTCAAAGGAGTTCAGTATGAGTAGAAAAGAAGTTCGTGGAGAAA